>NZ_JBEYCF010000081.1:0-20746 GCF_040632605.1 Streptomyces sp. NPDC019224 | reverse complement strand
ACCCACGGGTGCGGAGCAGCCGGCCTCCAGGGCGGCGAGCAGGGCACGCTCGGCGGTCACGGCGGCCCGGGTGTACGGGTCGTCGAGCTCGGCGACAGGCCGCGCTGACGGCCGCTCAGCTTGCCCGCGATGGTGCGCAGCGCCTTGCCGGCGGGGGAGTCGGGGTCGGACAGCACGACGGGCTTGCCCTCGTCGCCGCCCTCGCGCAGCCGTACGTCGATCGGGATGGCGCCCAGCACCGGCACCTCGGCGCCGACCGTCTTCGTCAGCCCCTCGGCGACCTTGGCCCCGCCGCCCGAGCCGAAGACGTCGACCATCTCGTCGCAGTGCGGGCACGGCATGCCCGACATGTTCTCGACGACACCGACGATCTTCTGGTGGGTCTGGACGGCGATCGAGCCGGCCCGCTCGGCCACCTCTGCGGCGGCCTGCTGCGGGGTCGTGACGACCAGGATCTCCGCGTTCGGCACGAGCTGGGCCACCGAGATCGCGATGTCACCGGTGCCCGGCGGCAGGTCGAGCAGCAGGACGTCCAGGTCGCCCCAGAACACGTCGGCCAGGAACTGCTGGAGCGCGCGGTGCAGCATCGGGCCGCGCCAGACCACCGGGGCGTTGCCCGGGGTGAACATGCCGATCGAGATGACCTTCACGCCGTGCGAGGACGGCGGCATGATCATGTTCTCGACCTGGGTCGGCCTGCCGTCCACGCCGAGCATCCGGGGCACGCTGTGACCGTAGATGTCCGCGTCCACGACACCGACCTTGAGCCCGTCCGCCGCCATCGCCGCGGCCAGGTTCACCGTCACCGAGGACTTGCCGACGCCGCCCTTGCCGGAGGCGACCGCGTACACCCGGGTCAGCGAGCCGGGCTTCGCGAAGGGCACCTCGCGCTCCGCCGTACCGCCGCGCAGCGAGGTCGCGAGCTCCTTGCGCTGCTCGTCGCTCATGACGTCGAGGGTGACGTCGACCCGGGACACGCCCTCGACGCGGGCCACCGCGTCGGTCACGTTCCGGGTGATCGTCTCGCGCATGGGACAGCCGGAGACGGTGAGGTACACCGTGACTGCGACCACACCGTCAGGATCGATGTCGACCGATTTCACCATGCCCAGCTCGGTGATCGGACGGTGGATCTCGGGGTCGTTCACTGTCGCCAGTGCCTCAAGCACCGCGTCTTCCGTAGCCATACGGACGATGTTACGGCGCCTGTGGCTACGCGTGGGTAGCCACGTCAGCGGTCTTCGTCACTCTCGGCCGACAGCAGCGCCCGCCGGTCGTCCAGGTCCTTCACCAGGTCCTCCAGCTCGGAGCGGATCCAGTCCCGGGTGGCGACCTCGCCCAGGCCCATCCGCAGCGCCGCGATCTCCCTGGTCAGGTACTCGGTGTCGGCGATGGAGCGCTCGTTCTGCTTGCGGTCCTGCTCGTGCGTGACCCGGTCCCGGTCGTCCTGCCGGTTCTGCGCGAGCAGGATCAGCGGAGCCGCGTACGACGCCTGGAGCGAGAGCATCAGGGTCAGGAAGATGAACGGGTACTCGTCGAACCGCAGATGCTCCGGCGCGAAGATGTTCCACGCCACCCAGACGATGATGATCAGCGTCATCCAGACGATGAACCGGCCGGTGCCCAGGAAGCGCGCGATGCGCTCCGAGAACCGGCCGAACGCCTCGGGGTCGTACTCCGGCAGCAGCCTGCGGCGCGGCGCCTTCGGCTGGTCGAGCCGGTAGCGCGGCGTGCGGGTCAGGGCCGTCGAGCCGTTCGAGGCCCTGGAGCGGTCCTCACCGGTCACGGAGCACCCCCTCCTGGCCGTGGAAGTCGGTCTCCCGCCAGTCCTCCGGCAGCAGGTGGTCCAGCACGTCGTCGACCGTCACCGCACCGAGCAGCGAGCCGCTCTCGTCCACCACCGGCACCGAGACCAGGTTGTACGCCGCCAGATAGCTGGTCACCACCGACAGCGGGGTGTCCGGCGGCAGCGGCACCAGGTCGCTGTCGAGGAGCGAGCTGACCAGGGTGAACGGCGGATCGCGCAGCAGCCGCTGGAAGTGCACCGTGCCCAGGTACTTGCCCGTCGGCGTCTCGTCCGGCGACCGGCACACGTACACCTGCGCGGCGAGCGCCGGTGACAGGTCCGACTGGCGGACCCGGGCGAGCGCGTCGGCGACCGTGGCGTCCGGGCGCAGGATGACCGGTTCCGTCGTCATGAGGCCGCCCGCGGTGCGCTCCTCGTACGACATCAGCCGCCGCACGTCCGCCGCGTCGCCCGGGCGCATCAGCGTCAGCAGCCGCTCCTTGTCCTCCTCCGGCAGCTCGGAGAGCAGGTCGGCCGCGTCGTCCGGGTCCATCGCCTCCAGGACGTCCGCCGCGCGCTCCTCCTGGAGCTTGCCGATGATCTCCACCTGGTCGTCCTCGGGCAGCTCCTCCAGGACGTCGGCGAGGCGGTCGTCGTCCAGCGCGGCCGCGACCTCCGCCCGCCGCTTCGGAGTCAGGTGGTGCAGGGCGTTGGCGACGTCGGCGGGGCGCAGCTTCTCGAAGGTGGCCACCAGGGACTCGGCGCCCTGCCCGTGCTCCTCCAGCGAGAAACCTTTCACCGCCGACCACTCGACGGTCAGTGTCTCGCCCTTGCGGCGCAGCGCCCCGCCCCGGCCCTTGCGGACGAAGTACTTGTCGATCTCCCAGTCCCGGCGGGCCGGCAGCTGCTGGATCGCCACGTCCAGGATGGTGACCTCCTCGTCCGTCTCCACCAGACGCACCCGGCGGTCGAGGAACTCGCCGAGCACCAGGCGTTCGGTGGGCCGCTGCTCGAAGCGCCGCATGTTGACCACTCCGGTGGTGATCACCTGCCCCGACTCCACGCCCGTCACCCGGGTCATCGGCAGGAAGATCCGCCGCCGGCTCACCACCTCGACGACCATGCCGAGCAGCCGGGGCGGACGGCCGCCCACCCGCAGCATCGCGACCAGGTCGCGCACGCGCCCCACCTGGTCGCCGTTGGGATCGAAGACCGGCACACCCGACAGGTGCGAGACGAAAACCCGGGGCGTGACCGGTGTCATCCCTGCGCCTCCTCGCTCGCGTCCGGGCGCCGGGGCTGCCCGCTTCCGACGGTTATCGCACTGTTATGACGTGATCAGGCTAGCCCGTACCCTCGCGGACCGCCCCGGCGGACCGTCCGTACGGCTCTGGGGCCATTGGCGTAGGCCACCCGGGTACGCTGCCGTCTGCCACCCCCCACCATGGAGACGAGAGGCAGTGCGCCTGTGACCTCTTCCGCCCCGGCCGTCCGCGCCCGCCGCCGGACCGCTTCCCTCGCCGTCGTGCTCTGCGCGGGGCTGACCGCGGCCCTGACCGCGTGCGGGGGCGAGGACCCGGACAAGGGGACCAACGGCGTCGGCAAGCTCTCCGCGCCGGAGATCGAGAAGAAGGCGCAGGCCGCGGCGGACTCCGCCGACGCGGTGCACCTCGCCGGGACGCTGGTCGGCAAGGGCGGCACGTACAAGATCGACATGCGGCTCAAGGACGAGGGCGGCGCGGGCTCCGTCACCTCGAAGAACAGCACCTTCACGCTGCTGCGGACCGGTGACGAGCTCTACCTCAAGGCCGATGCCGGCTTCTGGAGCCACGACGAGGAGGGCGGGGCGGACGCCGGCGGGGAGGGCGCGTCGGCGGCGGACAAGCTGCGGGACAAGTACGTCAAGGTCCCCGAGGACGACCCCACGTACGAACAGCTGAGCGGCTTCACCGACAAGAAGGTGCTGCTCGACGGGATGCTCACGCTGCACGGCGAGCTCACCAAGGGCGACCGCGACGAGGTCACCGGGGTGCGCACGGTGCGGATCATGGGCGGCGAGGGCGCGGGCGGCGCGCTCGACGTCTCGTTGGAGGGCAAGCCGTATCCGCTGCGCTTCGCCCGGGGCGGTGGCGGTGGCGTGATCACGCTCGCCGACTGGGGCGAGGACTTCACGCTGCGGGCCCCCGCCGAGGACGAGACCGTCGACTACGGCAAGCAGCTCCCCAGGACGTCGTCCTGAGGCCGTCCCGGGCGGCCTCCTGGCGCTAACGGCGCAGCGAGCGCTTCAGCAGGCGCGGCAGGCCCGCCGGGACCGGAAGCCGGGTCGTCGCCGTCGTCGGCAGCGGCGCGGCCGCTCCGGAGGTCTCCGGCAGCTCGGTGCGCGCGTCGAGGGGCGTGAGCCGTACGACCCGGCACTCGCGCGCCCACCGCTCCGGCATCCGCTCCGCGTCCGGCGCGTTCAGCCGCTTGCCCTTCAGCTCGGCGACGGCGGCCTCCCACGCGTCGGAGTGCGGGGCGAGCACGGTGACCGAGGCCGACCAGGCGACGAGACGGCCGCCCTTGTCCTTGCTGCGGACGGTCACCTCCGCGGTGGCGCCCTCGGTGAGACCGGCCGGCAGCGGCTGCTCGCCGGGACCGTCGCCGACCAGGTGCGCGGCGCCCTCGTGCCATACGTGCCACAGCGCACGCGCCGGACCGGTGGAGCGCACCCAGACGAGGCCCGACTTCTTCGTGGCCTCCTCGACGAGGGCCGGCCCGAGCAGCGTGTCAGCAGCAGTCATGAGGCAGAGCTTAGAACGTCGGTGGACGGGGAAGCTCAGAGCCAGCCGTTGCGCTTGAGCATGCGGTGGATGGAGAAGCAGACCACGCCGATGAAGCCCATCACCATCGGGTAGCCGTACGTCCAGCGCAGCTCCGGCATGTGCTCGAAGTTCATGCCGTAGACCCCGCAGATCATCGTCGGCACGGCGACGATCGCCGCCCAGGACGTGATCTTGCGCATGTCCTCGTTCTGCGCGACGGTCGCCTGCGCCAGGTTGGCCTGGAGGATGGAGTTCAGCAGCTCGTCGAAGCCGATGACCTCTTCCTGGACGCGCACCAGGTGGTCGGCGACGTCCCGGAAGTACTTCTGGATGTCCGGGTCGATCAGCCGCATCGGGCGCTCGCTCAGCAGCTGCATCGGACGCAGCAGCGGGGAGACGGCCCGCTTGAACTCCAGCACCTCGCGCTTGAGCTGGTAGATCCGTCCGGCGTCCGAGCCGCGCGAACTTCCCTTGTCCGGTGTGGAGAAAACCTCGATCTCCACCTCGTCGATGTCGTCCTGCACCGCACCCGCCACCGCGATGTAGCCGTCGACGACATGGTCGGCGAGGGAGTGCAGCACCGCGGACGGGCCCTTGGCGAGCAGCTCGGGGTCGTCCTCCAGCCGGTGGCGCAGCGCGCGCAGCGAGCCGTGGCCGCCGTGCCGGACGGTGATGACGAAGTCCCGGCCGGTGAAGCACATGACCTCGCCGGTCTCCACGACCTCGCTGGTCGCGGTCAGTTCGGCGTGCTCGATGTAGTGGATGGTCTTGAAGACCGTGAACAGGGTGTCGTCGTACCGTTCCAGCTTCGGGCGCTGGTGGGCGTGGACCGCGTCCTCCACGGCCAGCGGGTGCAGCCCGAACTCCCGGGCGATGCCCGCGAACTCCTCCTCGGTCGGCTCGTGCAGGCCGATCCAGGCGAAACCGCCGTTCTCGCGCACCCGGAGCATCGCCTCGTGCGGCGTGCGGCAGGTGCCGTCCACCTCGGCGATGCGGCGGCCGTCGCGGTAGACCGCGCAGTCGACGACCGCGCTGGAGGCGGAGGGGTCGCGGGTGGTGTCGTAGCTGTTGTGCAGGGGGGCGGTCTTACGCAGGGAGGGGCGCACGACGGCGCGCAGGTCACGGATCATCGACATGGCTGGCTCCTTCACGGAGGGCTGTCGTCGAGGGCCTGGAACAACCCGGAATGGGGACGTGGGCTCACATCCGCAAAGCGGGCGGCACCGCGGCGGCACGATGACGGCGTTCGCTACAGACAGGCAAAAAGGCGTGCTCTTCCGTCGTGCGACATGCCATCGGCCCCGACCGGGTGTCAGATCACGCGGAGAGGCGGTCGGCGGAAGAGCGGTTGGTACTGCACGATCGACTCGGATCCACCGCAGCCCCACCTCCTCCAGCCGGTCCCCCGTGAGGGACGACGTAGTGCCGGGACTTGAGAGCGACGCTTCTGCGTGCTGCCCCGGCCGACACCCCAGGCTAGCAGCCGGTACAGGGCCAATCCCTTACTTTGCCCGTTCCATACGCGTCCTATGCTCGCCGCATGGCAGAAATTCTTGCTCTGGTCGAGGCGCGTCTGCGGACGGCCCTGGGCGAACCGGACGCACGCGCGGCAGTGACGTTTCTCGGAACGGACCGGATCGAGGTGCTCCGGTTCATCGACGGCGACATCGTGCGGTACGCCACACTCGGCATGTCCGCCCAGCCGATGTCCGACCCGACCGCCGTCCTGGCCGACCCGGTGAAGGGCCCGCGCGCCGAACTCGTGCTCTCGGTACGGGGCGGGCTCGCCGATACCGACCAGGTGCTGCGCAAGCTCGCGGTGCTCGCCGCCTCGCCCCAGGTGGAGGGCCTGGTCGTGGCACCCGGCGCCTCGCTGGACGTGGGCGAACCGCTGTGGCCGGGGGCGCCCTTCACCTCGGTGCTGGTCGCGGAGAGCGGGGGGCTGGTGGAGGACCTGGAGCTGGATGAAGCCGTGCTGGGCGGCGGCCGGGAGACGGGCGGAGCCCTGGAGCCGGTGCGCTTTCTGCCGCTGCTGCCGATGACGCACAACGAGGCCGCCTGGAAGCGGGTCCACGGTGCGCAGGCGCTTCAGGAGAAATGGCTCTCGCAGGGGACCGACCTGCGCGATCCCCTGCGGCGTTCCGCGGTTCTGGACTGACGGCCTCAGTCGGCGAAGACCGTGACGCCGTCCTCCGCGGCGTGCTTCGGCTCCAGCTTCTCCGCCTCGTGGGTCAGCGCGGAGCGCCGGACCCCGACCACGACCGCGCCCAGGAGCGAGGCGACGGCGGCGACCACGAAGGGGATGTGGATGCTGCTCCACTCCTCGATCTTCGGGGCCAGATAGGGCGCCGCGGCGGCGGCGAACCAGCGGACGAAGTTGTAGCCCGCGCTGGCCACGGGGCGCGGCGCGTCCGAGACGCCGAGCGCCAGCTCCGTGTACACGGTGTTGTTCATGCCGATGAGGGCGCCGGAGACGATGGTGCAGACGATGGCCGTGGTGTGGCTGCCGTAGCCGAGGACCAGCAGGTCGGCGGCGAGCAGCACCAGTGAGGCGCCGAGCACCTTCAGCGAGCCGAACCGCTGCTGCAGCCGGGGCGCGACGAGCACCGAGAAGACGGCGAGCAGCAGGCCCCAGGCGAAGAAGACGGCGCCGGACTTGTACGGCGTCATGTTCAGCACGAACGGGGTGAACGCCAGGATCGTGAAGAACGCGTAGTTGTAGAAGAACGCGGAGGCGGCGACGGAGGCGAGCCCGCCGTGGCCGAGCGCCTTGAGGGGGTCGAGCAGCGACGTCCTGCGGGCGGGCCGGGGCTGTTCCCTCAGGAACGCCGTGATGCAGACGAAGCCGATCGCCATCAGCGCGGCCGTCCCGAAGAACGGGTAGCGCCAGCTGGCGTCACCGAGCAGGGCGCCCAGCAGCGGCCCGCACGCCATGCCGAGGCCGAGCGCCGACTCGTACAGCAGGATCGCCGCCGAGCTGCCGCCGGCCGCCGCGCCGACGATCACCGCGAGCGCGGTCGAGACGAACAGCGCGTTGCCCAGTCCCCAGCCGGCCCGGAAGCCGACCAGTTCGGCGACGGACGAGGAGGTGCCGGAGAGCGCCGCGAAGACCACCACGAGCGCGAGCCCGGCCAGCAGCGTCTTGCGGCCGCCGATGCGGCTGGAGACGAAGCCGGTCACCAGCATCGCGACGGCGGTGATCAGGAAGTACGAGGTGAAGAGCAGCGACACCTGGCTCGGCGTCGCCTCCAGGCCCTTGGCGATGGACGGCAGGATCGGGTCCACCAGGCCGATGCCCATGAACGCGACCACGGAAGCGCCCGCCGTGGCCCAGACGGCCTTGGGCTGACGCAGGATGCTGACCGGCTCCTGATGGAACGGATCCTCCGGTACTGCCTCTGACGGCATGGGCCTCTCCCTCTCCGCTGGATCGATGGGCTATGCACAGAATAAGTTAGAGAATCTAATGAATGCAAGCTACATCTAAATTGGCCGGTGAGGAGTCCGGTGGCCGGGCGTTACGGGGGGAAGGAAGTCCGGGTGCGCGCCGCGCGAGGGCGACCGTCCTTGACGCGGCGAGGGCCGGAGAGGACCGTTGGACGGTATGAGGGGCGAACCAAGCTGCCCGAAGTGTGGAGGCCGGGTCCGGGCGCCCGGGCTTTTCGCCGACTCCTGGCAGTGCGATGTCCATGGTGGCGTGCATCCGCTCCAGCCGGTCGTCCCGCCGAGCGTCGAGGCGCTCGGCGTGGTGGTGCACCGGGCGCAGGTGCCCGTGTGGATGCCCTGGCCGCTGCCGGTGGGCTGGCTGTTCACGGGCGTGGCCTGCGCCGGGGACGACCGCACCGGCGGACGGGCCACCGCCGTCGCCTGCTCCGGCCCCGGGCCGCTCGGCGGCATGGGCGAGCTGCTGCTCGTCGCGGAGGAGCTGGGCGTCGGGCTCGGTGCGCGGTACGCGGGAATCGACGGCCCCGACCCGGGGCCCTCGCTGCGGGTGGACGGACCCCCGGACTCCAAGGTGCTCGCCGCCGGCCGCCCCACCCCGCTCTGGCACGTCGAGGACGCCCCCTCCGACCGGGCCGTCTTCGCGGGCGAGGCGCGGGGCCTGTGGCTCTGGGCCATCGTGTGGCCCGAGCAGTCCGGGCTGCTCCTGTACGACGAGCTGGTGCTGACGGACCTGCGCGACGCCGGGGGAGAGGTCGACCTGGTGCCCTGCGGCGCGCTCACGTCCCGGCTGTTGACGGGGCCCTGACGACGGCCCGGCGCAAGGCCCGAACCAAGCCCGCGTGCCGGTTATCCTGGGGTGTCCCCCTCCGCCGCGAGCACTGGAGTCCGAGTCGTGCGCATCGACCTGCACACCCACTCCACCGCGTCGGACGGCACGGACAGCCCCGCCGAGCTGGTGCTGGGCGCCGCCGCCGCGGGCCTCGACGTCGTCGCGCTCACCGACCACGACACCGTGCGCGGGCACGCCGAGGCCGTCGCCGCGCTCCCTGAGGGGCTCACGCTCGTCACGGGCGCCGAGCTCTCCTGCCGCGTCGACGGCGTGGGCCTGCACATGCTGGCGTACCTCTTCGACCCGGACGAGCCGGAGTTCGCCCGCGAGCGCGAGCTGGTGCGCGACGACCGGGTGCCACGCGCCCGGGCCATGGTGGGCAAGCTCCGGGAGCTGGGCGTGCCGGTCACCTGGGAGCAGGTCGCCCGGATCGCCGGAGACGGCTCGGTCGGCCGGCCGCACGTCGCCACCGCCCTCGTCGAACTCGGCGTCGTCGCGACCGTCTCCGACGCCTTCACGCCCGACTGGCTCGGGGACGGCGGACGCGCGTACGCCGAGAAGCACGAGCTGGACCCCTTCGACGCGATCCGGCTCGTCAAGGCCGCCGGCGGCGTCACCGTCCTCGCCCACCCGGCCGCCGTCACACGCGGTCGCACGGTCCCCGAGGCCGCGATCGCCGAGCTGGCCACCGCCGGGCTCGACGGCATCGAGGCCGACCACATGGACCACGACGAGCCCACCCGCGCCCGGCTGCGCTCACTCGCCCGCGAGCTGGGGCTGCTGACGACCGGCTCCAGCGACTACCACGGCAGCCGCAAGACCGTGGAACTCGGCGCGTACACCACCGACCCCGAGATCTACGGCGAGATCACCCGGCGCGCCACGGGAGCCTTCCCGGTGCCGGGCGCCGGCGGACCCGCCGCCCGGTAACGGCGGCCGGGTCCTCACCCGCGTACACCGCTCGTCCCCTCAGCGCACCCGCCGCCGTCCGGCATGCCCCGGCGGCCCCCCGGTGCGCCTCCTTCCCGCGGCCACCCACCGCGTTCCCGCTCTCTCCCCGCAAGGCTCACCCGTGTTCGACGTCGCTGTCTTCGGATCCCTTTTCCTCACGCTTTTCGTGATTATGGATCCGCCCGGAATCACTCCGATCTTCCTCGCCCTCACCGCGGGCCGTCCCGCCAAGGTGCAGCGCCGGATGGCGCTCCAGGCCGTCGCCGTCGCCTTCGGGGTGATCGCCGTCTTCGGCGTGCTCGGCCAGCAGATCCTGGACTACCTGCACGTCTCCGTCCCCGCGCTGATGATCGCCGGCGGTCTGCTCCTGCTGCTGATCGCGCTCGACCTGCTGACCGGCAAGACCGACGAGCCGACGCAGACCAAGGACGTCAACGTCGCCCTCGTCCCGCTCGGCATGCCGCTGCTGGCCGGCCCCGGCGCGATCGTCTCCGTGATCCTCGCCGTGCAGCACGCCGACAGCGTGGCGAGCCAGGTCTCCGTCTGGACGGCGATCGTCACCATGCACGTCGTGCTCTGGCTGACCATGCGCTACTCGCTGCTGATCATCCGCGTCATCAAGGACGGCGGCGTCGTGCTCGTCACCAGGCTGGCCGGCATGATGCTGTCCGCCATCGCCGTGCAGCAGATCATCAACGGCGTCACCCAGGTCATCCAGGGCACCTGATCCGGCCCGCGCCCCCGCACGCAACAGCGCCCCCGTACGGACGTTCCGTGCGGGGGCGCTTCGTCTTCGTTACGTCGACAACTCACATCGGCAAGGTGTTATGAAGCCGAACTTTCGGCCGGTCGGATATAGATGCGCTGGCCCGTGGCGGCGGCCTGCTGCACGATCCGGTTGACGGAGGCGGCGTCCACGACGGTGCTGTCCACGGCGGTACCGTCGACGTCGTCGAGTCGCATGATCTCGAAGCGCATAGGGCTTCCCTTCGTCTGATCCTCCTGCTGGAGAACTACTGGGCGGACGGTCTCCCGTCCGCAAGGATGAGGAGCGCCAGGCATGTCTGTCGAGCGCCCCACACCGGGTTCAACGGCTTGCCTCCTGCAAACATTCCCTACGCTAAGGAAATTTTTTGGATGTCTAAGTACCAGCTGGTAATCAAGCGTGTGCGTATCACCGGCGGCGCGACGGGACCCGCATGAACGAGGCGGAGATCGGCGAGCGCCTGGACCGCACCAACGCCCTGCTCGAGCGCGTGCTCGCCGAGGTCTCGAAGACCCCTTCGACCCACGCGATCTTCGTGGACGCGGGGTATGTGTACGCCGCCGCCGGGCTGCTCGTCACCGGCACCGAGGACCGGCGCTCCTTCGATCTCGACGCCGAAGGGCTGATCGAGGCGTTCATCGACAAGGCCCGCACCATCTTCGCGGACAGCAGACTGCTGCGCGTGTACTGGTACGACGGAGCCCGGCGCCGTATCCACACCACCGAGCAGCAGACCATCGCCGAACTCCCCGACGTCAAGGTCAGGCTCGGCAACCTCAACGCCAGCAACCAGCAGAAGGGCGTCGACTCCCTCATCCGCACCGACCTGGAGTCGCTCGCCCGCCACCGGGCCATCAGCGACGCCGCGCTCGTCGGCGGCGACGAGGACCTGGTGTCCGCCGTCGAGGCCGCGCAGGGCTACGGCGCCCGGGTCCACCTGTGGGGCATCGAGGCGGGCGAAGGACGCAACCAGGCGGAGCCGCTGCTCTGGGAGGTGGACAGCCAGCGCACCTTCGACCTGGACTTCTGCCGCCCGTACGTGACCAGACGCGCCGTCACCACCTACGAGGAGGACGCTCCCGCACCCTCCCGCGAGGACGTCCACTTCGTCGGAGCGCAGATCGCGGCCGGCTGGCTCGCCGCACGCGGCCGGGACTCGCTGGCGGACCTGCTGCCCGGCCACCCTTTCCTGCCGGGTTCGGTCGACCAGGACCTGCTGCACGAGGCCGAACGCCTCCTCCAGCGCTCCCTGCGCGGCCACCCGCCGCTGCGGCGGGCGCTGCGCGACGGCTTCTGGCAGCACCTTCAGGCGCAGTACTGAGGACCGCGTCACGGGGAGCCGCGGGGTTGCGGGGAACTACCGCAAACCGTCCCAGAAGGCGACGAGCGCCGCGCTGGTCTCCTCCGGCCGGTCCGTGTTGGGGGAGTGCTCGGCACCCTCGATCCGGGTCCGGTGCGCCCCCAGCCGTACGGCCATCTCGTCGAGCACCGGCACCGGCCAGACGTCGTCGGCCTCACCGGAGACGACGTGGACCGGCAACCCCGCGGCGGCGACCTCGGCCACCCGGTCCGGTTCGGTGGCCAGCTGACGACCCGTCGCGATCAGCTGGGCCGGATGGTGGCGGAGCCAGCGCCGCCGCAGGTCCTCGCCGTCCGTGTCCGCCTCGGCCGGCGGGTCGAAGGCGCGCATCGCGGCCCAGACGTCGTTCATGGTCATGGTCGCCAGCGCGTCACCGAGGATCTTCAGCTTGACCTGCTGCGCCTCGACGACCTCGGCGGGCCCCGAGGACATCAGGGTCAGTGAACGGAACGGCGTGGCGTCGAGCAGGACGGCGGCCCGCCCGATCTGCCCGCCCAGCGAGTGCCCCACCAGGTGCACCGAGCCCTCGCCGGCGCCGAGCGCGGCCGCCTGCGCGAGCACGTCACGGGCCAGTTCGTCCTGGGCGTACGCCCGGGGGTCGTCCGTCCCGGCGCTCTCGAACTGCCCGCGCCCGTCGACGGCGACGGCACGGTAGCCGGCGTCCGTGAGCGGTCGCAGCAGGGCGATGAAGTCCTCCTTGCTGCCGGTGTATCCGGGCACCAGCAGCGCGGTGCCGCGCGGTGTGCCGGAGGGGGCCGCGTCCAGCACGGCGAACTCCCCGCGCGTGGTGGGCAGGGCGCGGGCCCGGGCGCAGGGGGGCGGGATGAAGGTGGGTGGCCTGCTCATGGAACGAGACTAGTGCCGCGGCAGCCGGGGTCTGCCCGGAAGGAGCGGCGTCGGATGCTTCCCCGAGTTCTCGGCTCCGCTCGGACAGGGGAGACCCCACTCCGAGTTTCCGGCTCCGCTCGGACAGGGGAGACCCCACTCCGAGTTCTCGGCTCCGCTCGGACAGGGGAGACCCCGCTTCCCGGCGGGCCGGCCGGAAGCCCTCGTACGGGACGCACCCGGGCTTCCGGCCGGTGCGGCGGGAGGGCGTGCAGGGCGTCGCGACGGGGCGGACCTCTGCCGTCGCGGTACCCGGACGTCCCGCACGGGGCGGCCCTCGGGGATGTCCGGGGGACAGACGGCGGGCGGCCCCGGGGAGGAGTTCCCCGGGGCCGCCCGTCAGCCGGTGCCTGGTCCGCTCAGCTCTCGGCCTTCGCGGTGGCGCGCGGCGCACGGCGCCGGCGCGGCTTGGCCTCGCCCTCGGCGGCCGTGGTCTCCGCCACGGCCTCCGTCTTCGGCTTGGCCGCCGTGCGGGTGCGGCGGCGCACCGGCTCGGGCTCGGAGATCGGCGCGATCTGGAAGTCGACCTCGTCCTCGGCCGGCTTGATCACCCGGGGGCGGCGGCGCGGCCGGGTGACGACGGGCGCCTCCGGCTCGGCCACGGGTGTGGTCTGGAAGGCGGCCTCCTCGGACACCGGCTTGGCCACCCGGGCACGGCGGCGACGCGGCTTGGCCTCCTCGGTCACCGGCTCGGCCACGACGTCGGCGACGGCCTCCTCCTTGGGCTTGGCCACCCGGGCCCGGGTGCGCTTCTTCGGCGCGGCCTCGGCCTCCGGCTCGACCTGCACCGCCACGGGGGCCTCGGCCACGGCCACCGCGGCCTCGGCGGCGACCTCGGCGGCACCGACCCGGGTGCGCCGACGGCGGCGCGGGGTGCGCGGGGCGTCGGTCACCGATTCGGCGTCGACCTCGGCGGCCGGTGCGGGCACGGTGGCCGCGTCCTCGGCGACCGAGGTGCCACCACGGGTGCGACGGCGCTGACGCGGGGTGCGCGGGGCACGCTCCTCACGCACGGCGGGCGCCGGCGCGGCGGACTTGCGGCCACGGCCGCCCGTCTCGCCGAGGTCCTCGATCTCCTCGGCCCCGAGACCGGCACGGGTGCGCTCGGCACGCGGCAGGACACCCTTGGTGCCGGTCGGGATGTCGAGGTCCTCGTACAGGTGCGGGGAGGTCGAGTACGTCTCGACCGGGTCCGGGAACTTCAGGTCCAGGGCCTTGTTGATCAGCTGCCACCGCGGGATGTCGTCCCAGTCGACCAGCGTGATCGCGATGCCCTTGGCGCCCGCGCGGCCGGTGCGGCCGATGCGGTGCAGATAGGTCTTCTCGTCCTCGGGCGACTGGTAGTTGATGACGTGGGTCACGCCCTCGACGTCGATGCCGCGGGCGGCGACGTCGGTGCAGACCAGCACGTCGACCTTGCCGTTGCGGAAGGCGCGCAGCGCCTGCTCGCGGGCGCCCTGGCCGAGGTCGCCGTGGACGGCGCCGGAGGCGAAGCCGCGCTTCTCCAGCTGATCGGCGATGTCCGCCGCGGTGCGCTTGGTGCGGCAGAAGATCATCGCGAGCCCGCGGCCGTCGGCCTGGAGGATGCGCGAGACCATCTCGGGCTTGTCCATCGAGTGGGCGCGGTAGACGTACTGCGCCGTGTTCTTGACGGTCGTGCCCTCGTCGTCGGGCGACGTGGCGTTGATGTGCGTCGGCTGCGACATGTAGCGGCGCGCCAGCGAGATGACCGCGCCCGGCATGGTGGCCGAGAACAGCATGGTCTGGCGCTTCGCCGGCAGCATCGTGATGATGCGCTCGACGTCGGGCAGGAAGCCCAGGTCCAGCATCTCGTCGGCCTCGTCGAGGACGAGCGCGCGGACCTTGGAGAGGTCCAGCTTGCGCTGGCCCGCGAGGTCGAGCAGCCGGCCGGGGGTGCCGACGATCACGTCGACGCCCTTCTTGAGGGCCTCGACCTGGGGCTCGTAGGCCCGGCCGCCGTAGATCGCGAGGACCCGGACGTTGCGCACCTTGCCGGCGGTCAGCAGGTCGTTGGTGACCTGCTGGCACAGCTCGCGGGTGGGAACGACGATCAGGGCCTGCGGGGAGTCGGTCAGGTCCTCGGGCGCGGCGCGGCCCGCCTCGACATCGGCGAGGACGGTGACGCGCTCCAGCAGCGGCAGCCCGAAGCCGAGCGTCTTGCCGGTGCCGGTCTTGGCCTGGCCGATGACGTCGGACCCGGAGAGGGCGACGGGGAGCGTCAGCTCCTGGATGGGAAAGGGGGAGATGATGCCGACGGCCTCAAGGGCCTCGGCCGTCTCGGAAAGAATCCCGAGGTCTCGGAACGTAGTCAGGGTGCTGCCTCTTCTGTGAGACGCGGTCCGAGGCGAACGAAGGGGGTCGTACCGTGCCGGGGTTGGTCATCCGGCGGATGGGCCGGGTGGCGCGGGACCACTGCCGTCGCTCGAGCGCTCGTGCCGCTGAGGGGGCCCCTCATCTGCGGTCGTACGTGTGCACGCACCGCGTGGAGGGCTGTCGGGTCGGAGCCGATCGGGCCACCGACCGGGCATCCTCATTCAATTTCGCGCTACGAGCAGATGCAAAGTGCTCAGTAAGCGCATTACCACTGTACCCCGGATCCGCGCATCTGTGTTGGGCGAATTCGTCGGAACGGTGTGACACCGCTCGACGGCCGGACCCCTCCGCCCCCGCGCGGGCGGGCTATTCTGCGCTGCATGGAGACGCCTGACAACGCCACTGAAGCCCCCGCGACGACCAGAATCGCCGACCAGGACTGGGCCACCGCGTCCGCGCAGCCGCAGTACCGGGCCGCCGTCGTCGATCTGTTGGGCGCCCTCGCCTACGGGGAGCTCGCGGCCTTCGAGCGGCTCGCCGAGGACGCCAAGCTCGCGCCGACCCTGGCCGACAAGGCGGAACTGGCGAAGATGGCGTCCGCCGAGTTCCACCACTTCGAGCAGCTCACACAGCGGCTGACGGCCATCGAGGTGGAGTCGACCGCCGCCATGGAGCCGTTCGCCCGGGCACTCGACGACTTCCACCGCCAGACCGCCCCGTCGGACTGGCTGGAGGGCCTGGTCAAGGCGTACGTCGGTGACTCGATCGCCAGCGACTTCTACCGGGAGGTCGCGGTCCGCCTCGACTCCGACACCCGCTCCCTGGTCCTCGCCGTGCTCGACGACACGGGCCACGGCAACTTCGCCGTCGAGAAGGTGCGCGCGGCGATCGAGGCGGACCCGAGGCTCGGCGGCCGGCTGGCGCTGTGGGCGCGGCGGCTGATGGGCGAGGCGCTCTCGCAGGCGCAGCGCGTGGTCGCGGACCGCGACGCACTGTCGACGATGCTGGTCGGCGGGGTCGCCGACGGCTTCGACCTGGCGGAGGTCGGCCGGATGTTCTCCCGGATCACCGAGGCGCACACCAAGCGCATGGCCGCCCTGGGGCTGGCCGCGTAGGGAGAGCCGGCGTCAGGCGGCGGCCGACCGGCTCAGCCGGCGGCTGCGCGGCCGGATCAGCAGGGACACCGTCACGGCGGCGATCAGCACGGCACCCACCACCACGGCCGCCGGGTGCCCCGGCCCCAGCACCGAGTGCATGAGGGACGCGCCGAACGCGGCCCCGAGCGCCCCCGCGCCGAACACGGTCCGGCGGGCCGGGAGACGGTCCGCCAGCGAGCGCAGCGCCGCCCAGGAGAGGGCCACCGAGAGCACGACGGCGCTCAACGTTTCCACGATCACGGACGATCACCTCGCAGGGATGCGGCACGGGCGCTTCGGTCCTGCTCGTACTACCCGTGAGCGGCCGGTCACAACCCTGCGGCGGACAGGCTTCGCCCGGCCGCCGCACAGCGGAGCCGGAGTGCGCGCGGCGAACGAGGAGCGGCCCGGCGGGGAATCCCCACCGGGCCGCTCCTCGCGGTCTCCGCGTCCGTACGCCCTTACAGCGCGCCGAACCCGACCCGTCGCGTGCTGGGCTCGCCGATCTCCACGTAGGCGATCCGGTCGGCCGGCACGAGGACCTTGCGGCCCTTCTCGTCCGTGAGGCTGAGCAGCTGCGCCTTGCCGGCGAGAGCCTCGGACACCGCGCTCTCGACCTCTTCGGCGGAAAGCCCGCTCTCCAGAACGATCTCCCGGGGCGTGTGCTGCACCCCGATCTTGACCTCCACGGCTATGTCCCTCCGACGGTCAGTCCCTGCGCGGTGAACCGCGCCGTACGCAGCACACATTAGCCCGCTGAGGGGACTCGGCAGAGCGCCTCGGGCCATGCCCGCAGCGAACACGGGCGCCCGCCGGGCGGTCAGTGCTGATCGATGCCGTGCAGGGGGAAGCCGGCGATGCCCCGCCAGGCCAGCGAGGTGAGCAGCTGGACCGCCGTGTCGCGCGGGATGGCCGACCGGCTGGACAGCCAGTACCGGGCGACCACCTGGGACACCCCGCCGAGGCCCACCGCGAGCAGCATGGACTCGTCCTTGGACAGGCCCGTGTCGCCCGCGATCACGTCGGAGATCGCCTCGGCGCACTGGAGCGAGACCCGGTCCACCCGCTCGCGCACGGCGGGCTCGTTGGTCAGGTCGGACTCGAAGACCAGCCGGAAGGCACCGCCCTCGTCCTCGACGTACGCGAAGTACGCGTCCATCGTCGCGGCCACGCGCAGCTTGTTGTCCGTGGTCGACGCGAGCGCCGTGCGCACCGCGTGGAGCAGCGACTCGCAGTGCTGGTCGAGAAGGGCCAGGTAGAGCTCCAGCTTGCCCGGGAAGTGCTGGTAGAGCACCGGCTTGCTGACTCCGGCGCGCTCCGCGATGTCGTCCATCGCCGCAGAGTGGTAGCCCTGCGCGACGAAGACCTCCTGCGCGGCCCCCAGCAGCTGGTTGCGTCGGGCGCGGCGGGGCAGGCGAGTGCCCCGCGGGCGCGCCGCCTCGGTCTGCTCGATGGCTGTCACGCCGCCTCCCAAATTCGTGGTCCGGCACAGCGGTTCCGTACGTGCCGCGCCATACCGACATCGTACTTTTGGGTAACCCCGGTATGCGCGGCGCGGACGCAGAATTTCACGGACCGGACGGCTGCGGTAGCCACAGATCGCCCGGGCCGGGACGCAGAGCAGGACGTATCAGCGGTAATCGTCCTCGTCCTGGGGAACCACGCGGGCCTGGTCCGCCGCGTCCGCCTCGCTGGCGCCGCCGGGGTCGAGGTCCGTGAGCGGTTCGTCGCTCTCCGGACGCAGCTCGGTGTGCTGCTCGGCGGCGTCCGCGTCGGGTGTCTCCTGGTCGGGTTCGTCCGGCTGGACGTCCTCGAAGGTCTCCGGGTCCCTCGGGTCCACCGTCATGGTGACTCCCTTCCTCGGTTCGAGCCTATGAGGTACCCCCGAAAGCCGCTATGCGATCGTGTGACGGCGAACACATGAACCCCCGTGTGATCATCTCGTAACATTGCCGCATGTCTTCGACCGAGCTGCCGGGAGTCCGCGCCGCCGCCGCAGCGGTGGCACCCACGGTGAGCACCGTCAGGGTCGCGGAGGGGGAGCGGCTGCGCTCCGTCGAGCTGCCCGGTCTGACGCTCACCCTCCGTTCACGGCCGTCCCGGCGGTCCGGACTGCCGCCCGCCCTCTTCGTGCACGGGCTCGGCGGCTCCTCGCAGAACTGGACGGCCCTGATGCCGCTCCTGGAGGACGTGGCCGACTGCGAGGCGGTCGACCTGCCCGGCTTCGGGGACTCGCCGCCCCCGGACGACGGCAACTACTCGGTCACCGGGCACGCCCGCGCCGTCATCCGCCTCCTGGACGCCCAGGAGCGCGGCCCCGTCCACCTGTTCGGCAACTCGATGGGCGGCGCGGTGGCCACCCGGGTCGCCGCGGTCCGCCCCGACCTGGTGCGCACGCTCACCCTCGTCTCGCCCGCGCTCCCCGAGATCCGGGTCCAGCGCTCGGCCGCCCCGACCGCGCTGCTCGCACTCCCGGGCGTCGCTTCCCTGTTCGCCCGGCTCACCCGGGACTGGACCGCGGAGGACCGCACCCGCGGAGTCATGGCACTCTGTTACGGCGATCCGGCACGGGTCTCCGAGACGGGCTTCCGCGACGCGGTGGCCGAAATGGAGCGCCGGCTGGAACTGCCGTACTTCTGGGACGCCATGACGCGTTCCGCCCGTGGCATCGTCGACGCGTACACGCTGGGCGGACAGCACGGGCTGTGGCGTCAGGCCGAGCGGGTGCTCGCGCCGACCCAGCTGGTGTACGGCGGGCGGGACCGGCTCGTCTCGTTCCGGATGGCCCGCAGGGCGTCCGCGGCCTTCCGCGACGCGCGCCTGCTGACACTGCCCGACGCCGGGCACGTGGCGATGATGGAGTACCCGGAGGCGGTCGCCCAGGCGTTCCGGGAATTGCTCGACGAATGCGGCGGGAGCTGATCCGGGGCGTGGGACGACACAGCCGGCAGGGCCCTGTGCCCAGCGCGCCCGGGACCGGGCGGACCGAGGCGGACGAGGCGGGGCGCGAGGCCCCCGGGCCCGCCGCGGGCACCGGACGCCGCAGACGGCAGACCGGACCGGGCGGCCCCGGCCCGTTCCCGGGGGCGCCCGAGGTGCGCGGCGGCCACCCCGAACAGCGTGAACCCGGCGGCGGCTGGGGCGCGGGGCCGAGGCGCTCCCCCGGCGGGCCCGGCCTCCGGGCACCCGCACCCGCCGCCCGGCCCGGCGTCCCGCGTCCCGCGCACCACCAGCAGGCCACCGGTACCCGGCCGCTGATACCGGGCCCGCGGCGCGAGTTCGTCGACGCGTTCGACGAATCGCCCGCACCGCCCGCCCCGCGCCGGCGGAGCGCGGCGCCCGAGGGCCCGTACGGCTCCGTCACCGACTGGGACGCGCGCGAACCGGAACCCCGGCGCGACGAGGCTCCGGCCCCCGCCCCGGCCAAGGACCTCAGGAGCGGGAGGGGCCGCACGTTCACCGGCGTCGCCGCCGCCGCGGTGACCACGGTGCTCGCGGTCGTCGTGGCCGGCCAGGTCGCCCACGACCGCACGGCCGGGAGCGCCGCCGCGCAGGCGGCGGGCGTCGACCGGGACGAGGCGGGCGACGCCTCCCGTTCGGACAGTCGGGCGACCCCGTCCCCGAAGGGAACGGCCGTCAAACCCCTTACGTATGAACAGAAAATGGCCAAGCCCTACCCGCTGTCGCCGGCGATGACGGGCTCGGGGGAGTTCGAGACCGTGCCCGGCTCCGCGAAGGCGCCCGGCAAGGGGACGAAGCACCGCTACCGGATCGACGTCGAGAAGGGGCTCGGCCTCGACGCCCAGCTGTTCGCCCAGGCCGTCCAGAAGACCCTCAACGACGACCGGAGCTGGGCGCACGACGGAGACATGACCTTCGAACGGATCTCGGAGGGGGAACCGGACTTCGTCATCACGCTGGCGAGCCCCGGCACCACCGGCGAGTGGTGCGAGAAGTCGGGCCTGGACACCCTGGAGGACAACGTCTCCTGCGACTCGGCGGCCACCGAGCGCGTGATGATCAACGCCTACCGCTGGGCCCAGGGTTCGGCCACCTTCGGCCCGGACAAGCTGTTCGCGTACCGGCAGATGCTGATCAACCACGAGGTCGGCCACCGGCTCGGCCACAACCATGCGAGCTGCGGGACGCGGGGCGCCCTCGCGCCGGTCATGCAGCAGCAGACCAAGACGCTGGACCTCAACGGCATCGAGTGCCGCCCCAACCCCTGGGTGTATCCCGAGGGCTGAATGGGCATCGGGCCGCGCGAAGAGCGGCCCGTCCGGTGACACTCCGCCTCTATAGCGCGACAGAACGCTACGGGGGCGGGAAAGTTACGCCGGTTCACCCCTTTCGGTGGGGGGGGCGGGGCGCGCTCGCGCGGCCCCCCCCCCCCTTAACCGACGGCGGGCCCGGCCCCGGCGCGGCCCCACCCCGGGCCGGCGGGGCTAGCTCAG
>NZ_JBEYCF010000080.1:0-21446 GCF_040632605.1 Streptomyces sp. NPDC019224 | reverse complement strand
TTCCGTGGCGGCGGACCGTGCGCAGGCGGTCAGGCGCCGGGGGCGGCGGCTTCGAGGTCGTCGACCGTCCCGGCCATGAGGGTCCGGATGTGGGCCCGGATGATGTCCGCGTGGCCGGCGTGCTGGGCGGTCTCGGCGATGATCTGCATCAGCACCCGGCGGGCCGACCACCGCGCGTCCGCCTCGAACCACGGGGCCTTCGGCAGGGGGTGCGAGACGCCCAGGTCGGGCAGCGAGGCGACCAGTTCGTCGGTCCCGGCCGCCACCTCCGCGTAGGCGTCCAGCACTCCCGCCAGCGTCTCCCCCGGCAGCATCCTGAACTCGTCGGACCGCTTCGCGAAGTCGGCCTCGGTCATCGCGGTGAAGTCCGGCATCGCCGAGGGCCCCTCCACGATGAACGCGGCCCAGCTCCGCTCCACCGAGGTGACGTGCTTGATGAGACCGCCGAGACACAGCTCGCTCTTCGTGGTTCGCTCCCCCGCCTGCTCGTCCGTCAGATCCCGGGTGGTGAACCGCAGGAAGTGCCGCTGCTGGGTCAGCGCCTCCAGGAGGTCCGCCCGCTCGTCCGAACCGGTGTGCGCGGTGGCCTGCTCGTTGGCGTTCATGGTTCTGCCTTCCGTCGTTCCCGTTCCGCCGTCAGGGATGACAGTACGAGCCGTTTAGGTCAGAACCGGTCCTGTACGCGCGGTCAACGCCGCCTGATCTTCAGGGCGTTGTCCGTACGGGTGGTGGGATTGCCGTCCGGGTCGTTCTGGACGCGCTCGTGCTCCGCGCTGAGCAGCACCTCCCACTCCCCCTCGGGCAGTTCCAGCGAGGCCAGAACCTCGTCGGGGGTCGGCAGCTCCATGTCCGCGTGGTGGTGGTCCCAGGCCGGGAAGCCCGCGTGACCCACGATCAGCAGCACCCCGCCCGGGGCGACCGCACGCGCCGCCCTGCGCAGGATCCGCTCGCGCGGCAGGTCGCCCATGGAGTGCAGGAACTGCGCCGAGACGAGGTCGTACTCCCCTTCGGGGAACGTGGCGCCCAGGTCGTGGAACCGCCAGTCCACCCGGTCGGCGACCCCGGCCTCCTCTGCATGCTCGGCGGCCCGTTCGAGCGCCACGCGCGAGATGTCCGTCGCGGTGACGTGCCAGCCCCGGCCCGCCAGCCACACCGCGTCGGCGCCCTCGCCGCAGCCCAGATCCAGCGCCCGGCCCGGCTTCAGGTCCGCCACCTCGCGCACGAGCACGGTGTTGGGCTTCCCGCTCCAGATGCGGCGGCTCTCGCGGTACCGGTTGTCCCACATCTCCGCGTCCGAGGGGGCGTTGCGGGCCTCCACGGCGCGCCGGGTGTCCTCGGTCACGAGGTCCCCGTTGATGGCCGCACCGGCCTTGAGCCCGGCGGCCGCCGCGCCGATCACCTGCTCCATGAGACCGGTGACGTTGCCGGCCACCCACACCCCGGGCACCGCCGTGGCGCCGTTCGGGTCCGCCTCGATGTACGAGCCGACGGTGTGCCCGCCCATCTCCAGCGGGACGGGCCGCAGCCCCAGGCTCTCCAGTACGCCGGACCGCGCGGTGAACCTCGGCTGCACGACCACGGCCGCCCGCTCCACCACCCGGCCGCCCGCGAGCCGGACGCCGGTCAGCCGGCCGCCGCTCACCTCGACCCCGGCCACCTCGCCGTCCACGACCGCGATGCCGCGCGCCGCCAGCTGCTCGTACTCCTCGTCGGAGGGCTCCGGCCCCTGGTGCAGGAAGAGCGTGACGTCGTCGCTCCACTGCCGCCACAGCAGCGCCTGGTGCACGGCCATGGGGCTCACACCGATGACGCCGATCGCCGAATCCCGCACCTCCCAGCCGTGGCAGTACGGACAGTGCAGCACCTCGTGCCCCCACCGCTCGGCCAGGCCCGGGATCGCCGGCAGCTCGTCGGTCAGCCCCGTCGTGACCAGCAGCCGCCGCGCCGTGACGGCCGTGCCGTCCCCGTGTACGACCCGGAAGCCGGCGTTCTCCGGCAGCCGCTCGGCCACCGTCACCTCGCCCGGCACCACCTCCACGCCGTACCCGGCCACTTCCTCCCGGCCGATCGCCAGGAGCTCCGAGGGCGGGGTGCCCTCGCGGCCCAGGTAGTTGTGGACGTGCGCCGCGGGCGCGTTGCGCGGGCTGCCCGAGTCGATCACCAGCACGGACCGCCGCGCCCGCCCCAGGGCCAGGGCCCCACTCAGTCCCGCGGCCCCGCCGCCGATCACCACTACGTCGTACATCTGCGTGTTGTCGCTCATGCGAACCTCCTCCATCTACGAAGATGGTGCGCGCGGCGGGACGCCCCGGCAAACATCCTTGCCGGTGCGGCAAAAAAGCCACGCAGACGCCAGGACATGCGCAGGAGGAACCCATGACCATCAACGCAAGCCAAGCGCGGAAGGACTTCTTCGGTCTGATCCGTCGCGTCACCGAAAACCACGCGCCGGAGCGCGTCACGTCGAAGGCGGGCACCGTCGTGATCATGTCCGAGGAGGACTACAACGGCTGGGAGGAGACGATGTACCTGATGCGCTCCCCCCGCAACGCCGCCCGCCTCATGCGCTCCATCGAGCAGATGGATGCCGGACGCGGCACCGTACGAGAGCTGATCGACACGGAGGACGTGTGAAGACGTCGTTCTCGGACGACGGGTGGGAGGACTGCACCCACTGGGCCGACACCGACCGCAAGACGCTCCGCAGGGTCAATGACCTCATCAAGGAGATCGAACGGAACCTTTCGAAGGCAGGGGCCAGCCCGAGCCGCTGAAAGGGAACCTGTCCGGCTGGTGGTCCCGCCGCATCACGCAGGAACACCGGCTGGTCTACCACGTCACCGACTCCGGCAGCCTGGAGATCATCCAGGCCCGCGACCACTACTGACCGGCCTGGACAGGAAGAAGCTCACTGTCAAAAATATTGATCAGAAACTCATGGGGTTCTCGTCCAGGACGTAGCGGACGTGCGGGCCGCCGAAGTAGCCGCGGACGATGTGTGGCTGGCGTTGGCGTCTGCGAAAGAAGCGGCGGGTCTCGGCGGCGAGTTCGGCCTGGTCTCGGGCCCGGTGCTGCTTGGGCAGGCTGTGCTTGAGGTCGGCATTGACCAGTTCGTCGGGGTTCAGTTCGGGCGAGTACGGGGGCAGGAAGTGCAGCTCGACGGCGTCGGGATGGGCGGCGAGCCATGTGCGGACCTTCTTCAAGCGGTGGGCGGAGTGCCCGTCGACCACGAGGTGGATCTTGTGGTCGAAATGGCCGGCGAGCCGGTCCAGGAAGCGGCACATCACCTCGGCGGTGAAGGACTCGGTGAAGACCATGAAGTGCATCCGGCCCCTGGCGCCGATCGCCGACATCGCGTTCACCGAGAACCGGTTCCCGCTCCGCCGCACCACAGGTGTCTCCCCCTTCACTCCCCAGGTGCGGCCGGTGACCTAGCCCGAGCGGATGCCGACCTGATCGGCGAAGAGGATCTCACCGCCATCGGCCCTCGCCGTCGCACGGATCTCCGGCCAGGCCTCCTGATGCCAGTGCCGGACAACATCCGGGTCCTGCTCGACGGCCCGCTTGTCCGGACGCTGGAAGCACAGCCCCCAACGCTTCAGGTACTTGCCCACCCCCACCTCGGTCAGCCGCACCCCGTACAGCTTCGCGATCAGCTCGCCCACCAACCGCCGCGTCCACAACTGCCCGGAAAGCCCCACATGACAGGGCCGGTGATCGAGGACCGCCTGCCGCACCGCGGCCTGCTCGGTCTCCCCGAGCACCTGGTGCACCCCGACCGGCTTGCCCCGCGGGCGCATCACCAGCGCCTCCCGCCCGCCGACCTGCCACTTCGCCCACCAGATGTCGACCGCCTTCAACGACACCCCGAACACCGCCGCCACGTCCTCACGGTCCCGCCCCGCCACCAACGCCGCCACCGCCCGCAACCGCAGGGCCTCCTGCGCCGACGGCGACAGATGCCGCGCGCCCCCCACCAGATCGCTCACACACCAACAACGACCCAGAATCCGAACCGTTTCTGAATCAATAGTCCGAGACCCGGACGCAGACCGACAACGGCGACGACCCGCCGCCTCGTGAGGCACCCGCCCGCTGACGTTGCCGTCAACCGTTGCCGTCAAGACACCCAGAAGCCCCGCCGGAGCGATTCCGGCGGGGCTTGCTGATTTCGCTAACCGGAGTCTCGCGGAATCCACTCCTCCAGCCCCAGCACAACCCTTTCTAGCTGGACCTCAAGATCCTTACTAGAAATATGTCCACTTTCGAAGGATCGCCACGTTTCGGTTAGATAATCAATCAAATCACCCTGACCCATAAGGAGATCGGACAGCTCTTCCCCGCTCATGGAGTGCTTGCCCTCAGAAAGCACCCACACGACACCCGCCGCGTCCGCCGAGATTCCTCTCCCCGCGAGCTCGACAGTGCGCCACGAAACCCTTGGGTCAGCAGCTACCTTGAGGAGTACATCGAGCGCCTCGGAGTTTCTTGCAGCCATCCAAATTCCTTGCGATCGGGACGCAGCGACTGGAAGCGCTGGTCATGAGGTCATCAGCGAAAAGCCTACTGGCCTCCAGAAAGGAACTTCCTCGCCCATGGAATAGCCGCCTTTCCTTCCGGAACGGAAGCCCCTCCCGCACGGAGAACGCCTGCACAGTAGGTCAGGCAACTATTTCCCAGTGGATGATATGGACCCCAGCTCCCCTGAGTGTCATTCTGAAATTCCAGGGCAGCCCTAGCATTCGGAAGATCGATGTCTCGACTCATAATGCTCGGAGGACCAGAATACGGTGAGACGACAGCCTCCCCATCGTGAGGCATCAGATGCGTGCGCGTCACCGTCTCACCATCCGTCACCTCAATGCTGAAGTGATTTACCTCGCCATGGTAGTGCAATGTCGCAACGCCCTCACCGCAATTGTGAACGAGGATCGGGGTGGCGCCCGCCAGCACATAGTACGTGTGCTACGCGCAGCCTTCGACCTGCCTTTTCGCAGGTCAAGCGCAGTTTGCTGGTCCGGTGAAGTGCGTGGGTGTCCGTGGTTGTGCGGGGTTGTTGCCGTCGCTACTGCCGTCAGACGATTCAGCCCAGGTACGGCTTCTCGCGCTGTTCCAGGAAGTGTTGGAGCCTGAGTCGTTGGGTGTGGTGCATCGGCAACTGCTCGATTTCTTCGGGTGGCACGAACCGGAGTTCGGTGGACTCGTCGGAGATTGTCAGTTGGCCGCCGGTGATGCGGGCGGTGAAGCAGACGTTGAACTGGCGGCGGACCTCGCCGTCGGTGTAGGCGATGATGTGTTTCGGGTCGGTGTAGGTGCCGACCAGGCCGGTGATCTCGGCGTCGAGGCCGGTCTCTTCCTTGACCTCGCGGACGGCCGTGCCTGGCAGGGAGTCGGTGAGGTCCATGCCGCCTCCGGGCAGGGCCCATAGGTCGTTGTCGCGGCGGCGCTGGAGGAGGATGCGCCCGTGGTCGTCGGTGACGACGGCGGAGGCGGCGACGACCATGCTGTTCGGCTTGGGGGCGTTCGGGTCGTCGTAGTACTCGGTGCGGGCCACGGTCAGTCTTCCTCTCGTACGGGGGTCGCGGTCGTCCACACGGCGTCGAAGCTGTCGGCGTAGGTGTCGAACATGCCGCGTGTCTCGTGTCGGCGAAGATGCCAGACGGGGGCTGCGTAGGCGTTGACGCCCCAGACGTGTGCGTTGACGAGTTGCTGGTCGTCGGCGCGGTAGAGGGAGTTGTAGAGCGTGGTTTCGTGGGTGCGGACTTCGATGCCGGGGGTGTCGGCGAGCGGTTTGTAGTGCATGAGTGCGAGGCGGCAGCGGGATTCGATGCCGTGGCCGAACCGCTCTTCCTGGCCGCGGGCTTGGACGTTGTCGCTGTCGGGGTCCCCGATTGCGATGCGGATGGTGCAGCCTTCGGCGGCGCGTTCGGTGAGGAGTTCGTTCAGCCGGGGGTACGCCTCGTGGAGGAAGACTGCCGCGTAGACGAGGATGTCGATCCGTTCCCGGGCTTGGGCCATCAGGTCGGTGAACGTCGAGACGGGGATGTCGGCCCGCTGTTCGTAGAGCGCGACCAGTTCGGGGCTGATGGCGCGGGCGGGGCGGGCTTGGCGGAGTGCCGGCCAGAGTGCGTGCACGTCTTCTCCCAGGGCCTTGGCCGCCTGGAGGGCGGTGGCACGACGTGGGATACGCCCGAGGTTCACCCAGCGCTCGACCGACTTGGGGTCGACCTCGACCTGCTGAGCGAGTGCGGCGTACGTCCAGCCTCCCGCCGCCATGACGGCTCGTAGTCTCTCGTTCGGCACGAGTCTCCCCCTTGGTCTCAGGACGGCACTAGGGACGTTCTACACGGTGCAGGACGTCCCGAAGTGGGGTTTGGTGGAGGTTCCTTCGTCCCGGTGACCGGCGTGAGGATCGGTGCCGACCCTGCGGCACTAACAGGCCCAGGGGCACGCATCAACGCCGCCGAGGAGCGTCACCGTGCGAATGAGTGCCACCCCACGTGTTCCCGCCCTGCGACTGGACGCCCGGTCCCGCGCCGCCTCGCCGGGGTGGTCACGATGACGGCCCCCACCCCTGATGCCGACGGGCACACCGTCTCGC
The DNA here is from genome assembly GCF_040632605.1 of Streptomyces sp. NPDC019224. Classification (NCBI taxonomy): domain Bacteria; kingdom Bacillati; phylum Actinomycetota; class Actinomycetes; order Kitasatosporales; family Streptomycetaceae; genus Streptomyces; species Streptomyces sp. NPDC019224. The sequence continues at coordinate 14,845 of NZ_JBEYCF010000080.1, read as the reverse complement.
CCGATGCTGGCGCCCTGGTGGTCGACCGGCGGAACGGCAAGGTGGGCGTGGTGATGGGGCATGTGGGGACGTACGTGCAGCTTCGGCCGCCGCGCGGTGGTCGGGAGTGGGACGTGCCACCCGAAGACGTACGTTCGCCGACTCCGACGGAGGAGTTGAGCGCGAAGGTGGCCGTGGCCAACCGGAGGTGGGGACGGTGACCCCGCGCTCGGTCCTGCGCTACGAGACCTGGACGCTCCAGCCCGACCGCGAGCCGGACGCGGAGCCGGTCCTTTACGCGATGCAGTGCGCCGTGGACGGAGAGGCCTCGCCGACAAGCGAGGACTTCGCCGAACCGCAGGAGTGGGTGCTGCGGCACTGTGGTCAGAACCCGTCCCACCACACCTACCGGGAGATCATCACCCGGCCCTGGCGGGCCTGGCGCCAGACGTGACCCACCTCGCTCGCCCAGGCGCCGCACCGCGCTGACCCACCCGACTCCCGTCCCTGCCGGGCGCAACCGATCGAGGCTCCCCCTCCTCGTCAGCCCCGGCAGGGGCGGGCCTCACGTGCGTGCCGCGCCCATGGCTGTGGGGGTTCTGGCCTCTGCCACAGAAAGTCAGCCACGACGGCGGGCGTGCCGACCGGCCACCCGCCACGTGTGTCTCGCTCAACCCCGCACCGGCATCAGCCCAGTTATTTCCATCGTCACGGCCCCCAGCCAGGCACCAGGCATGGGCGTCCGGGACGGCGCGAGCCCGCCGGGCGGCCTCTCAGGTGCCCGGCCAGTCTGCTGCTGAGCGGTCGCACCGGGGCTTCCGATTGGTGGTCCGGCCTACGCTCCCGGGCTCTGCGCGCCGAGTGGTCGGCGGCCGTCGCCAGCGGGGCGGCAGACAGGAGCAGGCGGCGGTCACCGACCGCCGGCGCGCGGCGGCCCGCGTCAGCGGGACGCCCTTGATCAAGTAAAGAAACTCTGAACAGCTCACCCACTGCGACGCTGGACAGGGCCGCCTGATGGGATGTGGACGCTTGTCAGCGGCGCTTCTTCGCCTGGGAGAGCTTGTCTTCGAGTTCCTTGCGGGCTGCTGCGGGGTCGTCGTGGAGCGGTGGCGCGAGTTGGCCTCGGCGGGCCAGTTCTCTCGTGATTTTCCGCCCCTTCTCGACCGCCGCCTTGTAGGCGTCGCGGGTTCGGTTGAGCTCGTCGTGGAGTTGGCTGGCGAGCGCCTTGAGCTCGGCGTCGGAGAGGTGTGAGAACTCGCCGGCCGTACTCCGGGCCTGGCGTTCGAGCTCCTCGCGCTGGAGGTGCTGAACGACCTTGGAGCTGTAGTGCTTGCCCGGCGTGGGGGCGGTGCGGACGAAGACGCCACGTCCCTTGACTGCGTAGATCAGCCCCTCGCTCTTCAGGAGGCGGAGGGCGTTCTGCGCGGTGGAGTTGGCGATGCCGAACCGCTCTTGCAGCTCACGCGCCGAGGGAAGTTGACTGCCCGGAGGGAAGACCCCTTCTTCGATCTCTTCGCGCAGGGTGTCTGCTGTTCGGACGAAAGGAGGACGGTTGTCCTCGGTTCGGGCCGAGCGCCACCCGGGTGGGAAGGGGCCATCCTCTTCTGCCTCCCCATCGGCCTCTCGCCCCTCGATGTCCTTCTCGTCGAGAGGAAGGCTGACGTAACTGCCCCGGCCGAGCACGGAGTAGACCAGCCCCTCCTGTCGCAGGACGCGCAGGGCGTTCTGAACCGTGGAACTGGCGACGCCGAACCGCTCTTGCAGGTCACGTGCCGACGGCAGGCGCTCGCCGGGCTGGAGTTCGCCGCTGAGGATGGCGGCCCGCAGCACTTCGGCAGCCTGGAGATAGGGGGGCCGCGGGTCCTCGTCCAAAGGCAGTGTCATGAGCCAACCGTAGCGGCCGTAGCGCCTGCGACGCATGCCCGCGTGACCGACCTGATCGACCGTCCCACCTAATCGAGCGTTGCGCCTGTATCGCCGTAGCGCCATGGTCGTGCGAGTCGATCAAGCGACTCCATCGAACAAGGGGTGTGATGGCATGGCCATGAATCGAATCCGTGTTGCCCTGCTGCCGTCGGCGGTGTGCATCGCGGGCACCGACCCGGTGCTGAAGATCAAGGACCAGCAGACCGGGGAGGTCGCCACCGATCGGGAGACCGGGGCGTCGCTGTACACGGTGACCGTGATGCTCATGGAGGACGGCCGGGCCGAGGTCCTGAAGATCACCGTCCCTGAGACCGGGCTGGCCGCCGGGCTCAAGCCGGGTGTGATGGTGCGGCCCGTGGAGCTGTTCGCGACCCCGTGGGCGCGGATCTTCAACGGGCAGCTCTCTGACGGCGTCGCCTGCCGCGCCGCCCGCCTGGAGCTGGTGACGGTGGAGGCAACCCAGTGATCCGCTTCGAAAGTTCCGTGCCGGAGTACGCACCGGACGCGCTGTTGGCCGTGGCCGTCCTGGTCGGTGTGTGGCTGCTGGTGGCGGTGGGTCGCTACGTGCGGGCCGACCGGGGCACGCGGGTCAGCATGCGGCAGGCCGTGCGGGTGCGCTGGGGCTGGGTACGGCTCGCGCGGATGGCCGGGCTGACGGTCACCGACAAGACCCCGAGCCTGCTCGCTCAGATCACCGCGCACAAGGACGGCCCCACCCCCGCGCCCCGGGTCCTGACGCCGAAGATCAAGGTGAAGCCGGACCGGTTCGGGGTGATCGTGCGGGCGCGGACGCTGCCGCAGGTCGGGGTGGAGGAGTACCAGAAGTCGGCGCGGTTCCTGGCGGACGCCTGGCGGTGCACGCGGGTCTCCGTGCTGCCGGACGGCCCCGGGCGGGTGGTGATCCGGGGCGTGCGCTCCGACCCGCTGACCACGCCGACCGCACACCGGCCCACCGGCCTCCCGCCTGTGGACCTGACGCGCTGGGAGCTGGGCATCGACGAGTACGCCGCCAAGGTGTGCGTGTCCCTGGCCAACGTGCCCGGGGTGACGGTGGCCGGCGTCCCGGGTGCGGGCAAGACCTCGGGGGTCAACAAGTTCGTCTGTGACTTCGCGCCGTCTCCGTCCGTGCAGTTCGCGGGTGCGGACGGCAAGGTGTCGCGGGCCTCGGAGGGCGACTACGCCGACCTGGTCAAGCGGATGTTCGCGTTCTGCGGGGACGACCTCGATGAAGCCAACGCGCTGTTCAAGCGCCTGGTGGAGCTGCGCAAGCGGCATTCGGCGACCATCCGGGACGTGCTGGGCGTGAAGAACATGTGGCACGTCGGCCCCTCGCCGCAGTGGCCGCTCACGGTCCTGATCATCGACGAGGCGCACACGTACTTCCGCGAGTACAAGGGCAGCGACGCCACCACCAAACGGCTGGCCGCGCTGACGGCGGAGAACGCCCGGCTGGTGGAGGACCTGGTCAAGAAGGGCCGCAGCGTCGGCATCCTGGTGATCCTGATCAGCCAGAAGACCACCGGCGACGCCATCCCCACCTTCATCCGTGACGTGTGCCCCATCGGGCTGTCCTTCGCGCAGAAGACCGTGGAAGCCGCGGTGGCCGCGCTGGGTGACGACATCCGCAACTGGCCCGACGCCAGCCCGGTCACCTTGCAGGACCCCGCCTACGTCGGCGTCGCGGTGATGGCGATGCAGGGCCGCCCCGGCTACACCCGCATCCGCACCCCCTACGTCTCCGACGCCGACGCCGCCCGCGTCGCCGAAGCCACCTCGCACCTGACCGCCGACCCGGACCTGTGCCTGGACGTCCTCCTCGCGTCGACCGGCCAGACGACGGCACCCCTGCCGTCGCTCGCCAAGTAGCCCCGAAAGCCCACACAGGAAAGGAGGTTGAGGACATGGCGGAGGAACGGTTCACCCGGCGCACCGTGACCGTGGTCATGGCGGTCATCACGGCCCTGGCCTTCGTCTTCTCCTTCGGCAACGTCTGGGCGCTCGCCCTGCGGCTCGGCGTCCCCCACCCGATCGCGCCACTGATCGCCCCCATGGTCGACCTGTCCGTCGTCGGGCTCTTGGTCGCCCTGCGCTTCCTCGCCCTGCGCGGCGTCCCCAAGGCAGAGCTGAAGGCCGGCACCCGGCTGCTGCACCTATGCGGCCTGCTCACCCTCGCGCTGAACACCGCCGAGCCCCTGCTGGCCGGACGCTACGGACGGGCCTGCCTGGACACCGTCGCCCCGCTCCTGCTCCTCGGCTGGGGACACGTCGGCCCCGCCTTCCTCGCCCAGTTTCACACCCACACCCGCCCCAACCCGCACCTGGAGGCCACCGCCGCCACCGAGCCGGTGCCCGACGTCGCACCATCACCCAAATCGGCACCCCCGACGCCCGCCCCGCAGATCGTCGCCTCCCTGATCGAGGAGCTGGAGCCCGCTCCGGCCGCCGCTCCGCCGGTCGCCGTCACCACGACAGGCCGACCCGCTTCCGGCCCTGCCCTTCCGGCCGCCCTGCTGGACGCGGCCCGGCGCATCGCGGACACCCACCACGCCGAGCACGGAACACCGATCACCGCCGCCCACCTGGGCACACGCATGGGCATCGCCCTCCCGGTGGCCACCACCGCACTCGCTCAGCTCTGAGCCCCGGCCGCCACCGGCCGCATCCCCCTCGCTGAACCCGCGCCCGCCCTGGGCCTGGTTCGCCATGCCCCGAGCAGCACCAACACGCCTTCCAGTTCGGCTGGTTGCTGCTCGGGGCCACCCACCCGAACAGAAGGGACACGCCCCGAATGGTCACCCTGGACCTGCGCCACGTGGCAAGCCCCGCCGTACGGGACCTGCTCCACCTCGTCAACCACCCCGACTTCGACCGCGCACAGCAGCAGATCGAACGTCTCGGCGGCTGCGCCGAACCCATCCGCCTGACCGGACAGACCACCACCGTCGACACCACGACCGGCGAAGCCCTTCGTGCCTATACCTCCTCCGACGAGCCGACGGGCAGCCTGCTCACCACGTGCGGCAACCGCCGCTCATCCCGTTGCCCGGCCTGCTCCCGCCTCTACGCCGCCGACACCTACCACCTCATCCGCGCCGGCCTCTCCGGCGGCAAGACCGTGCCCGACACCGTCCGCACCCACCCCCGCGTCTTCGCCACCCTCACCGCACCCTCCTTCGGCCCCGTCCACAACCGCCCCACCACCCCCGGTGGCGACATCAGACCCTGCCGCTGTCACCAGCTCCACGGACCCACGGACGCCCTACTGGGCACGCCGCTGAACCCGGCGACGTACGACTACGCGGGTGCGGTCCTGTTCAACGCCCACGCCTCCGCTCTGTGGGCCCGCTTCACCATCTACCTGCGCCGCGAGATCGCCGCCCGGCTCGGCCTCACCCAGAAGGCCGCCCGCGCCGTGCTGCGGATCTCCTTCGCCAAAGTCGCCGAGTACCAAAAGCGCGGCCTGGTCCACTTCCACGCCGTCATCCGGCTCGACGGCCCCGACGGCAACACCACGCCCCCGCCCCCGTCTGCCACCGTCACCGTGCTCACGGACGCCATCCGGGCCGCAGCCCGCCGTGTCCGAGTGGCCCTCACGTCGGACGCGATCGGGGAGCGCGAACTCACCTGGGGAACACAGCTCGACGTGCGCGAGATCGCCGCCTTCGGCACTGACGCCGAACTCACCGACCAGGCCGTAGCCGCCTACGTGGCCAAGTACGCCACCAAGTCCGCCGACGCCTCCGGCACCCTCGACCACGCCCTATTCTGCCGCCCCTGCCAGGGACGCGGCGCCACCCTCCTGCCTCATGGAACCCCGCTCCCGTGCACCGCTTGTGACGGCACCGGGCAGGCCCGTCCCCTGCCCCGGCTCGCCGTCGCCCGGCATGTGCGGCAGATGATCCGCACCTGCTGGGAGCTGGGCAGGCTGCCGGAATTCACCGGCCTCAAGCTCTGGAAGTGGGCGCACATGCTGGGCTTCCGGGGCCACTTCTCCACCAAGTCCCGCCGCTACTCCACCACCCTCGGCGCGCTGCGCGACGCCCGCCGCACCTGGCGCACCGAACAGGCCCGCGCCCACGCCAGCCTGCCCGGCGTCGACTCGACGACCACGCTCGTCGTCAGCCGCTGGGACTACCTCGGCTCGGGCTACAGCCCCGGTGCAGCCCTCCTCGCCGCCCACGTATGGCACCGCAGGAAACATGAACGACAGTTCTCGGCCGAAGGGGGCTGCTGATGACCTCGCCCCCGCTCGCCGTCCCCCATGCGGAGGCGGCACCGCTGCTGGATCTGCTCACAGTGCCCCAGGTGATGACCCGCCTCCAGCTCGGCCGCTCCGCCGTCTACGACCTGCTCCGCACCGGCCAACTCGCCTCGATCACCCTCGGCCGTGCCCGCCGCATCCCCACCCACGCCCTCACCGACTTCATCCGCACCCGCCTCGAACAGGACGCCGCCTGATGACCACACCTCGCCCCGCCCCCTCCCGCCGCTCCCGTGCCCGTGCGAATGGCGACGGGACCGTCTACCAGCGCAAGGACGGACGCTGGGAAGCCGCCGGATATGTCCTTGCCCCCGGCAACACCCGCAAGCGCGTCCGTGTCTACGGCACCACCCGCAAGGACGCGATGACCAAGCTCACCGAGAAGATCGCCGCCAGCAATCGCGGCCTCCCCGTCGCAGCGGCCGACAGCACCGTGAGCGCCTATCTTGCGTACTGGCTGGACGGCGTCGCCGTTCACCACCTGCGGGAGAACACCCATACCCGCTACGCGGCCTCCATCCGCCTCCACCTCAATCCCGGCCTCGGCGCCAAGAAGCTTGCCCGGCTCACCACACGCGACGTGCGCACCTTCCTCGACGGACTCCGCACCACCTGCCAGTGCTGCGCCCAGAAACGGGACTCCGTCCGGCGATCCTGCTGCGCCATCGGCCAGTGCTGCGACAAGCGCCTGTCTCCGCTGACCGTGACGTACGTCCACGCGGTCCTCAAGTCCGCCCTGGAACACGCCGTTCGCGAGGACGAACTGCCGCGCAACGTCGCCCGCAATGTCAAGACCACCACGCCCCGCCCCAGACGCTTCCAGCCCCTCACCGCCACCGAAGCTCGGAAGTTCCTCCAGTCAGCCAGCAGCGACCGGCTTCACGCCCTGTACGAATTCGCCCTGCGCGCCGGACTCCGCAAGGGCGAACTCCTCGGCCTCCACTGGGAAGACCTCGACCTCGACAGCGGCACCGCGACCATCCACCGCTCCCTCCAGCGCACCCGAAGCCATGGCCTGACCGTTCTGAACACGAAGACCCTGGCCTCCGAACGCCGCATCGTCCTCCCCACCGAATGCATCAGCTCCCTCAAGATCCACCAGGAACAGCAGCAGGAAGAGCGTCAGGCGGCCGGAACGGGCTGGACGGACAACGGACTCATCTTCACCACCCCGAAGGGCAGGCCCCTCGACCCCGGCAACCTGACCCGCCGCTTCCGCCGCCTCCTCCACAGCGCAGGACTCCGGACGATCCGCTTCCACGACCTCCGACACTCGACCGCCACCCTGCTCCTGGAACAAGGCGTCGACCTCGTCGTCATCAAGGAACTCCTCGGCCACGCCCACATCGGCGTCACCGCCGGCGTCTACGCCCACGTCCGACTCCGCCTCCAACGCCAAGCCATCGATACCCTGAACGGCGCCCTCAGCCCTGTCAACGACGACCCCGACGACCCACCCGCCGCGGCAGGCGTCCGCTGACGTTGCCGTCGCCGTTGCCGTCAAGAACCCCAGAAGCCCCACCGAAAACGCTCGGTGGGGCTTCATCGGCGATATTGGAATCCCAGCCGGCCGAAGCTACCGAGAGTCAAACACCAATCTCACGAGAACCCACGCAGGGCCCTCCAGGGTGAATCCTGTGGAATTCCTACCTACGCCTTTCGGGTGGGCCACTTACAGGTCATACGGGTAGAGCTGAATTTCGGAGGCCCGGAAGGAAATGAAACCCTCCACAGGAAGCTCCGACCTTCGGTTCGGGATTTCAATCAGGAGAACGTCCGACCCTACTCTGATCTCCACGACCGAATCATCGCCATAGTCGAATCTGACAACTTGGCCCGTGATGAGGGTGGCAGAGTCCGCCCCGACCTCCGAGAGGGAAGTGGCACCCGAGGGGCCCGCCGTCCAATCTGCGACCTCTTCCGGAACTTCGATCTCAACATCGAATTGACCCACTTCGGCGGGGTTCGCCCCCATCCAGCGGCCAAATGCGATGCCAGACTCGCACTTGAAACGCACGATCCCTTGCGATGGGGTCAGGACTTGCAGAACTTCCACTCTCATCATTTCACCCCCAAGGGAACTCGCTGCATCGTATTGCCGACAGTCCATTCGTTTGTGACGGAGTTCCAATCCCACGTCTCCATATGGAAGTGGAACTTCGTGGGCTTGCTGTTCATCTCGTGATCCCCCATCCGGATGCTGCGGCGCCCATCGGAAGACACGAGACGGTTGGGATCCACCTGCCCAGTTCGCGGGTGAATGTTCGTGTGCGGACCAGGCCCCAAGAAATCACTCCACGCCTGATCGGCCTGAGAAGGCTTAAGGGGCTTGGGGGCCGTGACCTCCGGCAGGTTTTTGACCGTTTCGGCAGGTGCACTGCCACAATTATGAACGAGGACCGGCGTCTCGCCCGCCAGCACATAGTACGCGTGCACGTCCTGGATGGTGAGGTCGTGTGTGCGTTGGCGCTTGGTGTAGTGGCTTACTGCGGTGATTGGGACGTGCGTGCCGGCGCTGGTGCGGAGCCACTGTCCGACTTCGAGGTCGCCAGCGGGTATCCACTTCTTGAGTTCTGGCACCCAGAAGGGGTGGGTGTCGGTGGCGACTATGCTGGAGAATTCGTTTTCGGTATGGACTGTTATTTCGGTGAAGTCTTTGTCGTCCTCCGTTGTGATCGTGGAGGCGACCTTCTTCTTTACGTTTTTTCCGGTGGCTGCATCGGTTGTTTCTACTGTGTCGCCGACGTCTATATCTTCGATCGCTTTGCGGGTGCCGTCGGCTAGCAGAACTGCAGTTCCGGGGAGGAAGCTGTGACACGCAGCTGCGACCCTTGAAAGGATTTTGATGGTGACGAGCTCGAGGACCATGGAGCTGGCCGCGCCCCAAGTGGCACCGTCGATCATGTCGGAGGCCGTGCCTGCAGTGCTGTGGTCCGCGTCAGTCGAGAGTGCGTTATTGACCGCCGAGCCTGCTGCGCCGGCGAGTGCGCCGCATCCGGTTGCGGCGCCCAGGCTGGCGCCTCCGGTTTCCGGCGCGGTGACGATGGCTGTGCCGTAGCAGGCGCCTCCGACGACCGTTTCGGTGACCATCGTGACGATTTCTTTGTGGTCCTGGGCCCAACCCTTGACGCCGTGAATGGTGTTCGACCAACCGCACTTGGACCAGAATCCGCAGTGCTTCCCACCGTTGTCGGAGCTTCCAGAGTGGGTGGTACCGCCAGTGTCGCCGGTGTCCCCGCCGCCGGTGTCCCCGCCGCCGGTGTTGCCCATGGTGTTGCCGCCGATCCCGTCGCAACTGGGGGACATGTTGCCGGCGTAGCAGTAGCCGCTTCCCTGGTCCCCACCGTCGTTGATCGGCAAGATCCGTAGGCCGGTGGGGTCGCTTGAGGTGACGGGGGTGTTGTTGGCGTAGCTGTATCCGTTGAGGGATTGGTGCTGGTCCAGGGCCAGGACGGGATCGACGCTGATGAACTGGCCGATGCCGGTGTCGTATTCCCGGGCGCCGATGTGGGTGAGTCCTGTGGTGGTGTCAGCAGGTTTGCCCAGGAAGCCCTTGTCGTCGGGCCAGCTGGTGGGTGTTGTTCCCCGGGTGTCGCCGAAGGGTGTGGTGTAGCGCTTGGTGACGGCCCAGGTCGTGGGCTCGAGGACCAGAGTGGCGGTGCCGTGGGGGTCGGCTGCGCAGAAGTTGAGTTTGGTTCCGGCTGTTCCGCTGACGGCGGTGCGGAGGGCGATGTTCTGGCCGGCTGCGGTGTAGTAGCGGGTGCCTGCGAGAACCTTCGCCGTGCCCTTGGTGGTAAGGCGGACCTCTTCGCCGCCGAGGTAGAGCACGGTGTCGCCGTCTCCGACGGCGCGTCGGATCAGGAGTTCGCCGGAGGCGTCATAGAGGTAGTCCGTCTGGAGTTTCGGCTTGCTGCCTGCGGCGGGTTCGCTCGTGGAGGCGAGTTTGCCCTCGGCGTTCCAGACCAAGGTCTGCTGGGCTTGGGTACCCGGACGGCTGGTGGTGTTGCCGCTTCCGTCGTAGCTGTAGGAGCTGGTCTTGGGGCCGGTTGTCTTGGCCAGCGGATGGGGCTGTCCCGCGGCGGTGCCGTAGGTGTATGTGGTGACGGTGTCACCCGTTGTTTTGTGCTGCTCTTCGGATGCTCGCTGACCTGAATTGTTGTAGGTGTAGCTGGTCCAGTAGGGGGCTGCGCCGTCGATGTTGGCTACCGTGCGTCCGGCGGTGGCGCAATCTGCTGTCTTGGGCGTCCACGCTTCGGTGAGGCGGCGGTTTCCGTCGTAGGCGAAGCACTGGTAGTCCGCCTTCGTGGTGCCGCCCTGGGTGCTGGCGTCGAAGATGGAGGTGACGTTGCCGGCGTCGTCTTGAGTGAACTTGAGTTCCTGCGGCATGTACCCGTGGACGTCGTCCGTGACGTAGGAACGCGTCAGGCGACGGGTGCCGTCCTCATAGTCGTAGTTGAGGTACGCCTTTCTCGCTGAGTCGGCGGCATCGGTTCCCAGGGTGAGCTGCCTCAGGTCGCCCTGGGGAGAGTAGGCGGCTGTCTGAAGATAGAGGGCGGCGCCTTGGGTGCGGGTTTGCTGGCCCAGCGCGTTGTATTTGTTGGAGATGGTTTCGGAGGGCAGGCCGGCGACGGCGGGTTGGGATGCTTGTTTGACGGTGCCGTCGAAGTTGTAGGCGGTGGTGAAGGCAAGGGTTTTCGGGACGCCGGCCGCGACCAGCGGATCGGTTTCGGCTAGCAGGAGTTGACTGCCGGTGACCTGGTAAAGGTTGTCGTAAGCGGTGACCTTGGTGGTGTATGCCTTGCCGGTCAGGCCGCCGTCGTATCGGGTTGCGGTGTCCTGCTGCCCCTTGGCCAGGGAGTCGAAGGTCCAGGCGGCCAGCTGAGTAGCGTCGGTCTTGGTGCCGTCCCAGAGGCCGGTCTTGCGGCCGAGGCTGTCGTAACTTGAGATGAGCGTCTTGCCGCGGGCGTCCTGGGTGCTGGTCACCTGGTCGAGGGCGTTGTAGAAGGTGCGTGTAGTGCCCTTGTCCGGGTCTGTTGCACTTGCCTGCCGGCCGAAGAGGTCGTAGGTGTAAGACCACTTGGCCTGGTCGGGCCCGGTGACGTCCTTCTGCTGCCCTGCTGGGGTGTACCCGTATGTGGTAGTGGTGTAGTCAGTGCCAGTCGGCTGCGGACCGGAGTATTCGCGGCGTTCGGTCGTCTGTCCCAGCGCGTTGGTGATGACGGCGGTGGCCTGGCCGCCTGCGGGTGCACTGGTGGAAACGGTGTCACCGGTGTAGCTCGTGCTGGTTCTGAAGCGCTCGACGCCTTTGACCTTGGTGATAGCAAGCGTCGCGCGCCCGGCACCGTCGTATGCAGTGTCGGTCTCCATGGGCGCCTGTCCGCCCTCCGTCTGCACGAGGCTCCCAGACGGGTCGATCTTGTCCGCCCAGATGTCCGCGAGTGTGGTGACGGACAGACCCCGTTCGTCGTAGAGGGTCTCGCTGATCAGGGTTCCACCGACTGATGAGGGGACCTGGGTCTGTCGGGGGCGCAGGAGAGAGTCGTAGATCTCGTACGTGGTGTTGTAGCCGGACGCGTCGCCCTTGAGCGTGCCGGTGGATACCCAAGGGGTGTCGTCCGCCTTGATGCTGTAGTTGTAGACGTAGCTCGGTGTGGCGTTGAGGACCTTGAGCCGGTTGGGCAGCCACACCTTGGTGACACGGCCCAACGAGTCGTACTCGGACTCAGTGATCTTGCCGTTGGGGTCGGTGACCTTGGTCGCTGCGCCGGTCGCGAAGTCCACGACCGTTGTGGTGGTGTGCCCCTTGATGTTGGTGCTCGTGCTCGACGTCAGCGGTCCGATCGCGTCGGACGGCGCGTACGTCGTGGTGGTGACCAGCGCGTCGTTGGTGTCCTTGACGACAAGTGGCCGGCCCAGAATGTCGTAGGTCGTGGTGACGAGCTTCTGAAAGACCGGCGTGCCGTCGGAACCGTACGACTTGGCCCTGGCCGTCAACTGCACTTCGCCCTTGGAGGGCTTCTGCGTAGCGCTCCAAGTGGTGCTGTCGTAGGCGGTGGCGACGTCGGAGACGACGTCACCGGCCCTGGTGGAATCCGCGGGCAGGTCCAGGTCGGAATCCTTGGTGGAGCAGGGCTTGGTCACGATGCGGGTGCGGCCGGCAAGGGAGGTGATCCCGAGGGCCTCGTTGCGCGCGTACCAGGTGCGGGTGCATTTCTCGTCGCCTGTGACAGCGTCGTCGCCCTGGTCCTCGACGGTTTCGGCCATACCGTGATCGTCGAAGGTCGTGACGGTGGAGCGAACCCGGTCCTTCGGCGTGCCGCTGCTCGTGATGTTGGTACGGGCATGAGTGGCCGAGGTGCGGACAAAGTAGGCCTCGGTGTCGGCGTAGGACTTGTGCTGTGTGGCGGTCTTCTTGGACCAGGGGTCGTTGATGACTCCGCTGACTTCGTTGGCGCCGTTGTAGGTGACCGTTTCACGGGTGAATCCGGCGTACGGATCCGAGTCGTCGATGGGCGGGGCTTTGACGGCTGTGGTGGTGGCGGTCTTGCGCCTGTCCGGGTCGAGGGTGACCCCGTCGTCCTTGAGGACGCGGTCACCGTTCATGCCTTGCATGTAGACGGTGACGGTCTTCGACTGCGTCTTTCCAGCGACGCCGGTCAGGTGAGTGACCTGCCTGTAGCCACGCCAGATGGACCAGGTACGTTCCTTTTCCTTGGTCATCGGGTCGTCGTTGTAGTGCCAGGCGGCACCGGTGTAGCTATAGGTGTTCTGTACGGCTTCGGACCCGCCGTGCTCGTCGACGGTGAGGACCGAGGAGACCGGGTACTTCTGGAACCAGTCGAGGATCGGGGTCTTGCCCCCGTTGGGGGACCAGTACACGGGGTAGCAGCGTCGGGTGTTCTGATCCGGGCGGGACATGGTCTGCCCGGCGACGCACCCTTCTCCCATGTAAGTGACGACGGTTTTGGCGCCGGCCTCCGATCTGATGGTCTGCAGGCGCGGCTTGTACAGGGGCAGGATGTCGTCGCTTGAGGAGTCGACCCGGTTGGTTCGGAATTCGTGGGTGAAGAGGACCGGGTCCAGGCCGAGGTCGGTCCCGTGCTTCCCGGTGTGCTTGATGCTGTCCAGCCACAACGACTGGTCCGTCGAGTCGCCCGTATCACCTGGATCGATGTAGTGCTGTTCCAGGACCCAGTTGTCCACCTCGGAGAACCCGGGTGTCGCGGCTGCGGCGTCCCAGGCGTACGACGTGATGCCGGTCAGTCGCTTGCGGGAGAAGAAGCTCGGGCTGACGTTGCCGGTGCATTTGCTGTTGTCCTTGCACACGGTGTCGAACGGGACATCGGGCCAGTTGTCACGAGTGTCTTCGGTCAGGGTGTCGCAGCCGGTGCCGGAGGCAGTGCAGCGTTCCTTGTAGTTATAGACCACCTTGTTGGATGCGGGCTGCGTCGCGAAGAGGCTGTCGGCTCGCTGTCCGTAGCGGATTTCGTTCAGGTAGCCGCCGCGGGTGTAGGTAGTTCCCGTGTTGTCATCGCCGAGCTGGTCGTAGTTGTTGGACTCAGCGGTGTACCAGTACGACATGGCGTTCTCGTGGGTGTCCTCGACATAGTCGAGGTTCCAGCGCCATGCCTGTCGCTTGGCGCGGCCCGCGAAGCTGGTGCCGTCCGCGTAGCCGGGCTCTCCGGGGTCGTCTCCGAACACCGGCACAGTCCAGACCGAGTTGGTGCGCTCAGTCGCGCCTGCCCCATCCAGTTTGTTGAGGCCGAAGACGTACTGGGTGCCGTCTCCTGTGGTGACGGTCCAGTATTCGCCCTTGCCGTCTACGCCTGCGTCGCCCTCGTCGTCGTTCTCGGCGCCGGTGGAGTGGGTGACGGTGGATGCGTCGTCGTTCTTGAGCCGCCACTTTCCGGAAGTGTCGTCCTTGACGAGTTCGCTGGCCTTTCCGTTGAGCACCAGGGAGGCGTTCTCGTACTTCCAGCACAGGTCGTACTTGTCGATCTGGCCGTCGTCATCACACACACCGTACTTGCGTTCAATGTAGGAGGAGGTGATGTCGAACCCGGTCCCGATGGCCGTGCCTTGATTGTTCGTGTTCGCAGTCTGGCCGTCCACCGAACCGGAGTCATAGGAGATCGACAGGTCAGGTGCCGGACCTGCTGCTGCCGGTGGTGTACGCAGGGGGTAGGACCAGGTGAAAGTGCCTGCAGAGCCGCCGGCTTCCCAGGTTGAAGAAGCCGCCAGTGGGGTGGCTTTGTAGTCCCCGCCACCTGACTTGGTGCCTGCGGCCAATGCGACGACCATGGTCTGCCCCTCAGGGGCGGCAGAAGCCGGTGTGCCTGAGTCGAAGGCCAGCTGTGCGTCTATCCGTTGTGCGGCGAGGTCGTTGCTGTACTCGAGAGGTGTCCGGGTGCGGCACGCGGCCTTGGACGGGCTACTCAGGGCGCAGTCCGGCAGGCGCAGGGCTTGGAGGCGGCCTGTCCAGTCACCGCCGTATGCGCTGGCGAACTTGGTGTATTCGATGCCCAGCTGGGCGCTCCCGCCAGTGGCGGGGCCGGTCACGGACAACACGATGCCCTTGACGCCGTGAAGTTCCCCCCGCGGACTGGACAGCGGGTGTTTACGCTGCCGGGGCGAGGTTCTGCCTGAGCAGGGATCTCGTTTCGAGCGGGGTGACGTAGC
>NZ_JBEYCF010000079.1:0-21918 GCF_040632605.1 Streptomyces sp. NPDC019224 | reverse complement strand
GACGCTCTCCCTATCTTGGACCACGTGATCCCGGCCGAACGCGAGGGGGCCGGCCGGGACCACGTGATCCCGGCCGAACGCGAGGGGGGGCCGGCCAGGACCACGTGGTCCCGACCGGCCCCCCTCGCGCGTCCGCGTCAGCCCACCAGCAGCTCCCGCTTCAGGTCGCGGACGTCCTTCGCGTCCAGGCCCAGCGCGCGCCGCTCGTAGGACGAGAAGGACCCGAACTCCTTCCCGATCTCCTCGAAGCCCGAGTTCAGGTACTCGGGCCGCACGTCGAGCAGCGGCTTGTAGACCGCGGCCTGGGCCGGCGGCATGGAGGCGAGCGCCGCGGCGTTGGCCTCGGCGCGGTAGTCGTTGGAGGCCAGGTAGTCCGCCATCACCGTCGCGCGCGGAACGCCGAGCGCGGTGAGCAGGGCCGCGTTCGCCCAGCCCGTGCGGTCCTTGCCGGCCGTGCAGTGGAAGACGACGGCTCGCGCCCGGTCGTCCCCGAAGCCGCCGAAGACCGTGCGGTAGGCGGTCTTCGCGGTGTCGCCGCTGACCATGAACTTCTCGCCCTCGACCATCATCGCGACGCCCTCGGCCTCGGTCGTGGGCATCGTGGTGAAGGTGGGGGAGCCGGCCAGCACGTCCGCGACGACGTGCGAGGCACCCGCCGGGACCCGGTCCGCGGCCGCGGTGCGCTCGGACTCCATGCGCAGGTCGTACACCGTCCGGATCGACAGCCGCCGCAGCTTCGCGAGGTCGGCGTCGGTCAGCTTGTTCAGCGCGTCGGAGCGGTAGATCTCGCCCATCTTCACCCAGTGCCCGTCGGCGGTGCGATAGCCGCCCGCGTCCCGGAAGTTGACCGCGCCCTGGAGCGCGATGAGCCGGTCCGCGAGGTGGAGGGAACCGCCGTGCTCGGGGACCAGGTCGAACCACTGCCGGTCGGCGGCGGGCAGCCCGCGGACGGTCACCTCGCCGACGGAACCACCGGACGCGACGGTACGGCCGCCGGCCCGGACGGTGACGTGCCGGGTGCCGGGGGCCTTCCACTCCACGGTGTACGAACCGTCGTCGTTGGCCGTCACCGTGGCCGCGGTGAACGGTATGCGCCCGTGGGAGGCGGCGTTGTGCCCGGCAGGGGCGTGCGGGGCGGCGGCGGCGGTCGCCGGTACCGCGAGGCCGGCCAGGAGGGCGGTGGCCAGGGCGTAGGAGGCGGCCCTGACACGAGTCATCTGCGTCATGCGTGCATGCTCGAAGGCCCGCGCGTGGAGCGACGTAACCCCGGGTGAACGGGGGACGAAGGTACGTCCAACAGAGCCGCCGCCGGCCACCGTCGTGCACCTGCCGGACCGGAGCCGTGCCCGCCGCGGCCGACCCGCCCCGGCCGAACGCCGAGGAGATCCGGGCGGCCGGGGAGCGGGCGGGGCGGGCCCGCGCTCACCCGGGCCAGGGGGCCGCCCGGGGGCCTGCCTGCCGCGGATCGCGCTCACCCGGGCCAGGGGCCGCCCGGGAACCTGCCGCCACGGATCGCGCACAGGCGGGGCCGGCGGACGCGTACAGAATCCCCGTGAGCGGCGGCCG
Organism: Streptomyces sp. NPDC019224; assembly: GCF_040632605.1. Taxonomy (NCBI): domain Bacteria; kingdom Bacillati; phylum Actinomycetota; class Actinomycetes; order Kitasatosporales; family Streptomycetaceae; genus Streptomyces; species Streptomyces sp. NPDC019224. The sequence continues at coordinate 20,352 of NZ_JBEYCF010000079.1, read as the reverse complement.
CCCGGATCCCAGCAGGGGCCGCCCCGCCCGCCGCCCCGGGCCGCCCCGCCCGCTACCCGCGCTGAACCGGCCCCGCGGCCGTCACTCCTTCGCGCCCCCCGCCACCGCGATGTCCTCCGGGCCGCCCTGCGCCGGGACGGCGGCCGCGCCGGCCGCCTCGGGGCCGTCGTCGTCGGAGTTGATCCGCTCGATGAGCGCGTCGCGCTCCGGGGTGTCCTCGGGGCGTACGAAGCCGATCACGATGTACAGCACCAGCGAGATCGCCAGCGGCAGCGCCACCTGGTACTGCAGCGCCACCCCCTCCTTCACCGAACCGTCGAAGTCGTAGTTGGTGAAGTAGAACGCCAGCAGACCCGCCGCCCAGCTGGTGAGCGCCGCCGTCGGCCCGGACCTGCGGAAGCGGCGCAGCAGCCCCAGCATGAACGGGATCGCGATCGGACCCATGAGCCCGGCGACCCACTTGATCACGACGGAGATGATGTCCTTGAAGGTCGGCGAGTTGATCTGCGTCGCCAGCGCCATCGACAGGCCGAGGAAGCCCAGCGTGGACAGGCGCGCGGCCAGCAGCCCGGCCCGGCTGCTCCACTCGCGGGCGGCCTTGGAGAACACCGGGGCGATGTCACGGGTGAAGACGGCCGCGATGGCGTTGGCGTCGGAGGAGCACATGGCCATCGTGTGTGAGAAGAACCCGACGATCACCAGGCCCAGCAGGCCGTGCGGCAGCAGCTGTTCGGTCATCAGCGCGTAGCTGTCCGAGGCGTCCGGCTTCTGCGCGTCGACGAGCAGCGGGGCGCACCACATCGGGAAGAACAGGACCGTCGGCCACACCAGCCACAGCACGGCCGACAGCCGCGCCGAACGGGTCGCCGAGGCGGCGGAGTCCGTGGCCATGTAGCGCTGGGCCTGGTTCCACATGCCGCCGTTGTACTCGAAGGTCTTGATGAACAGGTACGCCAGCAGGAACGTCACGGTGTACGGACCGGCCGTCGGGTCCGCGTGCCCCTCGGGCAGCTTGTCCCACACCGTCCACAGGGTGCTGAAGCCGTCCAGCTCGTGCATGGCGGTGACGAGCATCGCGAGGCCGGCGAACAGCTGGATGATGAACTGCCCCAGCTCGGTGAGCGCGTCCGCCCACAGCCCGCCGACCGTGCAGTAGACGGCCGTGATGATGCCGGTGATGAAGATGCCCTGGGTGAGGGTGATACCGGTGAAGACGGACAACAGCGTGGCGATGGCCGCCCACTTGGCGCCGACGTCCACGATCTTCAGCAGCAGCCCGGACCAGGCCAGCGCCTGCTGGGTCGGGACGTTGTAGCGGTTCTTGAGGTATTCGAGCGGCGAGGCCACGTACAGCCGCGAGCGCAGCCGGTTGAGCCGGGGCGCGAACAGCTGCGCGCCGATGCCGATGCCGATGGCGATCGGCAGCGACCAGGTCACGAAGGACGTGACGCCGTACTGGTACGCGATGCCGGCGTAGCCCGTGAACATCACGGCGCTGTAGCCCGACATGTGGTGCGAGATGCCGGACAGCCACCACGGCATCCGCCCGCCCGCCGTGAAGAAGTCGCTGACGTTGTCCACACGCTTGTGGGACCAGAGCCCGATCGCGATCATCACGCCGAAGTAGCCGATGAGCACGACCCAGTCGAGACTGTTCATGTCTCCCCTCCCGGGGTCCGCCTTATGAACGGGGTACGCACTTCGCCAGTACGGCCGTCTCAGCGGTGCCCCCGTGCGGGAGCGGGGACTTGGGGGATTGAACCGCCTCCCTGGTGTCCCGGTCAAGGACTCCTGCGGTCAGAAATGTGAACGCAGATCAGCAAGCCGAACGATTTTACTTGTTCTTGACCCGTGGAAGCGTTGTAGTGAACGTGACGGCGGCCACACGATGAGCGGGCGCTTCGCCAGGCTGTGGGCGCGGGCAGGCACGAAAAAGACCGCACGGGATGCGGGTCCCGTGCGGTCGAGAAGGAGGGGAACTGCCAGAGGAGAGGCCGGCCCAAAGGCGGCGAAAGCCCTCTCGGCCAGGACGGCGGGCCGGTCGGGAGGGCCTGGCTCGGGCTGCGGCGTGATCGGGCAGCCGAACCGCCCGGTCTCAGTACCGGGCGGTCCGGGTGACGTCCAGAAGGAACGCCGACCAGGTCTTCGCGGAGAAGTCGAGGACCCCGCTGCTCACGCTCTTCGAGTCGCGGACCAGCAGCGCGCGACCCTCCGCCGCCTTGACCTCCACGCAATTCCCATTCGCGGAATACGAGGACTTGGTCCACTCCGCCAGTGCGTCCTGCCGAATCGTCATGATGACTCCGATGGTTGTGCCGGTCGTTGGGCGGTGCGCCCAGTCGCTGCGCCCAGCGACTCGTGAGGGACGCTACGCCGCAACATCATCGGACGTGAGCGGCGTTCACTCGTTCGGATGACTTGCGCTGTGATGTTCTTCCGGCCCCACCTTGCGGAGGTGTACCTTCCGCGCCGCCTCGGAAATCCCCCCGGCCGAGGCCGAATTCGTCACGCTTCGCAGTTCTCCGCCGCCTGCAGAATGAACCCGCGGGACTGCTCGGCGCTCAGTGCTTTCGCGCGCAGATGTTCGTACATCACCGCATAGCTCTGGACGTCGGGCGCCTTTTCCAGATACAGGTCGCTCGTGATGCCTTCGAGATAGACGACGCTCGCGTCCAGGTCCTCCTGGAATTCCAGGATGGTGTAACTCCCGTACATCCCCGGGTGCGCGCCGACGGCGTACGGCAGCACCTGGAGCGTCACGTGGGGCAGCCGGCTCAGCTCCGCCAGGTGCCTCAACTGGTCGGCCATCACCTGCCGGCTGCCGACGACGCGCCGCAGCACGGCCTCGTCGATCACGGCCCAGAACCGCAGGGGTTCGACCGGATCGGTCAGGCGGTCCTGGCGCTTGATGCGGATCTGGATGCGCTTGTCGATCTCGGTGGGCGTCGCCTCCGGCCACATCCCCTCGATGGCCGCCTGCGCGTACTCCCGCGTCTGCAGCAGGCCGGGGACGATCAGTGACTCGTACACCCGCAGCGACGCCGCGTCGGTCTCGAGACCGATGTACACGCTGTACGGGATGTCTCCGAAGGCGTGCCACCAGCCCTGCTGGCGCGAGTCCTTGGCCATCTGCATCAACGAGTCGACCACCCGGTGGTCCTCGACCTCGTACACCCCGCAGAGATCGCGCACATCGCGCTGGCTGATGGAGCGGCGGCCGTTCTCCAGGCGGCTGATCTTCGACTGCGAGACCAGCAGCCGCTCCGCCACCTCCTCGGCCGTCATCCCCCTGACCTCGCGCAGTCGGCGCAATTCCTGACCCAACCGGCGTCGTCTGACGGTGGGATTGACGTTGGACGGCACGGAAACGGCACCTCCGGCTGTGTAGCTGTGCGTATCTACTGCTGAGCACATTGCCACCCCTGCACCCGGCCGCGCTGGGAAACCGCCACACACAGCAGCGCGGGGCAGTCGGTGATCCGACTGCCCCGCGCTTCGGTGCGGCTCCCGAACCGGGTCTGAGGGGACGACGGTGCGGCGTTGTGCGGTTGTTGACGCGATGGTGCGAGTGGTGCCTGGTTGTGCGCGGTGCGGTCCTAAGGGGCCGCGGTGTGTGCCATGCTGCCGCGGCGTGACTGCGACTGCGCTTGCGGTTGCAACGGCACACCGGCCGCCTGACCGCGGCGCGGCTGCGCGACCGCACCGTTCTGGACGTCCATCACGGCATGCGCCACGAGACCGCCCATCGGGTCGTGCCTGATCAGGTCCCGGAGCCGGGAGCGCGATGAACGCCCCTCGTTCCCGGGGTACAGGTGCTTGCCGAGTCCGACCGCGTGGGCCAGCGCGGCGAGCGCCGCGGTCCGCGGGTCCGGCGGTACGCCGGTGCGGATCGCACTGTCCAGCCGGGCCTTGATGTCCCGGCTGACCGCCGTGTCCGTCGCCTGGTAGCGAGTCGTCGGCAGCACTCCGCACATCTGGCCCGCCACGGCATGCACCATGCCGCACCGCTCCAGATGAGCGAGGTAGATCTGGCGGAGCCCCAGCCGGGGTCCGCCGATCCAGTGGACCGCCCGTACCGGACTGCCACGCCTGCGCAGCAGTTCCAGTGCGGAGTCCAGGGTCGGATCTCCTGTCGGCCGTGGCATCACCACGGCGATACGATCCCCGTCAGGGGCTATCCGTCCTGCCAGGGCCAGCTCTACTAGCTGGGCTCCGGCGAGGCCGAGGTCGAGCGACTGCGGCTGCGCTGTGGTACCCGTGGTCGGGTCCAGAGCGAGCAGCAGAAGCTCTTCCGGAATTGTTCTGCGGCTCCTGCCCATCCATGCCTCCCCGCGTGGATGAATGACAGGGTGACCCCTCTCACATCTGTCTGTCGAGGGCGCCTGGGGGCTTTGTACGGGAACCAGTAGGTATGTCGTTCTCGTCTAGCAGCCCGGCCAAGGGTTCACACGGGACACTGGTAGACGGTTCGGACAGCGCGGGTGGTTCCCCGCGGCGCATGGAGGAGGCATCGGTGGCGGGCGAGTCCCCCGACAAGTCGGAGCAGCAGCAGTCGTCGGGAACGACTCGCAGCGAGCGCGATCCGCGGCTCGACGTCTTTCGTGAACCCGAACCCCGGGCGGAGTCCGGTGCGGGTGCGGAGCCCGTGCCCGCCGATGCCGCCGAGGAGCCGGGCGACGACTCGGACCGGGGCGCCCGTACGGACGCGGCTGCGGCCCCGGAGGGCCCCGAGGCCGCCCCGAGCCCTGCCGAGAGCCCCGAGGGCACCCCGAGCCCCGCCGATCGCCCCGAGACGGCCGGGGACGGCCCTGAGACGGCCGGAGACGGCCAGGAGGCGGCCGGGGACGTCCCGGAGGCCGAGGACGCGGAAGAGGCCGGTGAGCCGGAGCGGGACGCCGAGCCCCGCGCCGAGTCCGCCGAGCCGGGCGTCGAACCCGAACCCGAGCCCGAGGAGTCCGCCGAGCCGGGTGCCGAATCCGAGCCCGAGAAGTCCGCCGAGCCGGGTGTCGAGCCCGAGCCCGAGGAGCCCGCCGAGCCCGACGTCGAACCCGAACCCGAGCCCGAGGAGTCCGCCGAGTCCGAGGAGGGCGACGCGCGGCTTCGGGCGGCGGTGGCCGCGTGGGTGTCGAAGACCGACGACGGGAACAGCGGCGACGACGCCGACGGCGAGAAGGGCGACTCCCCGGAGGAGCAGCCCCGCGTACCCCGGTCACGCGAGGAAACGACTCCGGAGCCGGACGGGAAGCCGGACGCCGAGCCCGTCGCGGAGACCGGCGCCGGAGCCGGGCCCGCCGGCCAGGCGGCACCCGCCGACGAGAAGGCGTCGCCCGAGGGCGGCGAGCCCGCCGAGGCCCCCGCACCCGGGAAGGCCCCCACCGCCACCGCGACCAAGGCCGGCCCCGCCGAGTCCGACGAGGCCCCGGCCCCCGTCGTCGATCAGCCCACCGCCGTCTTCAAGGCCCCCCGGCCGCCCAGGACCGACCAGCCGACCACCGCGCTGAAGATCACCCGGTCCCCGTCGGGCCGGCCGGTCGCCGCCGAGTCCGAGTCGCTCACGGAGCGGACGAGCCAGTTCGTACCGCTGCGCTCCGACGACGTACGGCCGGCGCCCGCGCCGCGCGAGCCGGAGAGCCCCGCGCCGGAGCCGGGCGTACGGCCCGCCCCCGGGCCGCCCGCGGCCCTCAGCGGTGCCGAGCGGACCCGGCAGCAGCCGATGCCGCCCAAGCCGCCGCTCGACCTGCTCGCCGAGCTGACGAACACCCCGCCGCCGCCGGAGACCCCGGTCCGCACCGCGGTGCGCAGGGTCAAGATCTGGACACCGCTGGTGATCCTCCTGCTCATCGTGTTTGCGATCGTGCAGATGGTGCGCCCGCTGCCGGACCCGTCGCTCGCGATGACGGCGAAGGAGACGTACACCTTCGGGGGCGGCGAGCTGAAGCTCGACTGGCCGTCGCAGGGGCAGTCGGCGGTCATGGTGGACGGCGTCGGCTCGCTCGGTTCGGCAGGAGCGCAGAAGCCCGCGCCGATCGCCAGCGTCGCCAAGATCATGACGGCGTACGTGATCCTCCAGGGCCACCCGCTCGCGGGCAAGGACGAGGGGGAGAAGATCACCGTGGACCAGCAGGCCGAGGACGAGTCCAAGGCCGAGGACGAGTCCAAGGTGCCGATCACCAAGGGCCAGCAGTTCACCGAGAAGCAGATGCTGCAGCTGCTGATGATCCCGTCGGGCAACAACGCGGCCCGTCTGTTCGCTCGCTGGGACTCCTCCTCCGAGGCCGCCTTCGTCGAGAAGATGAACGACGAGGCGAAGAAGCTCGGCATGACCCACACCACGTACACGGACCCGAGCGGTCTGAAGAAGACGACCGTCTCCACCGCCGCCGACCAGCTCAAGCTGGCGCGGGCCGTCATGAAGAACGAGGTGTTCCGCGAGATCGTCGACACCCCGCAGATCAAGGTCGACGGCATCGACACGATGATCTACAACAACAACACCATCCTGCTGGAGCCCGGTGTGAGCGGGATCAAGACCGGTTCGTCCACTCCGGCCGGCGGCAACCTGGTCTGGTCGGCCAACACCGTGGTGGACGGCAGGAAGCTGTGGATCTACGGCGCGGTCATGGGGCAGCAGGCGGGAACGGGCCAGCCGTACGACAGCCTGGTGATGTCGATGAACAACAGCCTCAAGCTGATCAAGGGTGCCCAGGACGCCGTGACCTCCGCCGAGGTGGTCCACAAGGGCGACGTCGTCGGATACGTGGACGACGGATTCGGCGGCCGTACGCCGCTGGTCGCGACCGCCGGCCTGAAGGCGAAGGGCTGGCCGGGTCTCGAGGCGAAGCTCTCCGTCGAGGGGAACGGCAAGGAGATCTCGCGCGACATGAAGGCGGGCACCGAGGTCGGGGTGGTGACGGTCGGCACCGGCAGCGCGAAGGTCAGCGCTCCCGTCGCCCTTCAGCAGGATCTGACCGATCCGGGCTTCGGCCAGAAAATGACGCGCATCGGCTGACCCGGCGGACAGGCCGCCCCGTCCCCCGGAACAACGCCCCCCGCGCCGCGCGGCGCCTCTCCGCGCGGCGCGGGGGCGGGGCCGGGCCGTGCGGCCGGCCCCAGAAGTCTTTCCGACAGCGTGAGAGACCGCGTGTTAGCGTCCCGTGGGCAACGCGCGGACCCCGGAGCGCGTCTTTCGGCCCATGAGATCCGAGCAGGAGCGCCGGCCGAAACCACACGTCCGGGGAGGGACGGGGAGAGACCCAGTGACCACTGTCGAGCCGACACGGGCCGACGCCGACACCGCCGGCCCGGACGCCGCGCGAGCGAAGCGCCGGAGCGAGGGCGAGCACACCCCGGAGGCGTCCGGCCGGTTCGACGGCCTGAAGCAGCGCTGCCTGCGCCACCCGGTCCTGCTGACGACCGCGGTCGCCGCGGTCGCCCACATCCTGTGGTTCCTCTTCTTCGCCAACAGCGGTGGCGACATCGCGGCCCAGGACGCCTGGGCCGAGTTCGTCGGCCGGCACCCGGGCACGGCGTACAACCTCGCCTGGTACGGGGGCATGCACCCCGTCTCGTACAGCGTGGTCTCGCCGTATCTCATGTCGGTGCTCGGTGTACGGACGACGATGATGATCGCCGGAACCGTCTCGGCCGGGCTGACCTCGCTGATCCTGTACCGCGTGAAGGCGGTCCGCAACCCGCTCGCCTGCTCGATGGCGGGCGTCTTCGCGTACCTGTGCAACGCGCTGTCGGGCCGGGTGACGTTCGGGCTCGGCATGATGTTCGCGGTCGCCGCGACGGCGGCGGTGTTCTGCTGGCCCTACCGGTGGCGCCACAAGCGGTGGGCGAAGGCCGCCGTCGCCGCGTCCCTCGCCGCGCTCGCGACGGGCGGCAGCCCGGTGGCGGGCCTCTTCCTCGGCGTGGTCGCGGCCGCGCTGTTCCTGAACAAGCGACGCCCCGGCGCGTACGCCCTGGGGCTGACACCGGTCGTGGTGGTCGCGCTGTCCGCGTGGCTGTTCCCCTTCTCCGGCACCCAGCCGATGTCGGTCGCGACCCTGTCCGGACCGTTCGTCTTCGCGTGGCTCGTCTTCTTCCTCGTACCGCGCGACTGGAAGACGGTACGCACGGCGGCGGCCGTGTACGGGACCGGGACGCTGGCGACGTACGTCGTCGACTCGCAGATCGGCTCCAACGTCTCGCGGATGGCGATGCTGTTCGCCGGCGTCGTCCTGCTGGCCGCGCTGCCGTACACCACGCCCCGCTCGCGACGGTGGTACGCGCTGGTCATCGCGTTCGCCTCGCTGAACTTCTGGATCGGCTTCAAGGGCGTCGACGACATCGTCAAGACCGCCCCCACCGCCTCCTGGAACCGCTCGCTGGCTCCGTTGATCAACCAGCTGCAGAAGGTCGGTGCCGAACGCGGCCGGGTCGAGGTCGTCCCGCCGAGCAGCCACCGCGAGGCATCCGCGCTCCCACGCTCCGTGAACCTCGCGCGGGGCTGGAACCGCCAGGCCGACATGAAGCGCAACCCCCTCTTCTACGACGACACCCTGGACGCCGTCAACTACCGCCAGTGGCTCGACCGCTGGGCCGTGCACTACGTGGTGCTGCCGCAGGGCGACCCCGACTACAGCGGTGCGCGCCAGGAGGCCGAGCTGGTCAGCGCGGGCCTGCCGTACCTGAAGGCGATCTGGGCCAACAAGGACTGGCGGCTCTTCGAGGTCGACAGCCCGGTACCGCTGGCCGACCCGCCGGCGACGGTGGAGCGCGCCGGCGAGGGCGAGCTGACGATCCGCGTCGAGAAGGCCGGCCGGGTCCTGATCCGCGTCCCGTACTCGCCCTGGCTCGCCCTCGTCGACGAGGACGGCACGGGCCTGGAACGCCCCCAGGAGACCGAGGCGTCCAAGAACCGCGCGGACAAGGACACCCCGAGGACCTTCGTCAACGAGAACGGCTGCCTGATCAAGGTCGACGAGGACGAGGACGGCGACGAGTGGACGGAACTCCTGGCCCCGCGCCCCGGCACCTACCGCCTGGGCGCCCCGTACCAGCTCCCGCCGGGGACGCCGTGCCCGGACGAGCTGAAGTGACGGACGCGCGGGGAGCCGGGGGACGGCCCGGGGCCGTACGGGGGCGAGGCCCCGACCCCCTCCGCGCCTCCTGGCGGAACACGACCCACGACTGGGCGGCCACGGTGGACCACGCCCACCTGGAGGCCGTCCGCCGGACCCCGGCCGCGTACGCGCCCGGCGGCGTACGCCACCTGATCCTGGAGGTCCTCGCCTACGCGGCGGACGAGGCGGAGTGCACCGGCGGCGGCCGCGCCCTCGTCAGGCTGCACCCGGACGGCTCGGTCTCCGTCACCGACGACGGCCGGGGCACCGACACCCGCCTCGACGCGGCGGGCCGCCCGGTGAAGAAGCCGGTCATGGCCACGAAGGACCTGCGCTTCTTCGACGCCCCCGACGCCCCGCCCCTCCCCGACGGCCACCCGCGCCGGGGCATGTCCGTGGTCGCCGCGCTCAGCGACTGGCTGATCCACACCAACCGCCGCGCCGACGGCTCCTGGACCCAGCGCTACGAGCACGGCGTCCCGGTGACGGACCTGGACCCGGTCGCGGCCGACGGCAGGACGGGCACCCGGGTCCACTTCCGCCCGGCCGCCGGGCTGGGCGAAGCGTCCGGGACCGGGCTGACGGACTGGCCGCCGCACCTCACCGTCGAGGTGGAGCGCTGACGGGAGCGTCCCGCACCGCCCTCCACGGGAACGGGCCGGCCCGATCCGCGGCCAGGACGCGGACGCCCCGCCCCCGCGAAGTCTCCCCGGCGGGCGCGGACACCGTGGTGCGCGGCGGGCCTGCCGTTCGTCCACGGCACGACGATCACCGGCGTGCCGCCGCCGCTCCCGTCAGGTCGTACACCGCGAAGTCCGTCACCGGCCGGTAGCCGATCCGCTGGTAGAGGCCGTTGCTGGTGGGATTGGCGAGATCCGCGAAGAGCACCACCTCCGCCGCGCCCTCGGCGAGCGCGGCCAGAGTGGCCCGGACGGTCGCGGCGCCCGCGTAGCCGCGTCCCCGCAGCCCGGCAGGCGTGTAGACGGGGGCCACCCGGATCTGCCCGGCGACCAGGGGCGTCACCCCCGCCATCGAGACGGGCACCCCGCCGGGGGCCTCCCAGAGGGTGACGCGGCGGCCGGCGATGTGCGCATCGGCCCAGCTCCCGGGGTCCTGGGCGCTACCCGCGCCGATGTCCCGCACGAACTCCGCGTACCACCTCGCCACCAGCTCGCGGTCCCGCGCGTCGGCGACCCGGCCGCGCCCCTCCGGCGCCGGCTCGGGCCGCCGGAGCTCCCCGAGCCGGTAGAGCCTCAGCCGCTCGTGCAGCCGGGGCTCCACCCCCGTACGCACCCGCCACGCCTCCGCGAACGCGGCGGAGGTCTCGCCGTCCGCGTTGACCCCGGGGACGTCGTGGCCGGCGGTCTCCAGATGAGCGGCCAGCGACCCGGCCTCCCCGGGCGTGAGGGGCGTGACGATCAGCCGGTAGGGCGGCGTCCGGACATACGCGGCCCGCACCTCCCCGCCCCGCTCCAGCACCCCGAAGACCGGCTCCTCGTTCCCGTAGACCCTGGGTCCCCGCACGCGCAGGCCCTCGGCCACGGTCAGGGGGACGGTGTGGAGCGCCGGGCGCGACCGCAGGAAGTCCCCGGCACGGGCGAGGAAGCCGTGGACGTCGGGGAGGGGGTGCCAGGTGGAGGTGGCCGATGAGGTTTCCATGGTCCATCCTGGCGCGGCGGACGAGGGGAGCGCCTGTGGTTTTCCGGGGCGCGCGGACCGGTCGCGCGGACCGGTCGCGCGGGCTACTCGACCTCGATGCCGTACTCCTGCACCAACTCCTCCAGCCCGCCCCGGTATCCCTTGCCGCCGGTGACGAACTCCCAGTCCCCGTTGGCGCGCCGGCGGAACGAGCCCAGCACGAGGGCGGTCTCGCCGGGCCGGCCGTCGGAGACGTCCAGCCGGTCGAGCGGCTCGCGTCCGGCGTCCAGCAGCCGGATCCCGGCGTCGGTGAAGCCGGACAGGTCGGCATCCGGGTCGGCGACGGGGTCGACGGCGGCGATGATCACGAGCCGGTCCGCATGCGCCGGAAGAGCGTCGAAGCCCACCTGGATCGCGGCCTTGTCGGGAGCGGTGGGGATCAGCTCGCGGACCGCGCCGTCGGGCGTGCGGGGGTTGGTCAACTGCCCGGCCCTGGAGGGCCAGGCTTGGAGGTAGGGCCCGGCTGGCTGCCGGGTGGGCTCCTCCGTCCAGCACCCTAGGCGGGTGCGGGGGCGTGTGACTCCGCCCCGCTTCGCCACAACTTCAGCGCTCGTGCGCGGACGTTGCGGGAGCCGTTGCGGTCGGCGTGATCAACGAATCCGCACGACCGGCATGCGAACCGTCCCTGGGAGACACGGTTCAGCTTGTCTGTGTGCCCGCACTCCGCGCACATGCGGGAGGTGTAGGCGGGATCGACGAACAGGACGGGCACTCCGGCGCGGCGCGCCTTGTACTCCACGAACCGTCCGAGCTGGGCGAAGGCCCAGGAGTGCAGCGCGACCCGTTGGGGCTTGCGGAGCCGTACCCGTTGGCGGATACCGGCAAGGTCTTCCATGCCGATTCCGCGTCCGGTGCGTTCGGCCTCGGTCACGATGCGCTTGGCGATGATGTGGTTGGCCTCGGTCGCCTTGCGCTGCTCCTTGCGGCGCTGGCGCTTGAGGAGCCGCTTGGCGGACTTGGTGCCCTTCTTCTGGAGCTTGGCCCGCAGGGCGAGCTGACGCTTGCGGTAGCGGTTCAGCTCACGTCCGGCGTGGATCTTCCCGTCGGATGTGGTGGCGATGTTGACGATGCCGAGGTCCACGCCGAGGAAGTCTGCCGGCTCGTACTGCTCGGCCTGGGGGACCTCGCACGTGGCGATCAGGAACCACACGCCGTCGCGGTGCACGAGATCGGATTCGCCCTTGCGGTGCCCGGCCAGGAGCTTGCGGGCCTGCTCGGAACAGGCGAACCGCACCCCGCGCACGCGCCCGGCCGTGGTCCAGATGGACACGGTCTGCTCGTCCACCTGCCAGGACAGACACCGGTCGTCGTACGGCTGCGCGGCATCGGGCCGGAAGGCGACCGGCCTGGACTCGGCCCTGGCCCGGCGCTTCGAGCCCGGCTTGCCGAGGTTTCCCGCCCGGATGTTCGCCCGCAGGGTGGTGTAGGCATCGGCGACCTTCCGCAGCACGTGCAGTGCGGGCTGAGCCGACAGGCCCCGCGTCTTGAGGTCGTGGTAGGCGAGGCCCTGCAACGCCTTACGCGAGGTCTCGCCCCGCCGGTGCGCCTCACCGGAAAGCCAGTTCGCCGCATCGTTCGCCGTGCGCAGGGTCGCCTCAAGCGCCGACGCCACCTCGGGCGACGGCATGAGCTTGACCTGCACCACGACCTTCATGCGGATCACCGTAGCATCGTGTCTATGTCACCGAGATGGGAATCAGACCCGGAGATCCGCAGGGGCCGCAGCGTCGTCCACACCCTCCACGCGCATCTGGTCTTCGTCCCGAAGTACCGGCGCGGTGTCTTCACCGACGAGATCCTGACCAGGTGCGAGGAGATCATGCGGGAGGTGTGCGCCAAGGCCAACGCCGAGCTGCGCGAGTTCAACGGCGAACGCGACCATGTTCATCTCCTGGTCCACTACCCGCCGCAGGTCAAGCTCTCCGCCCTGGTCGGCTCCCTCAAGGGCGTCTCCGCGCACTACCTGCGCAAGGAGCACGCCGACCACATCCGCAAGTACCTCTGGGACGAACACTTCTGGTCACCGTCCTACTTCGCTGCCTCCGCAGGCGGCGCACCGCTCACCGCGGTCAAGGAGTACATCGAGAACCAGAAACGGCCAGGCTGACCGTCACAGCCAAAGACGCAGCGAACTCCGGCACTCCGCACCTCCGGGCCGAGGAAGCAACTCCTCCCGAGCCCTGAAGGGCCGGGATTCCTTGCTAGTAGGGCTTGGTCAGGTTGGGGTTGGTGTGGGTATGCCGCGGTGGCAGGTGGGGCAGGCGCCGGTCCATGTCGCGAGGAGTGTCTGGAGCTCGCGGACGATCCGGTAGAGGCATAGGCCGGCGCCGTGTCTTTTGGGGCTCTGGCCAGTCGTTGCAGGGTGCAGAAGGCATGCGCGACGGAGACGAGGGTGACGTGGTGGTGCCACCCATTCCAGGTCCGGCCCTCGAAATGGGCCAGGCCCAGGGCCTGTTTCATCTCGCGGTAGTCGTGCTCGATGCGCCACCGGAGCTTGGCGAGCCGGACCAGTGTGGTGAGCGGGGTGTCGGCGGGCAGGTCGGATAGCCAGAACTGGACCGGTTCCGGTTCGGTGGCGGGCCACTCGGCAAGCAGCCGGCACTCGGGCAGTTCCGGGCCGCGGGCGGCCTGGCGAACCTCGCGGCCGGCAGGCCGGATCCGCAGGGCCACGAACCGCGAGTACATCCGCTTGAAGCCGCTGCGGCCGGTGCCGGGCCGGGAGCCCTCACGCCATTGCACCGGCTTTGCCGCCTTCCGGCCGACCGCAGTGGCCAGCTGTTTCACCGACTGCGGCTTGTCCGGATATTTCGCCACCGGCGGGCGTCCGGTCCCGGAGTAGGGCTCGGTCACCGGTACTGCTTCGCCGGGCTGGGCCGAGAGGGTGGTGGAGATCCCCACGACGTAGTTGAGGCCCCGGGCCTGCAGGCCGTGCCGGAATACCGCCGAGTCTCCGTATCCGGCGTCCGCGATGGCCAGCGGCACTTCGATGCCCCACGAGCGAGTCTCATCGAGCATGTCGAGTGCGAGCTGCCATTTCGCCACATGCCCGATGTCGTCGGGGATGCCGCAGGCGGTGCGGCGGGCGACCTTGTGCGGATCTGCCTTCGTGGACCCGGGCGCCCAGGTCTCGGGCAGGAACAGCCGCCAGTCGACCGCCGCCGAGGCATGATCGGAGGCCAGGTGCAGCGAGACGCCCACCTGGCAGTTGGTGACCTTGCCCGCCGTCCCGGTGTACTGCCGCGACACGCACGCAGAAGCGCTCCCGTCCTTGAAGAACCCGGTGTCATCGAAGATCAGCGCCGTCGGCCGGATCACCGCTTCCATCTTCCAGGCCAGCCGGGCCCGCACATGCGCCGGATCCCACGGGCTGGTGGTGATGAAGTGCGCCAGGGCCTGCCGGTTCCCGTCTTCCCCGAGCCGGGCCGCCATCGGCTCGACCGACTTGCGCTGCCCGTCCGTAAGCAGGCCCCGCAGGTAGACCTGCCCCCACCGACGCTGATCCTCCCTCGCGAACGGCTCGAAAACCTCCGCCGCGAAACCCTCCAACTCACCACGCACAGCAGCAATCTCGTCCGGAGTCACACTCTCTCAACGCAACACCGAGCCAGGAGGAAACGCTCAACCACAACTAACCTGACCAAGCCCTACTAGGTCCAGGCGGTGGCGTCGTACACCACGTCGCAGTATGGGTCGTCGACGCCCGGGACACGCAGATCGGCAAGGTTCTCCGGGGCATCGGGGTTGAGGAGGGCGATCAGTTTGGTGGACGCCCACCAGCCCACGGGACGGAGTTCTCCCGACCTGGAGGCGATGGTGTCCACGTCGATGCCGGCGGTTTCGCGGCCTGGTAGCTCAAGGTAGAGGCGGACCACTCCACGGTCGCGAGTGTCGAATCCGATGAGACGGTAGAGCTCCGGGGCCACTCCGGCTGTCGGCTCGTGCCAGTACGGGTCGCCTGCGAGGTCCGCCACCACGTAGTCCAGGCCGTCGTCCTCGGTGACCTCGACCGCGTCGGGAAGGACGCCGGCGGCATCGAGGGCTTCGAGGGTCAGCACGTCGGCCCCACTGCTGTCGGCCCAGTGGACCGCCCGTCGCAGAGCACCCACGTACCACCAAGACCCGTACGAGGCCGGCGCGGCTCCCGGCCGGTGTGGCAGTTCGATCTGAATGCTCCTGGACGTGCCGTCCTTCAGCCGGAAGCGGATGAGCCCCGCCTCCGGGAGGACCGCACGAAGTTGCCAGGCAGTGCCAGGGATGGGGGCAGGGACGTACCGGCGCAATGCCAACAGGATTTCCGCGGTGTCTTGGGCCACGCCCTCACCTTCCCTTCCAGGCAGGCGGCACGCCCACCTCCCGAATCAGAGCTGGTTGACCCAGTCCGGACACATCGTCTGCCCACGGCAGAAGGCGGTGACCGTACCGATGGGGCGGCCGTCAGGGGTGTTCTGGCCGTTGGGGCCTCGTTCGCCCCGCTCGGCAATGCTGGTGGTGGTCATTCGGACCGAGGCACCGCTGGTGATGACAGCGTCGCACTCGACGCGGTTTCCCTTGCCCCGATCGGCCTTGCCGTCGTAAGGCGTGTTGATCACCGTCTTCGTGCACACGTTGTGCTTGGAGCAAGCGTGCTTGAAGCCGAAGTCGTCGTTTCCCCTGCGTGTGGGGATGTCGTTGTGCTTCCAGTCCAGGGCCGACCAGTAGATGTGGTGCCACGGAATACTGGGGTCTGCGGCAGAGGGAGAAGCCGACCCGGTGTTGCCCGGAGGGAGCGGTACGTGTTCCGCGAGTGCTCGTTCGACGCCGTACTTGGCCACGTAAGCCTCGTTGGACATGATCTCGATGCCGGCCGGAGCGCTCGTGAAGTCTGTGGAACGGTTCTGAGCCGCCTGGACACCGGTTCCTGAACCAAGAACAGCGATCACAGCAGCCACAGGAAGTACAGGGAGTGGAATCCTTGCGAAACGCACGGAACAACCTTCTGTCATCGACGTTCTGGGGCAGGCGCACGCGACCAGGCCCGCCCACCCCACAAGAGATAACCAAAGCCATGCCCATCCACCGGGCACCCGTACGAACACCAACCCGAATAGACCAGTGGAGCGAACCAGGCGGCGGACAGGGCTTGGGTACGCAGGCAATGGTGCGTGACCTCCGCCGCTCGAAAAGTGCTGTCACCCACCGACAGACAGTGCTTGAAGACGGTCACGGAAATCTCGCACCACCGGCTCGTCGCCACGGGGTCGAGGTAGCGGCTGAACTTCTTCAAGCGGACGTGTGCCCGGTCGGATCGGACTCTGTTCTCCAACAGCTTCAGGCCGTCGTGGGCGGCGGCGAGGGTGCCGTCGAGGTGTCGGGCTGCCAGCCTGGCCGTGGCGAGGCGGCCTGAGCGGACGGCTCGGTCTCGGGGGACCGCGTGGTTCACCGCAACCGTGAGGGCGCTGGTGGCTCCCCGGGGAAACCGGCGCGGAGCATGATCTTGCCCTCGGTGGACTTGAGCTGGGCTTCGCCTTATCAGCCGAGCCAGTCGGGGCGGTCGCCTTCGCGTCTCCCACTTCTCGGAGATGTTCGAGGCCATCGCCGAGGACAACGTCGAGATCGCCGAGGGCAACGCTGCTCGGCGCCAGGCGTGCGAGGAGCTGCCACGGATCCCGTGGAAGGAGCGTGAGCGGCGCGCTCGCCGCAAGGCGATGAAGGCGGCCATCGCCGACATGGAGCCGTACCGGCGCATCGTCGGCCCGGCCACGCGCCAGCGCGTCCGCTCCACCCTGCGCGCACGCAAACAGCCTCGGACGAGTCGTCCGAGGCCGAGTGGGACCCCTTCCTGAGGGATAAACCCCAGGTCAGAGCGGTACTGCATGGTGCCCCCGGCAGGATTCGAACCTGCGACACCCGCTTTAGGAGTTCGATCTACGCCCGTGCCTGGGGTCGTCGTCGGCTGGTCCGGCGGTCGCGTGGGGGTGCTGCTGTGCGCTGCCGTCCGGCCTCGTTGATGTCAACGTTGGATGTCACCCAAACAGCTCCGGAACTGGGCAGACCTCCAACGGTTCCTCCGGCCGGTCCGCCCACCGCCACCATGTGTGCCGATCGGGGCACCGCCACAGAGACCGGCAGGTCCTCCGACCGTCTTCGTCTCGCTTGGAGAGCAGGAGACCGCCGGACTTCATGGGCTGGCTGCATTCGGGACAGGACGCGGCGTTCTCGGCCATAGGGCGGACTCCAAGCGGGGCTACCGGTTGATCGGGATCTCGTAGACGATCTCGCAGTGAGCCGCGGGCACCACGATGTCCGCCGTCTCCACGGGCCGCCCCTCGTCGCTGTAGTACGTCCGCCGGATGTGCGTGACGAGTGCGGCCTTCTGGATGCCCAGGAGTGATGCCTCCTCGGCGGTCGCTTGCCGCGGCTCCGGCTGCTCCACGGCATGGCCGACGGTGATGCCGATCGCGGCCATGCGGTTCACGACGCCAGTCCCTGCGTGCGGCCCTCCCTCGGGGAGGACGACGAGCGTGCCGGCGGTGAGGTCGTACGGCTCCCAACTCGTCGACAGCTGCACGGGCCTGCCGTCCGCCAGGAACTCGTACGTCGTACGGACGCACAGCTCGCCCTCGCCGATGCCCAGCCGTGCCGCGATCTCCGCCGGCGCTGGCACCTTGGCGTCAGTCCGGCTCTCCCAGTCCCCTTGCCTGCCGACGGCCTTCATGTCCGAGCGGAAGGGCGAGCCGTTGGGCTGCTCGCGCGCCGAGGAACGGACCACCCGCACGCGCTGCCGCGGCTCGGCGACGTACGTGCCCGATCCGGCGCGACCCTCCAACACGCCTTGGGAGATCAGCAACTCCTGAGCCCGGCGCACGACGTTCTCGCCCACGCCGCACTCCTCGCCGATCTGGGCGCGGGAGGGCAGGCGGTCTCCCGGCTCCCACACGTGCTCCGCGATCCGTCGCCGAAGTTCGTCGGCGATGCGGAGATAGGGCGGCTGCTCAGGCATATGGAAAATCTAGTCCACTAGCTCTAATCTAGTTAACTAGCTTCACTCAAAGTGATCGCTGGTGACGGAGGCTGCCCTGTGCCTGCTTCGGGAGTTAGCGCGGCGGCCCTCGCCGCCCGGCTGTCCGCCCTCGGGCTGCTCACGCGAGTGGAGGAACACCCCCGGCACACGTCGGTGGAAGCGGAGGTGCCGGACGCGCTCTCCGCCGAGTCGTGGCGGGAGGTCCTGGACGTGGTGGCGGAAGCCGACCGCTTCGGCCTCCTCGCCACCAGCATGAACGGCCGCACCCTCTGGGCGGTCGTACGCAAAGCCGTCCCCACGACGGGCGATGTCGGGGGACCGGGCCATCAGCGATAGGAGCTGAGCAGCGTGCTCAACCGTATCCGCCGTGCCGTCTCGCTCACCAGAGAGCGGCACTTTCCCAGGGGCAGGCACCGCCGCCCCTTAACGGCCTCCGGGCCGTCGGTTGCTCCCGCCGCCTCCCTGCCTCCGGGCAGGACGACGGTCGTCCGCCGGCGTGGCTCCGACGGCGTGGACCACCGGCAACCGCTCAAGGGTGAGGACATCGCACTCGTCCGCCCGTACGTACTGGCCGGGGAGAAGCACGTGAGGGCGCGCGAAGTGGTCGTCGCTCCCTACCTTCCGGCCGATGCGTGGTCGGCCCTGGTGGGGGTTCGCTGATGCACCCCCGTCGACAGACCCGCGTCACGGACACCTCGGCCGTCCCCTACCGATCGACCGCATGTCGGATCGGCACCCACCACGCCTGCGCGGAGTCCTCTCCGGCCTCGGCGCCGGTCGACCTCCCGGTGATCTACGAGGCGTGCGACTGCCCATGCCATTCGATGTCCGGCCAGACGACGCCTTCGGAGGTGCAGTGGTGAGGGAGCGAACACCCGGCGGCACGCTGGCATCCAACCTTGAGGTGACCGCGGCCACCGTGCAGCGCGGCGACATCATCCAACTCGGAGGCCGGGCCTGCCGGGTGCAGGACCTCTTCCAGCTCGCCCAGGGCGCGAAGCAAATCCTCTTCGACTCGGGCGAGCTGCTGACCATACACACGCGGACCCGGCTCGCTGCCGTGCGGATGATGAGGCGGCGGTGATCCGGTCCGTGTCTCCTCGCCACCACGACATCGCCGACGATCTCCGGCACCAGATCACGACCGGCCACCTCAAGCCCGGCGAACGACTCCTGTCCGAAACCGGCTTGGCGGGCCAATACAAGGTCAGCACAGCAACGCTGCGGAGTGCCCTCGCGGTGCTCCAGGGCGAGGGCCTCGTCGAGAAGATCCACGGCAAGGGCAACTACGTCCGCCGTCCCCTCCGCCGGATCATGTACGTCGGCGGCTGGGGGACGCTGGACCCGTGGACCGCCGCCGAAGCGGCCCTACGAGTCACCGTTCGCACCGCCACGGTCCAAGCCGACGGGCACCTGACGACCTTGCTGAGGGTGCCGACGGGCAGCCCTCTCGCGGAGTTCTTCTGTGTCAGTCACGAGGGGGAGTCACCGCACGGACTGGCCCGTATCTACATCCCCCGCGACCTGGCGCCGACCGGAGTGCTCGACGACGAACCCTCGTGCCCGGAGGCAGCCAAGAGATTCGCCGTACTCGGCCCTCCGCCAGCCGCTGTCCGGGAAACGGTCTGCGCCCGCCCGCCGACGCCGGACGAATCATCGACCCTGCGAACCAACTCCGTCACGCCAGTTCTGGCGATCACGCGCGTCTCGACCGACCCCACCGGCCGAGTGGTCGAGGCGGCCCTTCTGGTCTTCCCAGGGGATCGAGCCGACGCAGTCTTCACCACCCACCACACGCCCGACGAGAGGCAGACGCCAGGATGACAACACAAAACGAACTGCGCCTTCTCCCGTGGTCGGGCCCGGAGGGCAAGCCCTGCTACCTGAGCACGGATGACAAGGGCGGCTACATGTCCCGCCTGGCGGACAACATCGAAGCGAACCAACTCGACACAGCAGCGATCCTGTTGGAGCACGCCTCGAACACCCTCGATGACCAGGACACAGACCCGGAAGACCTACGCCGGCTGACTGGTGAACTGACCGGGACGCTCCGGGACGTGCTCCGCGTCGCCACCAGCCGCGGCCACCTCCTGGGGGTGAGCGAACCGCACCGCTTCTGAAACAGCGGCCGTAAGCAACGCCTGCCGCCGACGACCCTCCGTCTCAACCGGGGAGGGGAGCCCGACCACGACTCGGCTCCCCTCCCCGCTGCGTTATGCCGGCTACTGCTGAGGCCAGGGGCACCGGAACAGAGAAAGCGACCTCTCTTTGACGGCCTGAATCTCAGCCGACGACAGCCAGCCACGACGGCGGGTGCGCCGACCGACCACGCACGCGTATGCCTCGCCGCACCCTAACCGGCCTCAGCCACGCTGCGGTGTCGTAGATCAGGGAAGCTGTGACGGCTGGTTCAAGCCGCAGTACTGCAACGGCTCCGGAGGCCGCTTGGCTCTCACTAGCTGTTGTCCAACCAATCAGGTGTTTGACCTGCAGTTTTGCTGTTTGTGATCACCACGGTTCGGGGTGCAGGGTGTCGAGGTCTTC
>NZ_JBEYCF010000078.1:0-24217 GCF_040632605.1 Streptomyces sp. NPDC019224 | reverse complement strand
GTCGACGCCCCGACACGGGTGCTCGGCCTCGCCACCCGTACCGCCCTCGACGCCGCCGAACTCCCGCTCGCTCTGCGTCAGTTGCTCGGACGGTGGGTGGACGCCCCGAGGGCCCCGGCCTTCCCCATTCCCGCGCGGGTCACGCGTACGACTCGAGGGCCTCGACCACCGAGAAGCCCAGCCCGTACGCGCTCATCCCGCGCCCGTAGGCGCCGATGTGCACCCCGCCGGGCGCGGAGCCGGCCAGCACCCAGCCGAACTCGGACTCGCGGTAGTGGAAGGGCACCGGCACGCCGTCGACCGGCAGGGACAGCGCCGACCAGGCGGGGCCCTCCAGATCGTCGGCGAGTTCGAACGCCGTCTCCGTCTGCTGGTCCAGCCAGTCGTCGCGCAGGGTGTGGTCGAGCTGCGGGGGCCAGGTACAGGACAGCAGGCCGGAGCCGGCCAGCCAGGCCGCGGAGGAGACCGTCGTCGCCTCAAGCACCCCGGTACCGTCACCACTGCGCCGTACGGGGCTACTGGCGACGGTGACCACGACCGCGAACCGCTGCTTGTCGGCCCCGGAGCCGCCCCGTACCAGCGGTTCGTCGCCGTGGCCGATGGAACCGTGCTGCACCTCGCCGTCGGCGGCGGTGCCCAGCGGCATCAGCCGGCGCGGGCCGGTGAACGCCTCGTCCAGCGCGTACCAGGGGAACGGGGCCCGCAGATAGCCATCGACCATGAGCCGGGCCGCCGGGACCGCCTCCGCCGTGACCGTGTCCGGCGCGTCCTGTGCGCCCACCCGACTCGTCGTCTCCATCAGCCCGGCCGCCTCCTCGATCCGTAGGGGTCCGGAGCGGCCCGCCCCTGCGGGCGTCCTCACAGCCGGACAGATGGAGAATAGCCATACCGTCCGGAGGACCCGGGATTGGCGGCCCTCAGGTGGCGTCCGCGTCGAACGGCGGCGGGGTGTCCTTCGGGGGCTGCTCGTCCTTCTTGAGCAGGTCGGGAGCGCCCTTCGAGCCGTTCGCCGCGGTGACCGCCGCCCCGCCCGACACGCCGGTCCTCGGCTCCGCCGAGGGGGTGCTGCGCCCGTTCACCGCGTCGGTGACGTCGGTGAGCTCCTTGCGCAGGTCGAAGCTCTCGCGGATCTCCTTCAGCCCCAGGTCGTCGTTGCCGTCCATCAACTGCTTGCGAACGAACGTCTTGGGGTTGAGGTCCTCGAACTCGAAGTCCTTGAACTCCGGCCCGAGCTCCGTGCGGATGTCCTCCTTGGCGCTCTCCGAGAACTCGCGGATCTTGCGGATGAAGCGGGAGGCGTCCTGGATGACCTTGGGCAGTTTGTCCGGGCCGAAGACGAGCACGCCGAGGATCGCGAGCGCCAGCAGCTCGAGTGCACCTATGTCGTTGAACACCTTGCGGCTCCTCGTATTCTCCGCGACCAGCTCGGATGAGGTCCGGACATCGACCACGGTACCCGGCGAATCTGTCCGGACGGTAGCTTCCCGTGGCCGTCACATGCCGGTTGCCGAACCCAGCGTCAAAGTTATGGACAGGTCTTTACCACCGCGGGTCAGGGTCAGCTCAAGTCGGTCCCCCGGCCGGTGCGAGCGGATCTTGACGATCAGCTCCTCGCCGCTGTGCACCCGTTCCCCGTCCACCTCGGTGATGACGTCGTCGGGTTCGATGCCCGCCTTGTCCGCCGGGCCGCCCGCCGTGACGGGCGAGGTGCCCCGGGAGCTCGACCCGACCTTGGCACCGTCGCCGGTGTACTTCATGTCGAGGGTGACGCCGATCACGGGGTGGGTCGCCTTGCCGGTGTTGATCAGTTCCTCGGCGACGAGCTTGCCCTGGTTGATCGGGATGGCGAAGCCGAGCCCGATGGACCCGGCCTGGCCGCCCTCGGCGGCCGAGCCGCTGTCGGCGGCGCGGATGGCGCTGTTGATGCCGATGACGTGGGCGTCGGTGTCCACCAGCGGACCGCCGGAGTTGCCGGGGTTGATCGGGGCGTCGGTCTGGAGCGCGTTGACATAGCTGACGTCGCTGCCGTCGCCCTTCTCGCCGCCCGCGGTGATCGGCCGGTCCTTGGCGCTGATGATGCCTGAGGTGACGGTGTTGGACAGGTCGAACGGTGCGCCGATGGCCACGACCGGGTCGCCGACCCGGACGTTGTCGGAGTTGCCCAGCGGCAGCGGCTTCAGCCCGGAGACACCGCTGACCTTCACCACGGCCAGGTCGTAGCCGCTGTCCTTGCCGACGACCTCGGCGGTGGCGGTCTCGCCCCCGCTGAAGGTGACGGTGATCTCGCCGGAGGAACCGGCCGGGGCGACCACGTGGTTGTTGGTGAGGATGTGGCCCCGGTCGTCGAGGACGAAGCCGGTGCCGGTGCCGGACTCGGTGGTGCCGCTGACGTGCAGGGTGACCACGCTGGGCAGGGCGCTGGCCGCTATACCGGCCACGCTGTCGGGTGCGCGGCCGCCGCCGTCCCGCTCGTCCTGGGGCAGTTCGATGCTGGTGAGGCCGCCGTTGCGCTCGATGTACGCGCCCATCCCGCCGCCGATACCACCCGCGACCAGCGCCAGGAGCAGGGCGCCGACCAGCATGGTGCCGCGCCGCTTCCCGCGCCGGCCGTCGGGGAGCGGGGGGCCGGGCTGGGTGACGAGCGGCTGCCGGGGCGCGCCCCAGGGGTCGTAGCTCTGCCACTGCGGCGCCGGCGGGTGCGGCTGCTGGGGCTGGGGCTGGGGCTGCTGAGGCGTCATCGGGGGCGGGAATGCCTGGGCCGCCTGGTCGGGCGCGAGGGACAGGCCCGCGCCGTTCGTCCCCGCGTACGGCGGGGGTACGGGAGTGCCGTGGGCCGGCGTCGGCCGCTGTACGGGAGGAGCGGGCGCCCACGGGCCGGGGCCGCCGTAGGGCGGCGTGCCGTACGGGTCCGGCTCGTGCAGCGGCTGGGAACCGTGCGAGGCGGGAGCTGCGTCGTGGGGCGCCGCCGGGGGCTCGTGGGTCTCGGCCGCCCCGGCGATCGCCGAGGGCTCAGCCGGCGCGGGTGTCCCGGCGGTCTCCGAAGGCTCAGCCGGCGCGGGTGTCCCGGCGGTCGCCGGGGCCTCGTCGGCCGGGGCCGGCACCGCGTCCTGGGGGGACGACGGCTCGGTCGGCTCGGTGGGCGTGCCGCGTCCCGGTGTGGGCCGGCTCCACCACTTCGCCTTCGGCTCGGTCGGCTTCCCGTCGTCCATGTTCTCCCCGCAACTGCCGCAACCGGCCCTCCGCACGCCCCCGCAGAGGCGTCCCTCCCGAAATCCTGCCGGAATTCAACCAGGTTTGAGCCGGACCTGCGCAGCCCGTGCGGGCTGCTGGATCAGCGGCGGGGGGAGAGGGGCAGCCCGTGGTCGGCGGAAGCCGGTTTCGCGGCGGCCGAGGTGGGCGGCAGGGAGGGCTCCGGGGCGGGAGCGGGCGGGACCGGGTCGAGCCCGCCGCCCACGGTGCGGGCGAGCAGGGCGCCGGTCCCGCCGGGGCGTATCAGCGCGGACGCGCCGGAGGTGAGGGGCAGGCCGTACGGGCTCCCGGTGAGCGGGCCGGTGGCCGGCAGCGAGGGGGCGGGCGCGAACCCCGCGGACGCCGTGTTCACGGCGAGGGAGGCCGGGACGTCCCCCTGGCCGGACATGACGCGCGTGCCCTGGCCGGAGCCGTTGCGGCGGCCGGCCGTGGCGCCGCCGGTCCGGGCGTCGGAGCCGACCGGGGTCACGGTGTTGCCCGAGCCGGCGGCGCGGTTGGGCGCCTCGGAGCCCGTAGTCGTCGGCAGGGCGCCGCCGAGGGCGATGGCGGCCAGCGAGACGGCGCTGGCGGCGGCGAAGGCGAACCTGCGGCCCCGCCAGGGCGAGCGGTCGGTCTCGCGCCCCACCTCGTGGATGCGGAAGCCCGAGCGGGCCGGCGGAGCGGGCAGCGCCGTGGCCCCGCCGTGGACGGCGGGGAGGTAGCCGAAGCCGTCGAGGGGGCCGGGGCCGGTGGTGAGGTCCGCCCGGCCGCCCGGGGGGCGTGTCCCGGGGAACAGTCCGTCACCGAACCGCCCGGAGCCGCCCGCAGGTCTTCCCTGCCGGTCGTCGTCACCTCCCGGCGGTTCGCCCGGAAGCCCTTGGAGGCGGGCCAGGAAGCCCTCGGAGGGCGCGGGCGGAGCGGCCTGCGCGAACACGTTCTTCAGGCGGCGCTGCGCGGCCGCCTCGGCCGCGCACCTGGTACAGGTCGCGAGATGGGCGAGCACCCGGTCGCGGGCGTCGTGCTTCAGCTCGCCGTCGACGAGCGCGGCGAGGCGGTCCCCCAGGTGTTGTTCCGCGGGGGTCGGATCCGTTCCGCTCACGCCGTGCCGCCCTCCCCGGCCAGGAGGGCCCCGGCGCCCGCGAGCGAGCGCTGCTCGGCGCGCGCCTCGGGCGAGCGGTGCCGCAGCGCCTTGCGCAGGTGCGAGCGCCCGCGGTGGATGCGGCTGCGCACCGTGCCGAGCTTCACGCCGAGCGTCGCGGCGATCTCCTCGTACGAGAGTCCCTCGATGTCGCAGAGCACGACCGCGGCCCGGAACTCGGGCGCGAGGGTGTCCAGCGCCTGCTGGACGTCCGCGTCGAAGTGGGTGTCGTTGAAGACCTGCTGGGGCGAGGGCTCACGGCTGGGCAGCCGCTCGGCGGCGTCGTCCCCGAGGGAGTCGAAGCGGATGCGCTGCTTGCGGCGGACCATGTCCAGGAAGAGGTTGGTCGTGATGCGGTGCAGCCAGCCCTCGAAGGTGCCGGGCGTGTAGGTCGACAGCGAACGGAAGACACGGACGAAGACCTCCTGCGTGAGGTCCTCCGCGTCGTGCTGGTTTCCCGTCAGCCGGTAGGCGAGGCGGTAGACGCGGCCGCTGTGCGTGCTGACGATCTCTTCCCATGTGGGCGGGGTCCACGCCTGGGATTCCGCATCGGAGGCGAAGGTCGCGGTCGGTGCGGAGTCGTTGGAAGAACGGTCAGCGATGTCGGTCACGGATTTCGGCTCACCCGCCGACCTGAGAAAGCGCCGCAGCACTCCTCCCCGATCCACAGGCGCAGCCGCACCTCCCCTATCGGCTCTGGTGGTGTCCAGTGGAGCCCCTACCATAGCCACCTCGCCCGTTAGCTCCGGATAAGCCTTTTTCCAGCTGGGGCCGGGGATCTCCCCGGAATTCCGCCCGCGCGCCCGACCCGGTCGGCGGGCCTGGTCCACGGGCTTTCCCCCGCCCTCTCACAACGCCCGGTCCCATCTGCGGGTTCCCGGGTCCAGCGGATACAGTCACCGTTGCGCCAACTAAGGGGACAGGAGAGGGTCATTACCGCCAACCGGCAGACGAGCTGGGCGTTCGCCGACGCCTTTGTCGCCGAGGACGAAGCACTGCGCTGGGCCCGGGACCGGGCCCGCGACGCGGGGCTCCGCTCGGTGTCGCCAGGCACCGGCGCCGCGCTGCGCCTGCTCGCTGCCACCACGGACGCCAAGGCCGTGGCGGAAATCGGCACCGGCACCGGCGTGTCCGGCATCTATCTGCTGCACGGCATGCGACCCGACGGGGTACTGACCACGGTCGACCCGGAGCCCGAGCGCCAGCAGTTCGCCCGTCAGGCCTTCCGGGCGGCCGGTTTCGCGGCCAACCGGTCCCGTTTCATCCCCGGGCGCGCGCTCGATGTGCTCCCCCGCCTCGCGGACGGCGGCTACGACCTCGTGTTCTGCGACGGCGACCGGATGGAGAGCCTGGACTGTCTAGCTGAATCGTTGCGCCTGCTGCGACCTGGGGGTCTCGTCTGCTTCGAGGGTGTCTTCGCGGACGGCCGTACGGTCGACTCGGCCGCCCAGCCCGCGGAGGTGCTGCGGCTGCGCGAACTGCTGCGGGCGGTCCGCGAGAGCCAGGAGCTGATGGCGACGCTGCTGCCGGTGGGCGACGGCCTGCTCTGCGCGGTGCGGCGCGGCTGAGGCGTACGCGCGCCGGCCCCGGACGCGGGACCGCGCCCGCCCGCGCGGGGCGGATCCCGTACCGGCCCCGGACGCACCGCTGCCCCGGCACGGGAACCATGCCGGGGCAGCGGTGAAGTTGTGAGCGCCTCCGCTCAG
The DNA here is from genome assembly GCF_040632605.1 of Streptomyces sp. NPDC019224. NCBI lineage: Bacteria > Bacillati > Actinomycetota > Actinomycetes > Kitasatosporales > Streptomycetaceae > Streptomyces > Streptomyces sp. NPDC019224. Next base: position 18,145 of record NZ_JBEYCF010000078.1, on the reverse strand, counting down.
CCGACGACCTGCTTGAGGGCGTCGCCGAGTGCATCGGCCTCGTCCGGCGTCAGCTCCACGACAAGCCGACCGCCGCCTTCGAGCGGAACTCGCATGACGATGCCCCGCCCCTCCTTTGTCACCTCGAGCGGGCCGTCGCCCGTCCGCGGCTTCATGGCCGCCATGCTCGTTCCCCTTCCTGAAACCAGCTCATCGCAACCGGCGGCCCCATGACAGGCGCTGCCTCACCGGCATCGAACACAGTGCTTCCACGCCATTATCCCGCATCACCGACCCCGATGACCAACATCGCTCTGCATCGCTTGGGCAACGCGCTCGCTCAAAACCACCCAATTCGGGGACCTCACTGGGATACTCCGGCCCCTTCGGCCCCTCCACGGCGCGGAAATGTTTGACGCAGGTCACATGTCCGCCTCCGGCGAAGTCGGCCATGCTTGCGTGGACAGGCTGGTGAACGACACGCAAAGGGGACCACTCATGGCCGATCACGACGACGCGGTGCTCTACGACATCGGCGACGGGCTCGCGACGATCACGATCAACCGCCCCGACGCGATGAACGCCATGAACACCGAGGCCAAGGTCGCGCTCCGCGACGCCCTGCGGTCGGCCGCCACCGACACCGGCGTACGGGCGGTGCTGCTGACCGCGTCCGGCGGGCGCGCCTTCTGCGTCGGGCAGGACCTCAAGGAGCACCTGGCCAAGCTCGCCGAGGTCCAGGGGCAGGACGGGGGCAACGCGCTGAGCACCGTCCAGGAGCACTACAACCCGATCGTGCGGGCGCTCACCCAGATGCCGAAGCCGGTCGTGGCCGGGATCAACGGCGCCGCCGCCGGTGCGGGTTTCGGTTTCGCGCTCGCCTGCGACTACCGGGTGGCCGCCGACACCGCCTCCTTCAACACCTCCTTCGCCGGGGTCGCGCTCACCGCCGACTCGGGCGTCTCCTGGACGCTGCCCCGGCTCATCGGACAGAGCCGCGCCGCCGACCTGCTGCTGTTCCCGCGCTCCATCTCCGCGCAGGAGGCCCATGAGCTGGGCATCGTCAACAGGCTGGTGCCCGCCGCCGACCTCGCCGCCGAGGCGGCCGCCGTGGCCCGTGCCCTGGCCGACGGGCCGACGGTGGCGTACGCGGCGCTCAAGGAGTCGCTGGCCTTCGGGGCCGGGCACACCCTGGCCGAGGCCCTGGAGAAGGAGGACGAGCTCCAGACCGGGGCGGGCGCGTCCGAGGACCACGGGATCGCGGTGCGGGCCTTCCTCGCCAAGGAGAAGCCGAAGTACCTCGGGCGGTAGGCGGCTACGCCGGGGTGGGGCGGGAGACGCAGTCGGCGAGGTGGTCGTCGACCAGGCCGCACGCCTGCATCAGGGCGTAGGCCGTGGTCGGCCCGATGAACCGTAGCCCCCGCTTCTTCAGGTCCTTCGCCAGGGCCGTGGATTCGGGGGTGACCGCCGGTACGTCCCCGAGGGTCTTCGGGGCCGGGCGGCCCAGCGGGTCGGGGGCGTACGACCAGATCAGCTCGTCCAGCTCGCCGGCGCCCCAGCCGGCCAGCACCCGGGCGTTGGCCATGGTCGCGTCGACCTTCGCGCGGTTGCGGATGATCCCCTCGTCGGCCAGCAGCCGCTCCCGGTCCGCGTCCGTGAAGGCGGCCACCGCCGGGATGCCGAACCCCGCGAAGGCGCTGCGGAAGCCCTCGCGGCGGCGCAGGATGGTCAGCCAGGACAGCCCGGACTGGAACGCCTCCAGGGACAGCCGCTCGAACAGGGCGTCGTCGCCGTGGACCGGACGGCCCCACTCCGTGTCGTGGTACCAGAGGTAGTCCTCGGTGGACAGGCCCCAGGGGCAGCGCAGTCCGCCGTCCGCCGCCGCCACGGCACCGCCGCTCATCGGCCCGGCTCCTCGTCGGGGGCGGACTGCTCACCGGCCGGGCCGCCGGTTTCCTGCGGCGGCTGCCAGGGCCGCGGCTCCTGCCCCTCCTTGAGCAGCTCGGGGCGGCCGGTCCTGGTCGCCTGCGCGCCGGCGAGTGCCGCCTCCAGCTCCGCGATCCGCGCGTCCCGCTCGGCGAGTTCGGCGCCGAGCCGGCTCAGCGCGTCGTCCACGTCGGTCATCCGGTAGCCCCGGGGGGCGACGGGCAGCCGCAGCGCCTCGACGTCCGCCCGGCCGACCGGGCGGGAGACGGGCAGGGGGTCCGTCAGCAGCTCGGGCGCCACGTCCTGCAGGACGGCGCTCCTGCCTCCACCGACCACCGCGAGGGTGACCGCGGCAACCACCACCACCATCGCCAGCAGCAAGAACAAGAACACGCGTATCTCCCCGGGAGCGGAATTCGTCCGGGTCCGATCGTGCCATGCGGTACCGACAGCTAGGGTCGGCTGTCGGCCTCGGCAAGTGTCTGCCCGGCCGGATCCACAGGGAGGGACAAGGATGGCAAGCGGTGCGCTCCGGCTGGGGCGGCGCGAATTCGGGGCGCACGAACAGGTGATCATGGCGATCGTGAACCGCACCCCGGACTCCTTCTACGACCGGGGCGCCACCTTCCAGGACGAGCCGGCTCTCGCCCGGGTCGAGCAGGCCGTGGCCGAGGGCGCGGCGATCATCGACATCGGCGGCGTCAAGGCCGGTCCCGGCGAGGAGGTCACCGCCGAGGAGGAGGCCCGCCGCACGGTGGGGTTCGTCGCCGAGGTGCGCCGCCGTCACCCGGACGTGGTGATCAGCGTCGACACCTGGCGTCACGAGGTCGGCGAGGCGGTCTGCGAGGCGGGGGCGGATCTGCTGAACGACGCCTGGGGCGGGGTGGACCCGAAGCTGGCGGAGGTCGCCGCGCGGTACGGGGCGGGGCTCGTGTGCACCCATGCCGGTGGCGCGGAGCCGCGGACGCGGCCGCACCGGGTGGGGTACGAGGACGTGATGGCCGACATCCTGCGGGTGACCGTGGGGCTGGCCGAGCGGGCCGTGTCCCTGGGGGTCCGGCCGGACGGCATCATGATCGACCCCGGTCACGACTTCGGGAAGAACACCCGGCACTCGCTGGAGGCCACGCGCCGGCTCGGCGAGATGGCGGAGACGGGGTGGCCCGTCCTGGTATCGCTCTCCAACAAGGACTTCGTGGGCGAGACGCTGGACCGGCCGGTGAAGGAGCGGCTGCTCGGGACGCTGGCGACGACGGCGGTGTCGGCGTGGCTGGGAGCGCGGGTGTACCGGGTGCACGAGGTGGCCGAGACGCGGGACGTGCTGGACATGGTGGCGTCGATCGCGGGGTGGCGGTCACCGGCGGTCGCGCGGCGGGGGTTGGCGTAGGGCGAGGCGGGTAGGGGGCGGGACGCCTGCGGCGGGCCTGTTCCCCACCCCGCCCCTTCCCGAAACCGGGGCGCCGCCCCGGGCCCCGCTCCTCGAGCGCCGGAGGGGCTGGAAGCTTCGGGGCGCTGCCTCACACGCCGGCGGGGCCGCACCGGCTCAACGCCCCACCTCCTTCGTCACCAACGCCACCGCCTCGTCCACGTCGTCCGTGACGTGGAACAGGAGGAGGTCCTTGGTCGACGCCTTGCCCTGGGCCACCACCGTGTCGCGGAGCCAGTCGACCAGGCCGCCCCAGTAGGCCGTGCCGAAGAGGACGATCGGGAAGCGGGTGACCTTGCCCGTCTGGACCAGGGTCAGGGCCTCGAAGAGTTCGTCCAGGGTGCCGAGGCCGCCGGGCAGGACGACGAAGCCCTGGGCGTACTTCACGAACATCGTCTTGCGGACGAAGAAGTAGCGGAAGTTGACGCCGATGTCGACGTGCGGGTTGAGGCCGGACTCGAAGGGCAGCTCGATGCCGAGGCCGACCGAGACGCCCTTCGCCTCGCGCGCCCCCCGGTTCGCCGCCTCCATCGCTCCCGGGCCGCCCCCGGTGATGACCGCGAAGCCCGCGTCGACCAGCGCCCGGCCGATCCGTACGCCCGCCTCGTACTCCGGCGCCCCGGCGGGTGTGCGGGCCGAGCCGAAGACGCTGATGGCGCTCGGCAGTTCGGCGAGGGCGCCGAAGCCCTCGACGAACTCCGACTGGATGCGCATCACCCGCCAGGGGTCGGTGTGCACCCACTCCGAGTCGTCCTCGGAGTCCAGCAGCCGCTGATCGGTCGTGCCGGGCTGCACCTGGTCCCTGCGGCGCAGTACGGGGCCGAGGCGCTGTTCCTCGGGCCGTACCGCGCCTTCGGGGATCTCCGCACCCTCCGGAATGCGCGCGTCCTCGCGGTTGCCCATGACCTGCTCCCTCCGCCGGCGTCGGAGGCGCCCTGCGGCGCCTCCGTCTCACGCCAGCGTAGATCGCCGCGGGTTACGGACAGAGGAATGCGGGAGGTCGGTCGTGGGTCATGCCGTGAGCCAGGCCCTCAAGCGCTCCTCGCAGTGGGTGATGCGCTCGACCTTGACGTGCTCGTCGCGCTTGTGGGCGAGGACCGGATCGCCGGGACCGTAGTTCACCGCGGGGACGCCGAGAGGGCCGAAGCGGGCCACGTCCGTCCAGCCGAACTTGGGGCGGGCGACTCCGCCGACCGCGTCCATGAACGCCTTGGCCGCCGGGTGGGAGAGGCCGGGCATGGCCGCGCCGGAGTGGTCGTCGACCGTGAACTCGGCGACGCCGCAGTCCGCGAAGACCTCGCGGACGTGGGCCAGGGCCTCTTCCTGGCCGAGGTCGGGGGCGTAGCGGTAGTTGACGACGACCGTGCAGGCGTCCGGGATGACGTTGTTGGCGACGCCGCCCTCGATGCGTACGGCGTTGAGGCCCTCGTGGTACTCCAGGCCGTCGATCACCGGCCGGCGCGGCTCGTACGCGGCGAGGCGGGCGAGGACCGGGGCCGCGGCGTGGATGGCGTTCGACCCCATCCAGCTGCGCGCCGAGTGCGCCCGCTCGCCCGTGAGGTGGAGGAAGACGCGCAGGGTGCCCTGGCAGCCGCCCTCGACCTCGCCGTTGGAGCCCTCGAGGAGGACGGCGAAGTCGCCCTTCAGCCAGTCGGGGCGGGCGTCGGCGATGTGGCCGAGGCCGTTGAGGTGGGCGGCGACCTCCTCGTTGTCGTAGAAGACGAAGGTGAGGTCGCGGTTGGGCTCGGGCACGGTGGCGGCGATGCGCAGCTGGACGGCGACGCCGGACTTCATGTCGGAGGTGCCGCAGCCCCAGAGGAGACCGTCCGCGTCGAGCCGGGAGGGCACGTTGTCGGCGATCGGCACGGTGTCGATGTGCCCCGCCAGGATGACGCGTTCGGAACGGCCGAGATCCGTCCTGGCCACGACGTTGTTCCCGTACCGGTCGACGGTCAGGTGCGGCAGCGTCCGCAGCGCCGACTCGATGGCGTCGGCCAGGTCCTTCTCCTCCCCACTGACCGAGGGGAAGTCCACCAGCGCGGCGGTGAGGGCGGGCCCGTCAAGGGTGAGGTCAAGCGTGCTTTCGGCCATGGCCAGGAGCCTAGTGCCGCAGCAGCCAAGGTTCACCCCGTCGCGACGCCATGCACGCACTCTCGCCGCACCGGCCGAAAACCCGAGTACGTCCAGTACGAGGGCTTCCGGCCGGCACGCCGAGAGGTGGGGTCTCCCCTGTTCGAGCGGAGCCGAGAACTCGGGGATACCCCTGACGCCGCTCCTTCCGGGCAAACCCTGGCTGCCGCGGCACTAGTGCCTGTCGTACGGTGGGCCCGTGCCCAGGACCGTTTCCGCTGCTCCCCGACCTCCCGGCCGCAGTCGTCGGCTGCGGATCGTGGCGGCCGTCGGCGTGCTCGTCGCGGTGGCCGGCTATCTGACCGTTCAGTACGTTTCGGGCGGGCGCGGGTCCGACCAGTGCACGGTGCGCTCGGCGGACGGCTCGTACCGGCTGACGCCCGAGCAGGCCGCGAACGCCGCGACGATCTCCGTGGTCGGCACCAGGCGCGGGATGCCGGAGCGCGCGGTGACCATCGCGCTGGCCACGGCGTTGCAGGAGTCCGCGCTGCGCAACCTCGACCACGGCGACCGGGACTCGCTGGGGCTGTTCCAGCAGCGGCCCTCGCAGGGCTGGGGCACCGGACGGCAGATCATGGACCCGGTCTACTCGGCCGGGAAGTTCTACGAGCACCTGGCCGAGGTGCCCGGCTATTCGCGGTTGCCGCTCACCGTCGCCGCGCAGCGCGTCCAGCGCAGCGGTTTCCCGCAGGCGTACGCGAAGCACGAGCCGGACGCGGCGCTGCTGGCCGCCGCGCTGACCGGGCGCACGCCCGGCGCGCTGGACTGCGAGCCGCCGCGGACCACCACCGGGACGGGCGATGCCGCGAAGGTGCGGGCCGCCCTGGTGAGCGCCTTCGGCAAGGACGTGCTGCCGGCCGGGACGGGCGCGGCGGCCCCCTCCGCGGGCGCGACGGCCTCGGGCGCGCTCGCGGTTCCCGTGCGCGCGGACCGCCGCGCCGACCGGGACGGCGTGCCGCAGCGGGGCTGGGAGCTGGCGCACTGGGCGGTGGCCCAGTCGGAGGCGCTGGGCATCGACGAAGTCACGTACGGGGGCCGGGTGTGGGCGGCCGGCTCGGGCTGGCGCACGGAACGCGAGGCGTCGGAGCGGGAGAAGTCCGACCTGGACGAGGTACGGCTGCGCCTCGTGCGCTGAGCGGTGCCCGGGGCGGGGCGGCCACGGGCCGGGCACGTCCCGACCCGCCCCCGCCCGGTCGGGCATGTCGCGCGTTCGTGCGGGGGTTCATCCGTACGGAGGGGACCATGACGCGGCCGAGCGCCCTCCGAAGGGCGGTGCGGGGGCCGCGAGACGCGGCACCGCTTCCCTTGCGCCGCAAGGGAAGTGACGGTTCGGCGGGCGGTCGCGCAGCGCACCGTTTGCCCGGCTTCCTCCGCCGGGGGCCGTCCGCCGCGTTGCTGAGTCTTTACGTCGTCGCACCGCAACCTCACCCGCCCCCACGACGGTTGTCAGGGCGTCCGACCCACGGACAGCCCGAATCCCTCTCCCGTCGAAGGAGCATCATGTCCCTCCCCCTGACCCGTCGGATCGCCCGTACCGCGCTGCTGATCGCGGCGGGCGCGGCCCCCGTGGTCGGTGCGGCCGGCGCCGCCGGTGCCGCGGAGCTCCCGCAGACCCCGAACCTCGGTGGTCTCACCAGCGTCGAGGGTTCCGGTCTCGGCAAGACGGTCGAAGGCACCGCCAAGCCGGCCTCCGACGCCGCGGGCAAGACCGGCGGCAAGGTCGTCGGCACCACGCTGCCGGTGGCGGGCAAGACGCTCGGCGACCTCGGCGGCAAGGCGGCCCCCGCGGCGAAGAAGGTCTCCGGGACGGCCACCGACGCGGCCGAGGGCGGCGCCACCGGCACCGTCGCCAAGGCGGCCGAGGGCGGTCTGCCCACCGACGGTCTCACCCGGGGCCTGCCGCTCGGCTGAGCCCGCTCCCTGCGCGAGGGCCCCGGGAGTGCGCGACGCGCTCCCGGGGCCCTCGCGTGCGCCGGCGCTCAGCCCAGGCGCTTGACCGCGGCCGCCACGCGCTCGTCGGTGGCCGTGAACGCCACGCGGACGAAGCGGTCGCCGGCCGGTCCGTAGAAGTCGCCGGGCGCCACCAGGATGCCCAGCTCAGCCAGGTACGCCACGGTGTCCCAGCACGGTTCGTCGCGGGTCGCCCAGAGGTAGAGGCTCGCCTCGCTGTGCTCGATGCGGAAGCCGTGGGCCTCCAGGGCCGTGCGCAGGGCGGCGCGCCGGCCGGCGTACCGGGTGCGCTGCTCGGCCACGTGCGCGTCGTCGCCGAGCGCCGCGACGGTCGCCGCCTGGACGGGGGCGGGCGTCATCATCCCGCCGTGCTTGCGGATCTGCAGCAGCTCGCCGAGCACGGCCGCGTCACCCGCGATGAACGCGGCGCGGTAGCCCGCCAGGTTGGACCGCTTGGACAGCGAGTGGACGGCGACGACGCCCTCGTAGGTACCGCCGCAGACGTCGGGGTGGAGCACGGAGACCGGTTCGGCCTCCCAGCCCAGCTCCAGGTAGCACTCGTCGCTGAAGACCAGCACCCCGTGCTCGCGCGCCCAGGCGACGATCCGGACCAGCTCGTCCTTGGCGAGGACCCGGCCGGTCGGGTTGGACGGGGAGTTGAGCCAGAGCAGCTTCAGGCCCGCCGGGTCGAGCTCGGTCGGGTCGTCGTAGACCACCGGCTCGGCGCCGCAGAGCCGGGCGCCGACCTCGTACGTCGGGTAGGCGAGGCGCGGGTAGGCGACCTTGTCGCCGGCGCCGAGGCCGAGCTGGGTCGGCAGCCAGGCCACCAGCTCCTTGGAGCCGACGACGGGCAGCACGTTCTCATGGGCCACCGAGACCGCTCCGAGCCGCCGCTCCACCCAGCCGGTGAGCGCGTCCCGCAGCGCGGCGGTCCCCCACACCGTCGGATAGCCGGGGCTGTCGGCGGCCGCGACGAGCGCCTGCCGGATCAGCTCCGGCACCGGGTCGACGGGCGTGCCGACGGACAGGTCCACGATCCCGTCCGGGTGGGCCCCGGCCGTCGACTTGTAGGGCGCCAGCTTGTCCCAGGGGAAGACCGGGAGGCGGGAGGAGACTGCGGACACGGCTCTCTGCTTTCTCGTACGGGATTCACGCGGGCGTCCCGGCGGCGGGCGCCGGAACACCGCGGCCCCGCACGGCGGCGAGCCGTACGGGGCCGGGGCGGCGCACGTGCCGGGGCGCTGTTACTGGTTCTGCGGCGGCAGCGCGGCGATGAACGCGTGGTCGCGCTCGATCAGGCCCAGCTTGGAGGCACCACCCGGCGACCCGAGGTCGTCGAAGAACTCGACGTTCGCCTTGTAGTAGTCCTTCCACTCGTCCGGGGTGTCGTCCTCGTAGAAGATCGCCTCCACCGGGCAGACCGGCTCGCAGGCTCCACAGTCGACGCACTCGTCCGGGTGGATGTACAAGGACCGCTGGCCCTCGTAGATGCAGTCGACGGGGCACTCTTCGATGCAGGCCTTGTCCTTGACGTCGACACAAGGCTGCGCGATGACGTAGGTCACGCTGTCGTTCCTCCTCGGTAGGGCGTTGGCTCTCGCGCGGGAGCGCGGCGTCGTCGATGCCCGCACCTAGTATCTCCGTTCGCGGGCACGAACCGAACAGGAGGGGCGGACAGAGCCGTGGAATTCACCATCGGCGGACGGCTGGAGGTCCGAATTGCACCAGCTGACGTGGGCAAACGGGTATCAGTCCGGCGCTTGACCGGAGACCGTCCGAAGAGGCCGGAATTCACCGACACGGTCGGCGTTCTCACATCGTGGGACGCCGGTGTGCTGTCCATCACAACCAGGAACGGTGAGTCCGTCCGCATCTCCGAGTCCTCTCTGGTCGCGGGCAAGGTCGTACCGTCCGCTCCGGCCCGGCGGCGCGGCCCCGCCGCCTCCTTCGGAGAACTCGCCCGGGTGTCCGCGCGCGCCTGGCAGCCGGTGGAGAGCGAGCCGCTGGGCGACTGGCTGCTGCGCGCCTCCGGAGGATTCACCCGGCGCGCCAATTCGGTGCTGCCGCTCGGCGACCCGGGCGTACCGCTCGACGCGGCACTCGGGCACGTCCGGGAGTGGTACGCGGAGCGGGGGCTGCCCCCGTACGTACAGACCGCGACCGGCGCAGAGGACGCGCAGGAGGAACTGTGCGCGGCGCTGGAGGAGCACGGCTGGCGGCGCGAGGTGACGGCGGAGGTGCGGATCGCGGCGCTCGCCCCGGTCGGGGACCTGCCGGCCGAGGTGTCCCGGGTCCGGCTGGACCGTACGGCCGACGCGGCGTGGCTCGCCCGCTACCAGCGCGTCGGGACGCCGGGCCCCGAGGTGACGTCGGTGCTGCACAGCGGCCCGTCGGTGTGGTTCGCGGCCGTGCCCGGCGAGGACGGCGAGGAGGCGCCCGCCGCGATCGGGCGGTGCGTGGTGGACGGGCGGTGGGCCGGGTTCATGGCCGTCGAGGTGGCTCCCGAGCACCGCCGCCGGGGCCTCGCGACCGCCGTGATGACCGCGCTGGCCCGGCAGGCGATGGACGAGGGCGCGTCCGCCGCCTGGCTTCAGGTGGAGGCGGACAACGAGAGCGCCCGCGCGCTGTACGACGGGATGGGCTTCGCGACGCACCATCTCTACCACCACTTCCGGCCGGTGTGACCGGTGGTCCCCGAGCGGAACGACCGCGAGGAGCTGCGCCGCCGGTTCGCGGAGGAGGCCCGGGCCGAGCGGCCCGACCTGGCGCTCCTGTGCCTGCTGGTGGCGGCGGAGGCGGACCCGGCGCTGGACGCGCGGGGTATCGACGAGGCCCAGATCGAACTGGACCGGCTGGCCGGCCTGGTTCCGTACGGGCTGCGCGGCGGCCATGCCTGGGCGTCGGCGCTGGCCGAACTGCTCGGCGAGCGGTGCGGGTTCGAGGGCTCGACGGCCGACTACCGGCGCCTGGAGTCGTCCCTGCTGCACGAGGTGCTGCGGCGGCGGCGCGGGCTGCCGATCCTGCTCTCGGTGGTGTGGATCGAGGTCGCCCGGCGGGCGGGCGCACCGGTGTACGGGGTGGCTCTGCCGGGTCATTTCGTGGTCGGTTTCGGCGATCCGGCCGAGCGGGTGCTCGCCGACCCGTTCGCCGGCGGGCGGCCGCTGACGGACCAGGACGCGGAGCTGCTGGTGACGAGCGCGACCGGGGAGCGGTGGGAGCCGTCGTCGCTGGAGCCCGCGCGGCCGCTCGAGGTGGTGCTGCGTGTCCTGAACAACATCCGGGCCTGGGCGGCGGCCCGCCCGGAGCACACGGCCGTGGCGCTGTGGGCGGTGGAGCTGGCCCTGCTGCTGCCCTCGCACCCGGCCCGGCTGCGTTACGAGCACGCCCAGCTGCTGGTGCGCGCGGGTCAGTTCCTGCGCGGGGCGGCCGAGATGGAGGAGTACGCGGGGGTTGTCGAGGGCGTGGAGCCGGCCGTGGCGGAGGCGGTGCGGCAGGGCGCGCGGGCGGCGCGGGCGCTGCTGAACTGACGGACCGCGAGGTGAGGCGCGGCGTCCAAACCTCGCGACGGCGCGCCGTGCCGCCCAACGGGTGATTATCCGTTCTCCGCCACTCGATGGGCCCATGCCGTGGCCCCCATGCGGTGCTCTCCGCTGGCGCGCTCCCGGGTTCGGACTGACGGTGGATCACGTAGCCACTGCGTCACCAGGAGTCGACATATCGTCACTCCTCGCAGGGGCGACGAAAGGATATGTGTACAGATGCGCTCTGCCCGCACGCTGTTCGCTTCGGCCGCCGTCACGGCGGTTCTCGCCATCACCACCCCCTCGGCCTACGCGATGACCGTGGCCTCCGACCAGGACCACGGCGGTTCGTCCGCCTCCGACCACGACCGCGACCGCGACAAGTCCGACGAGGGCCGGAAGAAGGACAAGCCGCACGGCGGCGTCCACACCGGCGGCGGCGCGCTGTCGATGACGGTCGCCAAGGAGTGGCAGCCGGACGACAAGGACAGCAAGTACGACGAGGACAGCAAGTACAAGGACGAGGACGAGGACAAGCCCCGCGGCGGCGTCCACACCGGCGGCGGCGCGCTCGCCAAGGCGGTCACCGAGGGCTGGGACGACAGCGACAAGGACAGCAAGTACAAGGACAAGGACGAGGACAAGGACAAGCCCCACGGCGGCATGCACACCGGCGGCGGCGCCCTCGCCAAGGCGGTCACCGAAGGCTGGGACGACAGCGACAAGGACAGCAAGTACAAGGACAAGGACGAGGACAAGGACAAGCCCCACGGCGGCATGCACACCGGCGGCGGCGCCCTCGCCAAGGCGGTCACCGAAGGCTGGGACGACAGCGACAAGGACAGCAAGTACAAGGACAAGGACGAGGACAAGGACAAGCCCCACGGCGGCGTCCACACCGGCGGCGGCGCGCTCTCGCAGACCGTCACCAAGGAGTGGCAGCCGGATGACGAGGGCGGCAAGTACAAGGACGAGGAGAAGCCGCGCGGCGGCGTGCACACCGGCGGCGGTGCGATGGCGATGACCGGCAGCGGTCTGGCGGCCGGTTCGGTGCTGCTGCTCGGCGGCGCCGGCGCCGCCGCGTACCGGCTGCGTCGCCGTCAGGCGTCCGGCGGTGCGATGGCCTGACCGGCCCGGCGGGCCCTCTGTCGTCGCGGTCGCCGTCCCTCCGGACGGCGGCCGCGGCGCCCGCGTTTCCCCGGGCCCCCACGTGTACCGCACCGCACGGACGAAAGGCACGTTCTCCATGGCCGCCCCGCAGACCACCGACTCCCCCTCCCCCGGGGCCGCGGCCCCCACCGGCTCGCTGGGCCGGGCCCTGTTCTGGCCCCTCGCGGCGGCCGGGCTCGGCATGACCCTGATCTACCACTCCATCGGCTCCCCGGCCGACGGCAAGGCGCCCGCCCCTCCCGCGGCCGCCGTGTCCGCCGCCGCCTCCCCCTCGGCCTCGGGCACGTCGAAGGCCACCCCGAACGCGTCGCCCTCACTGCCGCGCTCGGTGCCGACGCGGCTGCGCATCCCGGCGATCGAGGTGAACGCGCCGTTCACCCCGCTGTCGATCGGTCCTTCGGGCCGGCTCGACGCGCCGCCGCCGAACGACAAGAACCTGGTCGGCTGGTTCAAGGACGGCGCGACGCCCGGCGAGCTGGGCACATCGATCGTGGCGGGCCACGTCGACACGACGACCGGCCCGGCCGTCTTCCTCCAGCTGAGCTCGCTGAAACCCGGTGCCACCGTCGACATCACCCGCGCCGACGGCACGGTGGCCTCGTTCGCCGTGGACACCGTGGAGACGTTCAGCAAGGCGGACTTCCCCGACGAGAAGGTGTACGCAGACACCCCGGACGCGCAGCTGCGGCTGATCACCTGCGGCGGCAACTACGACCGGAAGGCCAAGGACTACGAGGACAACGTCGTGGTCTTCGCCCACCTGGACTCGGTGAAGAAGGGGTGATCGGCGCCCTTCCCCCGCCTACGGGCGGGAAAACCGGATGCGGGCGGCCGCGGGCCGCGGTTAGTGTCAGCGGCATGCAGCGTGCCGCCATGAACACGACGACGCCGGAGAGTGTCCCGGCGCGCTGACTGCTGACCAGTCGACAAGCCCCGGGGCGAGTGCCCCGGGGCTTTTCCGTGCGGTCGCTCGCCCTTCCCACGCGAGGAGACCGCCATGCACGACCACCGCAGGCTCGGCCGCGAGCTGGAGCTGTTCGACACCGACCCGCTGATCGGCGCGGGCCTGCCCTACTGGCTGCCGGACGGGGCGGTGCTGCGGCACACCCTGGAGGAGTACATCCGCACCGCCGAGCGGCGGGCGGGCTACCGCCACGTGTACTCGCCGGTGCTCGGCAAGCGCGAGCTGTACGAGCGGTCGGGGCACTGGGCGCACTACAGCGACGACATGTTCCCGCCGATGGACCTGGGCGACGGACAGGTGGTGCTGCGGCCGAGCCTGTGCCCGCACCACGCGGTGATCTACCGCTCCCGCGCGCACAGCTACCGCGAACTGCCGCTGCGGATGGCGGAGCTGGGCGGGATGTACCGCGCGGAGCTGTCCGGGGTGCTCGGCGGGCTGACCCGGGTGCGCTCCATCCAGCTCAACGACGCGCACATCTTCTGCACCGTGGACCAGGTCGCCGACGAGGCGCGGGGCGCGCTGGACATGATCCGGCGGGCGTACGGGGCACTGGGCATCCGTCCGGCCCGGTTCCGGCTGTCGCTGCCGGGCCCGGGCGGGAAGTACGTCGCCGCCCCGGAGCTGTGGCGGCGCTCCACCGCGCTGCTGACCGAGGTGCTGGACGGGTCGGGGCTGCCGTACGAGGCGGCGGAGGGCGAGGCCGCGTTCTACGGGCCCAAGATCGACGTCCAGGTCGAGGACGCGGCGGGCCGCGAGTTCACCCTGTCCACCGTGCAGGTGGACTTCCACCAGCCGGAGCGCTTCGACCTCCACTACACCGGGGCCGACGGGGCGAAGCACCGGCCGGTCATGGTGCACCGCAGCATCATCGGCAGCGTCGAGCGGGCCGTCGCCCATCTCATCGAGCAGCACGGCGGGGCCTTCCCCGCCTGGCTCGCCCCGAACCAGCTGGCGATCCTGCCGGTCTCCGACGCCGAACTCCCGGAGGCCGAGGCGCTGGCCGCGCGCTGCGCCGAGCTCGGGCTGCGCGCGGAGATCAGCGGCCGGGAGCACGGCAGCCTGGGGGCGCGCATCCGCCGGGCCAGGCTGGTGCCGTACCAGGTGGTGATCGGCGCGGCGGAGGCGGCCGGCGGCCTCGTCGCGCTGCGGCTGCGTGACGGCCGCCGGCTCGACCCCCTGCCGGCCGGGGAGGCGCTGGCCCGGATCGGCGCACTGACCGCCGCGCACAGCGTCGCGCTGTGGGACGAGGAGGAGCCGGTCGGGGCGTGACCCGGGGCGGGCGGCGGGCCGGAGACGCCGGGCCGGGCTCTCCGGCCGATCCGCGGGCACGGCGGGTCAGGACATGCCCGGCGCGGTCCGCGGGTCCGAGGCGCCGCGGCCGGAACCGGGCGCCGGCCGGCCCGCGGGCGGCACCGGTCAGGAGGTGACCGGGGCCGCCGCCGCGTCGGCGGCATCGCTGTCGCGGCCGGGGCCCAGCGCCCCGGCCAGCGCTGCCGCGAGGGCCACCAGGACGAGGACGACGGTCATCGTGAGCCGCAGTCCGATGTGCTCCGCGAGGAAGCCGAGCGCGGGCGGCCCGACCAGGAAGGCCCCGTAGCCCGCGGTGGAGACCGCGGCCACCCGCGCGGCGGCGTCGGTCGGGTGGTCGCCCGCCGCGGACACCGTGACCGGGAAGCCGAGGGAGGCGCCGAGCCCCCACAGCACCGTTGCGGCGCCCGCCATCACGGGGCTCGGCGCGACGATCACCACGGCCAGGCCCAGCGCGGCGGTCAGGCCGCTGATCCGGACGACCTTCGCCCGGCCGAACCGCTCCAGGAAGGGGCCGCCGGCCAGCCGGCCCAGCGTCATCGAGGCGGCGAAGACCAGGAAGGTCAGCGAACCCGCCGTGGCGCTCACCTCGTAGCCGTCGACCATGAGCAGCGGCAGCCAGTCGTTGGCCGCGCCCTCCGCGAAGGCCATGGCCAGCACGATCACGCCGATGAGGACGAGCTGCCGGTCGCGCCACACGTGCAGCTGCCCCCGCAGGCCGCCCTGTCCGGCCCCGGCGGTCGGCGCGTCCTCCTTGCCCGTGCCGTGCGGGATGGCGAGGACCGCTCGCGTACCGGCCGCGGCTATCAGCACCGCGACGAGTGTCAGATGCCGGCCGACGGGGAACGCGGCCGCCGTCAGCGCCATGCCGAGGAGCGCTCCGACGACGGTGCCCAGGCTGAAGCAGCCGTGCAGCACCGGCAGGACGGGCCGGCCGATGGCGCTCTCGACGGCGGCGCCCTCGATGTTGAACGCCACCTCGCTCATCCCCATCCCGCCGCCGAACAGGGCCAGTCCGCCGAAGACCACGGCCGCGAGCGACAGGGCGGTGCCGGCGGCGACGACCAGCAGGCCGGCGACGATCAGGACGACCCCGCCGAGGATCGTCGTCCGGCCGCCGCGGCGGCGCACGAGCGGCCCGGACGCCATCACCCCGGCCATCGAACCGATGGACAGCCCGAACAGGACCAGGCCCATCGCGCCGGTGGAGACGTCGAGCCCGTCCCGGACGGCCGGGGTGCGCGCGACCCAGGAGGCCATGCCGGTACCGGCGGCGAGCATGAAGAGGAACAGTGCGGCACGCCAGCGGCGTGTGGCGGCATCCATACAGCGGGGCCTCGTCAGACGGTCGGGAAAGTGGCGGGCGCCACGAGCGTACGATCGTACGCCTGGAGTGTACGCTCGTACCCATGACGGATCACTTCGCGGGAGACCCGCGTACGAACCACGAGCGGATGCTCGCCGGAGACCTGTACATCGCCGACGACCCGCAGATCGTCGAGGCCCAGAAGCGGGCCGTGCGGCTGGCCGCCCGCTATCTCGCCGCCTACACCGAGGACCCGGACGCCGCGCAGCCCGTCGTCGCCGAACTCCTCGGCGGTATCGGCGCGGGGGCGCACATCCGGCCGCCGCTGTACGTGGACTACGGCTCGTACATCACGGTCGGCGAGGACACGTTCATCAACTACAACCTCACCGCGCTGGACGTCGCGCCGATCACCATCGGCCGCGACTGCCAGATCGGGCCGAACGTCCAGCTGCTCACGCCCACCCACCCGGTGGAGCCGGAACCCCGGCGGGACAAGCTGGAGGCGGCGCGGCCCATCACGATCGGTGACAATGTCTGGCTCGGCGGCGGGGCGATCGTGCTGGCCGGGGTGACCATCGGGGACAACAGCGTCATCGGCGCGGGAGCCGTCGTCACGAAGGACATCCCCGCCAACGTGGTCGCCGTGGGCAATCCCGCCCGGGTGATCCGTTCCATCTAGACAAGGACCCAGTGTGGCGACCGGACAGAACGACCCCGAGCGGCGGGAGCGCATCATCACCGCCGCGCTCGACCTGATCGCGGCCGAGGGGGTCGCCGGGACCTCGCACCGCAAGGTCGCCGCCCGCGCCGGGGTGCCGCTCGGTTCGATGACGTACCACTTCGCCGGCATGGACGAGCTGCTGCGGGAGGCGTTCACCCGTTTCTCCAGCGGCATCGTGGCCGTCTTCGAGGAACATCTGGGCGCCGCCACCACACAGGACGAGGCCCGCGAGGCGGTCGCCGATCTGGTCCACCGCCTGTCCGGCGGCAACCAGCGCGAACTGGTCCTCACGCACGAGCTGTACACCCTCGCCGCCCGCAAGCCCGCCTACCGCGAACTGACCCGGGAGTGGATGCGCCGCAGCCGGGTCGCTCTGGAATGGCACTTCGACCCCGCGACGGCCCGTCAGCTGGACGCGCTGATCGAGGGCCTTTCCATCCACCGCGCCCTGGAAACCGAACCGCACGACCGCGCCCTGACCGTCGAGGCGATCGCCCGCATCACGCGCGCCTGACGCGCGCCCCCAGCTCCTGGCCGGCACCCCACCTGACCAAGGTGCCGGCCAGGCCGGACCTCACGCACCGGCGGCCCGGGCCAGCAGGCACACCTGGGGCCACTTCGCACCAGGGGTGGTCAGCCGGGCGGTAACGGTGAAACCGGCCTGCTCCAGTTGTCCGACAACCCGGTCGGGCGACAGCAGGTGAATGGCGTACGCGAACCCGCCCGCACGCTTCTCCGAGGTGTAGGGCTCCCCGTCGCCCGCGTGGAAGCCCAGCAGCAGCCGGCCACCGGGGGCCAGGACGCGGCGGAACTCCGTGAAGAGGGCCGGGAGGTGGTCCGGCGGGGTGTGCAGGACGGACCACCAGGCGACGATCCCGCCGAGGCCGCCGTCCGGCAGCCCGAGCGCGTCCATCGTTCCGGTCTCGAAGCGCAGGTGCGGGTGGCGGCGCCGGGCGACGTCCACCATGCGCGGCGACACGTCGACGCCGTGGACGCTCAGCCCCAGGCCCGCCAGATGGGCCGTCACATGCCCTGGTCCGCAGCCGAGATCGGCGACGGGCAGCCCGCCGTCCGCGCGCACCTCCTCCGCGAACGCTCCGATCAACGCGCGCCCCGGCACGTCCTCGGCGAAGAGGCCGGGGACGCGTGCGGCGTACTCCTCGGCGACGGTGTCGTAATAAGCGCGGGTGGCGTCGAGTTCGGTCATCCGTACGAGCCTAAGGGCTGTCCGGTCCGGCCACCGTCAGCTCCTGAACCCAAGGGCCCCCGCAACCGGGCACGTAAAGGGTCAATTGCCGTGCCAGAGGCATTAATTGTTGCGACCGTCCCGGTTCGGCCAAGGCTTCCCACGCACACCTCTTGACGTGTCCCTGGTAACGGCGGAACCATCGACACCCACCGGAGAGCGCTCTCTCGGCGTTCGCCGGACCGTTCGTCGCGTCACCCGTACCAAGACCCAGGAGACGTACCTCCATGCACCTTCCCCCCACGGAAGCCCCCACAACTCCCCCCACACCCACCCCCACCGCACCATCCCGCCGCAGGCGCCGGGGCAGGGCCTTCGGGTTCGCCGCGTTCGCCGTGTCGCTGCTCATGGCCGTCCCCACGGCGCAGACCGCCTTCGGGCAGGACGCGCAGGCCGTCGAGGGCGGTGGTGATCTCGGTCCGAACGTGATGGTGTTCGATCCGTCGACGCCGGACATCCAGGCCAGGGTCGACGAGGTGTTCAGGAAGCAGGAGT
>NZ_JBEYCF010000077.1:0-24905 GCF_040632605.1 Streptomyces sp. NPDC019224 | reverse complement strand
TCACACCACCCCCCCCAAAACACTCTCCCCCCCCCCCCCCCCCTACACTACTATCCCCCGCCCACCCCGCGGGGCGGGGGGGGCCCGGGCCCCCCCCCCCGGCCGGAACCCACCGGCCAACCAGAGGTGAGGACCGGCCCCCATGCGACTTCACACCGGTGACGAGGAACTCGCCCACGAGCCCACCCTCGGCCCCCACACCACACCCCGCCCTCCCGAACCCGGGTACGCCATCAGCACGCGCGGCCTGGTCAAGACCTACCCCGGACCACAGGGCACCACCACCCACGCCGTGAACGGCCTGGACCTGGACGTCCGGCGCGGCGAGACCTTCGCCTTCCTCGGCCCCAACGGCGCCGGGAAGTCCACGACCATCGCCATGCTGTGCGCCCTCGCCCGCCCCACCGCCGGCCACGCCACGGTGGCGGGCGCGGACGTGCGTACCCAGCCCCACCAGGTCCGGCAGCGGGTCGGCATGCTCTTCCAGCAGAGCGCCCTCGACCCGGACCTGACCCCCGAACAGAACCTCCACATCCACGCACGTCTCTACGGTCTGAGACGCGGATACGCCCGACAGCGCACCGCCGAGGTGCTGGAGGTGGCCGGCCTGACCGGCCGGCGGCGTTCCCCCGTACGCACCTTGTCGGGCGGCATGCGCCGCCGCCTGGAAATCGCCCGCCAACTGCTGCACGCGCCGGGCGTGCTGTTCCTGGACGAGCCCACCACCGGCCTCGACCCCCACGCCCGCGCCCAGATCTGGGACCACCTGCACGCCCTGCGGGAGCGGCATGGCAGCACCCTCTTCGTCACGACCCACCAACTCGAAGAGGCCGCCACCTGCGATCGCGTCGCCATCATCGACCGCGGCCGGCTGGTGGCACAGGGCGCGCCCCTCGCCCTGAAGGCGGCCGTCGGTGACGACCGGGTCGTGCTGCGCACCAGCCAGGACGCGAGGGCACACGAGATCGTCCGCCGCCTCGTGCCGCCCGGACATCCCGTCACCACGGACCCCGACGGGATCTGCCTGCGCGTCCCCGACGGCAGCTCCTGGATTCCCCGCCTCTGCGCGGCGCTGGAAACCCACGGCGTCGCCGTCCGCGCCGCCTCCGCCACGCCGCCCACGCTCGACGACGTCTTCTTCCATCACACCGGCCGCAGCATCCACAGCGGCCGGCCCGGCCCCACGCCGGCAACCGGAGGCGGCCGATGACCGCGCTCCCCCTCGACGCGACCGGCACCCGGGACAGCGACCGGCCGGCCCGCCTGCGCCACGAACTGCGCGCGATCCACGGGCTGATCCACCGGGACCTGCTGCGCCTGGCCGGCCAGCGCGCCCACACCGCGCTGATGCTGCTCCACCCCGTGCTGTATCTCCTGATCCTGGGCGGCGGACTCGCCGCTCTCATCCCCGACTCGACGCTGGGGGTCGGCTACCAGACCTATCTCTTCCCCGGCATGCTGATGATGACCGTGCAGACACCGGCCATCCTGGTCGGCATCCGCCTGATCACCGACCGGCAGAGCGGCTACCTGCGCGAACTCCTGATGGCCCCGGTCAGTCGCTCGGCCCTGCTCCTGGGCAGCTGCGCCGGCGGCACCCTCGTCGCCACGATCCAGGGCGCCGTACTCCTCGGTCTCGCCGGCGTCGTCGGCCTGCCCTACGATCCGCTCCTCCTGGCACTGCTCCTCGCCGGCATGACCCTGATCTCCTTCACGATCACCGCCCTCGCCCTGACCCTGGCGGTGAGCCTGCGCCGGCCCGAGACGTTCCACACGCTGCTCGGCGTGATGATGATGCCCCTGCTGTTCCTCTCCGGCGGCTTCTTCCCCCTGCGGTCCCTTCCCGGCTGGACCCACACCCTGGCCGCCGCGAACCCGCTCGCCTACGGCGTGGACATGCTCCGCGACAGCATCGCCCTGCGAGCACCGGACGGTGCGGCCGTCGGTGGCGTCACCTGGGCGGGCCACCCGGTCCCGCTCGCTGCGAAGGCGGCCCTGCTCCTGATCAGCGGCACCGGGGCCCTGCTGTGGGCCGCCCGCCGGTTCGAACGGCAGGAGTGACCGGCCCGCGAAGCCGCCGGACCGGAACCGCACGGCGCGGGACGGGCACCGGTGGCGCGCAGGGCGTGGACGGGCACTGATACATTCTTCCCGGCCGTGCGAAAGAACAACGAGGAGGTGGTACCCGTGAACGCAGTATCGACATGGGTGCTCCCCCCAGGGGTCACGGTCGGGCGATAAGCGGGTCGTCCGGGAGCGCCACGCTGTGCACTCCCGAAAGGCACGACCATGCATTTCACTTCCGAGCAGCGCCTCGACGACGGCGTACTCGAACGCACATTCACCCTCGGTGACATTCCCGGCATCCTCTGGACGCCCCCGTCCGCGTCGGCGTCCGCACCGGTGCCGCTGGTTCTGCTCGGCCACCCTCCCCTCGGCCTGAACAAGATGTACCCCCGCCTGGCCGACCGGGCCCGGCACTCCGCGGCGGAGGGCCTCGCCACGGCCACCATCGAACTCCCCGGCAGCGGCGACCGGCCCCGCCTGCCCTCCGTCGACCGGGCCCGCGCCGCCATGCGCCGGGCGCTGGAGGCCGGAGAACCGGTCGGTGACGAGATCATCGACGCCCTCGTCCTCCCGCTGGTCGACCTGGCGGTCCCGGAGTGGCAGGCCGCCCTGGACGCCCTCCTCTCGCTGCCCGGGATCGGCGGCCCGGTCGGTTACTCGGGGGGAATGATCTCCATCGGCGTCCGGCTGGCGTCGGCCGAGCCGCGCCTCGCGGCCGCCGTCCTCTTCGCCGGAAGTTTCATCCCGCGCGCCACGTTCGAGGAAGCCCGCCGTGTCACCACTCCGCTGCACGTCCTGCTGCAGTGGGACGACGCGGGGAACGACCGGCAGGCCGCGCTCGACCTGTTCGACGCGTTCGGCTCCGAGGAGAAGTCCCTGCACGCCCACATGGGCGGTCACACCGGTGTCCCGCGGTCCGCCGGGGCCGCCGCGGTCCGGTTCTTCACCCGGCACCTGAAGTAGGCCCCGGCCGGCACGGCCCCGAGCCGTGCCGCGGCACCCCCGCGGACGTCACCACCGCGGGGGTGTCTCCCGGCCCGCCCGGGACAGCCCTTAGGGTGACCCTCGTGGCCGCGGGCTCCGGCAACAGCCCCGAGCACCTCGACGACCTCCGCGGCGAACACGCCATGGCCGGCCACCGGCCCGCCGTCCGCTTCGGCATGCGGAACGAGATCAGCGACGCCACGATCGAGGCCCGAGCGGACGCCCCTTTGCGAACGCATGCCTGAAGGAGCGGAACGGTGACACAGGAAGCGGGCGAAGTCGCCCTGAGCAAGCAGGACCTCCGGGAGGTCACCGCATTCGCCGCCGCGTGTGCGGAGACGGTGCTCCGGGTCTTCGAAGCCGATCGGCCGGGCGACTCGCGGCCCCGCGACGCCCTTGAGGCCGCATGGGAGTTCGCGCGGGGCGGCGAGCGGGGCAAAGCGCTGCGAGACAGGGCATGGGCTGCCCTCAAAGCCTCCAAGAGTGCCGAGACGGCGGCGTCGTGCGAGGCGGCACGGGCGGCGATGGCCGCGGCGGCTGCCGCGTATCTGCATCCGCTGGCCAAAGCGACCCAGGTCAAGCACATTCTCGGCGCCGGCGCCCATGCGGCCAGGGCCCTCGAACTCCTCGCCGACGACCGGACCGCGAGCGCCGGGCACCTCGCACAGTCGGTGCGCCGTGCCACGCCGGCCGTCGTCGCGGTACTCACCCGCTTCCCAGCGGCCCCGGAAGGCGGGGGCCGAGTCGGCGAGCTGACCCGAGCCCTGGACGCGGGCCTCCGGTCACTCGCCTCCACCGGCTGACGTCCCGCCCGGGCAACGCCGTGAGGCCGGCACCGACCACCCCTCAGATCCACTTCCGGCGCACGGCCTCCATGCCGAGCTGAAAGCGGGTACGGGCACCCACCTGCTCGCCGAGCCGGTGGATGTGGCGGCGCACGGTGCGGACGTTCCAGCCGAAGGCACGGGCGATGTTGTCGTCGGTGTGACCGGCGGCCAGCATGCCCAGCAGGCCTTCGTCACCGCTGTCGAGCTCCGAGGCCGGCTCGGCCGTGTCCACGTCGGTCAGCAGGATCGACCTGTTCCACACCGCCTCGAACAGCGCGCACATCGCGTCCAGTAAAGCCGAGGCGTGGATCAGGTAGGAGGCGTCGGCGCTGCCAGCCGGAATGAGCGCCTTGCGGCCGTCGCACAGCAGCATCTTCATCGGCACATCGCCCACCCGGGCCCGTTCGCCGCGACGCACGCTCTTCCAGATCTCGTCGATGCGGCCCGGCAGCGCGATCGACGACCGGTCGTAGACCACCCGGAACTCGACCTTGCGGACGTCCAGACCCTGCGCCTCGTACTCGCTGTCCTCCCCCACGTAGGGCGGCCGGTCGAAGAGGCAGATCTGCTCCCGCGACTCCTGGTGGAGCATCGTGATCGTCCTGCGCACATGGGCGCGGCCCTCGACGATCTCCACCAGGTCGGCCGGATGCTGCGATGCGGCGGCCGCCCGGCGGTGGATTTCGGACAACCCCTGTACGTGCTTGCGCAGTTGCATCAACTCGTACTCCCGCCCCGCGATCAACGGGGCCGCCACCGCGTCGGGCGCGACCGCGGTGAACCGGGCCGGCCGGCCCGGGAGCCGGGTCGCGAGGCCCTGACCGGTCAGGGCGGCCAGGGTCCGCACCACCTGACCGCGCGACAACGACAACTCCGCGGCGAGAGTGGAGGCATCCGCGTGACGGGACCTCACCAGCGCTTCGTAGACACGTGATTCCTGCTCACCCATGCCAACGGCTTCCCACATGCCGGCCCATCCTCTTCAGGTCAGGTGTCCTCAACCGGCAACGTATATCCTCTTGATGGGCACGTCAGGGTGTGGAACCGTCTCGCCGTCGAAACTCTAAGAGGAGCGTGGTGGGGCGTGGCACGCAGAGCTTGGCGTTGGCTGACCGGACTCATGGTGATCGGGCTGGTGGTGTCCGGGCTGTCGTTCGCGACGGCCCTTCCGAGCACCGCGATGCCCGGTGCCCCGGACCCCGGCGCATCGTCGTCGGCGGACCCCGCACCGGCGGCCGATCCGCGGTACGAGCCGGCGGACTGCGCCTCGCTCACCGCGGCGGAGCGCAGCGCCGAGGTGCCGGTCGCGCGCTGTTTCGCGATGGGCCTGGCGACCGCGACCGGCCGTACCCTGCAGGAAGCCTCCGCGCCGCCGATCACGGCGATGAGTCCGGCGGCGCTCCAGCAGGCGTACAACCTGCCCGACGGCGGTGAGGGCATGACGGTCGCGATCGTGGCCGCCTACGGCTACTCCAAGGCCGAGGCCGACCTCGCGGTCTACCGCAGCTACTACGGCCTGCCCGCCTGCACCACGGCGAACGGCTGCTTCACCAAGATCGACCAGCGGGGCGGCACCGACTTCCCGCCGGACAACGCCGGCTGGAGCGTGGAGACCGCGCTCGACCTCGACGCCGTATCGAGCGTCTGCCCCAAGTGCGACATCCTGCTCGTCCAGGGCGATTCGGCGGGCCTCGACGACCTCGGCACGGCGGTCAACACCGCCGCCGCCAGGCCCGGAGTGGTGGCCATCTCCAACTCGTACGGCCTGGACGGCGAAGCCCCCGGGGTGACCGCCTTCGACCGCTACTACGACCACCCGGGCATCGCGATCACCGTCTCCTCCGGCGACACCGGCAACGTCCAGTCCTGGCCCGCGACCAATCCGAACGTGACCGCGGTCGGCGGCACCAAGCTCACCAAGGACAGCGGCACCGCGCGTGGCTGGACCGAATCCGCCTGGGGCACCGTGCGCGGCGGCCCCGGCGCCGGCTCCGGCTGCTCGCTCTACGAACCGGCACCGAAGTGGCAGCAGGACGTCGAGACCTCGTGCGGCGCCCGCAAGGCGACCGCGGACATATCCGCCGACGCGGACCCGGCCACCGGCATCGGCGTCTACAACACCGTGGGCCAGTCCGGCTGGTCCCAGTACGGCGGCACCTCGCTGGCCGCACCCCTGGTCGCCGGCATGTACGCCCTGGCCGGAACCCCGACCCCGGGCACCTACCCGGCCTCGTACCCGTACGCGGCCAAGGACAGGTTCACCGATGTCACCGCGGGTGCCAACGGTCCCTGCGGCACCAGGCTCTGCGAGGCGGGGGCCGGCTGGGACGGACCCACCGGCCTCGGCACACCGTACGGCGTCGCCGGCCTGACCCAGGGGGAGACCGGCGAAATCACCGGAACCGTGACCGACGCCGCGAACGGAAAACCGCTCGCCGGCGTCACCCTCCGGGCCACCGCCACGGACGACTCCGTCTTCACGGCGACCACCGGCCAGGACGGGCGCTACGACCTGCACGCACCGGCGGGCAGCTACACGGTGGCCGCCTCGGCGTTCGGCTACGGGACGAAGACCGCGACGGACATCGAGGTGACCGTCGACAGGAAGACCACCAGCGACTTCGCGCTGACCAGGATCGCGACCCGCACGGTGTCCGGCAACGTCACCGACGCCTCCGGCCACGGCTGGCCGATGCGCGCCAGGATCACCCTCGACGGGCACCCGGACGAGGCGGTCTACTCCGACCCGTACACCGGGCGCTACTCGCTCGCGCTGCCCACCGGATCGAAGTACACCCTGCACGCGACCGCCGCCGACCTGAGCGGATACGCCGCGGCCGACGTGCCGGTCGATCTGACCGAGGGCACCGGCGCCACCACCGCGCACATCGGGCTCGGCATCGACAAGAAGGCCTGCTACGCCACCGGATACGGCTGGGCCTACGACGGGACCGGCACCGACTTCGAAGGCTGGACCGGCAGGACCCCGCAGAAGGGGTGGACCGTCACCGACGCCAAGGACAACGGCCAGACCTGGGCCTTCGACGACCCGGGCAAGGCCAACAACCACACCGGCGGCAGCGGCAACTTCGCCATCGTCGACTCGGACTACTACAAGACCGGCGAGGGGCAGGACACCAGCCTCGTCTCGCCGGTGATCGACCTCGGCGCGGTGGACAGCCCGGTCATCGGCTTCGACACCCACTACAACGGCGTCGGCGGCCAGACCGGCATGATCGACTACAGCGTCGACGGCGGCCGGACCTGGACCAACGTGTGGAAGAAGACGAGCATCACGGGCGTCCGCGGACACGTAGACCTCCCGATCCCGGACGCCGCCGGTCAGAAGCAGGTGCAGGTCCGCTTCCACTTCACCGGCTACGCCGGAGCGTGGTGGGAGCTGGACAACATCGTCATCGGCCGGGGCCGGACCTGCCAGGCCACTCCCGGCGCCCTGGTCGCCGGCGTCGTACGCGACCAGAACACCGGTGCCCCGCTCACCGGAGCCACGGTCACGAGCAACACCAGCGGCGACGAGTTCGGCGTCACCACGGCGACGCCCGAGGACCCCAACCTGCCCGACGGCTACTACTCCCTCTTCACCACCCGTACGGGGAACTCCGGCTTCACCGCGACGGACGGACGCTACACACCGCGCAAGGCCACGTTCGCCGTGGCCGCCGACGAGGTGACCAGGCACAACTTCCAACTGGGGGCCGGGCACCTGACACTGAATTCCTCCTCGGTCGCCCTGAGCGGGAGGATCGGGCAGACGACTGCCCCGAAGTCGCTGTCCGACACCGTGACCTTCGGCAACGACGGCACCGAACCGGTGCACGTGAAGCTTGAGGAGTCCGAGGCCGGCAGCACCCCGATGGCCGGCAAGCACGGCAAGACCCCCGCCGGTGCCCCGAAGACGGTGCTCCCGGCCGACACCAGCTACGCCGGCCCGAAGGCCGCGCCCGCCTCCGCCCGCGAGAAGACACAGCCCGAACAGCAGACACCTGCCGCGGCACCGTGGACTCCCATGGCCGACTACCCCAAGCCGGTCATGGACAACGCGGTCGCCTCGCACGGCGGCAAGGTCTACGTCATCGGCGGCAGCAACGGCTCGGCGCTGTACACCGACGTCTCCGTCTACGACTCCGCGGGCGGCGCCTGGTCCTCTGCCGCCGACCTGCCGGAACCTCTCAACGGCGCCTCCGCCGGGTTCATCGGCAACACCCTCTACGTCGCGGGCGGCTGGAACGCCTCCGGCGGCACCAGCAAGCGCACCTACGCCTACCACCCGGCCGACGACAGCTGGACCCGGGTGGCGGACATGCCGGCCGCGCTCAGCGTGGCGGGGACCGCCGTACTCGAGGGCAGGATGTACGTCGTCGGGGGCTGCACCACCGGCGGCTGCACGCCGACCTCGAAGGCGGTATACGGCTACGACGCCGCCGCGGACCGCTGGACCACCGAACCGGCGTATCCCAGCCCCGTCGCCTTCACCGCCTGCGGCGGGATCGGCGGCGAGGTGGTCTGCGCCGGCGGGGTGAACGCCGACGCCAACAAGCCGGCCACCGCCACCTACGCATGGGTGCCGGGCACCGCCACGTGGACCCCGCGGGCGGCCCTTCCGGTCGATGCCTGGGGCGCCGCATCGGCGGTCGCGGGCGGCAGGCTCCAGGTGATGGGCGGCGCCGTCGACAACGGAAAGGCCGTGACCAACCAGGGCTTCTCCTACGACACCGCCACCGACCAGTGGACCGCGCTGCCGAACTCCAACAACTCCGTCTACCGGGGCGGAGCGGCGTGCGGCATCTTCAAGGTCGGCGGCACGACCGGCGGCTTCAAGCCGGTCGTGTACGGCGAGACCCTGCCCGGTTACGACCAGTGCGGCGGCGACGTGGCATGGCTGACCGAGGACACCACCGAGTTCGACGTCGCCCCCGGCGCGACGGTCACGGTACGGATCACGGGCGACACCACCGGCTTCACGCAGCCCGGTGACTTCGCCGCCGTCCTCGGCGTGGGCACCGACACGCCGTACGCCCTCGACGGGGTGGCCGTGACGCTGCACGTCGACCCGCCGGCCTCCTGGGGCAAGATCACCGGCATCGTCGCCGACAGCGGCGGCGCACCGGTGAGCGGGGCCGTCGTCCAGATCTGCGGCCAGTGGACGCAGCGGAGCGGATGCGGCCCGGTCGGCTACACACTGAGGACCGACGCGGCCGGCCACTACCAGCTGTGGCTCGACAGGAGCCTCAACTCGCTCGCGGTCCAGGTGGCCAAGGACGGCTTCGCACCGCAGTTCCGGATCGTCAGGATCCAGAAGGGCGCCACCACCACGGCCGACTTCGGCCTCGCCGGGCTCTGACCCCGGCCGTCCTGGTCGGACGACGCCGCAGCCGGGCTTCCCGCCCGGCTGCGGCGTACCTCCCGAGTCCGCTCCCGGGCCGCGGGGGCGAGGCGGCCGACGGCGTGGAGACGGAGTACGAGCGCCGGAACGCCCTTGGCGGGCCTCGCAGGGCCAGGCAGGCACAGGCGTTGACAGGGCCTCGCGCCCCTCCCATGATGGGAGCGCTCCCACGGGTGGGCTCCCCTCGCCACCCCGGCCATGCACGCTCCGCCCGCACTTCGTCGTCGGTGCCGCCGACGCGTAACACCCCGTCGCCGCAGCGGACTTCGCCTGTCCGGCGGCACGGACCGCCCCACTTCGCCCGTGCCGCCGAGATCCCCAGGGAGGATCACCATGGCGCCATCGCACAGACCCCCACACCCCGCAGGCGGAGGCTTCCGCCCCTTCGCACGCGGAGCCGTCGTCCTGGCCGCCTCGCTGGCCCTGCTCTCCTCGCTCGCCGGCGCGGCCCCCGCGGCACCGCTGACGCCGGACGACGCGGACGTCGACGTCCGGGTGAACGCCCAAGCGGCGCTGTCCACGCTGACCGGCGCGGCCCGGGGGGTCAACGCCGCCGTATGGGACGCGCACATGAACGATCCCGAAGTGGCGGACCTGATGAAAGCGGCCGACGTCGGGATGATGCGCTACCCGGGAGGCTCGTACGCGGACATCTACCACTGGGAGACGCATACGGCACCCGGCGGATACGTCGCCCCGGGCACCGGCTTCGACTCGTTCATGGGCACGGTCCGCGCAGCCGGGGCCCAGCCGATCCTCATCGCGAACTACGGCTCCGGCACCCCGGAGGAGGCGGCCGGCTGGGTCAGGTACGCCAACATCACCAAGGACTACGGCGCGAAGTACTGGGAGATCGGCAACGAGATCTACGGCAACGGCCACTACGGCAACGGCTGGGAGCACGACGACCACGAGGACAAGAGCCCCCGGGAGTACGCGCGCGAGGTCCGCGCCTACGCAGCGGCCATGAAGGCCGTCGACCCCACGGTCAAGATCGGCGCGGTCCTCACCAGCCCCGGCGAGTGGCCGGACGGCGTCGTCGGCACCGGCGACACCGGTGACTGGAACCACACCGTGCTCCCGGAGGTGGCCGACGTCATCGACTTCGTGAGCGTCCACTGGTACGCGGGCGGAGCCGACACCACCGCCGACGACGCCATGGCCAGACTGGCCAAGCTGCCCGGTGAGCTCCGGGAGGTGCGCAACCAGATCGACAGGGTCGCGGGCGCGGACTCCCCGGACATCCAGATCGCCCTCACCGAGATCAACACCAACACCGGAGGAGCCCGCCTCACGGCCCGCCCCAACGGTCTGTTCGCCGCCGACGCCTTCATGACGGCGCTGGAGAACGGCGTGTTCAACGTCGACTGGTGGAACACCCACAACGGGGCCGGCCAGATCACGACCGTCGACGGTGAGACCGACTACGGCGACATGGGCATGCTCTCCAGCGGTGCCTGCACCGGTGACGTCTGCGAGCCGGCCCCGAACACGCCGTTCCCTCCCTACTACGGGATGAAGATGACCAGCGAACTGGGCACCGCGGGCGACACGACGGTCGCCGCCCAGTCCTCCGCCCAGGACGTCTCGGCACACGCGGTACTCCGTCGTGACGGACGGCTGAGCGTCATGCTCGTCAACAAGAACCCGGACACCGCACGGACCGTGGCCCTCGACTACGCGGGCTTCACCCCGTCCGCCACCGCGCCGGAGGTCAGCCGCTACGCACGCGGCGACAGCGACATCACCGAGGTCACCGATGGGGAGGCGTCCGCCTCCCGGGTCACGGTGCCCCCGTACGCACTGCTCACCGTGACCCTCGAACCGAAGGCCGGGACCGGGCCGGCCGCTTCGGCCGCGAGCACTCCGGGCACTTTGCGCCTGGACGCGGTGACCGACACCACCGCGCGGCTTTCCTGGAAGGGGGCGGCAGGCGCGACCCGCTACCTCGTCCAGGAGCGCGACGGCGCGTACACCCGCCTCGTCGGCGAGACCACCGGCACGTCCGTGACCCTGCGCAACCTGCCCCCGGGCAGCACCCACACCGTCAACGTGCTGGCGGCGGACTCCTCGGGGCGGGTCTCCGGCCCGTCCTCCCCCCTGACCTTCAGCACCGGCACCCCACCGGACGCGGCCTGCGCGGTGACGTACCACCGTGACACGAGCTGGGGCAACGGCTTCGTGACCACGGTGACCGTCAGCAACCTCGCGGACACCCCGATCACCGGCTGGACGGTGGACTGGGACTGGCCGACCTCGGGCCAGACGGTGTCCTCCGGCTGGAACGCCTCGTTCCACCAGACCGGTTCCCACGTCCGGGTGACCGCTCCCGAAGGCGCGGGACCGCTGGCCCCGGGCGGTGGCTCGACGGCTTCCTTCGGATTCGTCGGCGCCAACGACGGGCCCAACCCCGACCCGACCGCCTTCCGTCTGAACGGCACCGTCTGCTCCGGCGGCTGATCTCGACGTCCGGGGAGCGTGGACCCGGCCCGCATCCGGGCCGGGTCCAGTCCATGGGCGGACCGGCCGCGTCACCCGGTCCGCTGCGTCGTGGCGCCTGGCATCGGCAGGCCGAACATGGTCCGCTGGACCGGCGGTCACGCCTGCGACACCTGTCGCCGGACCGACACCCGGCGCGCCGTCCGGTACGTGGCTGCGCCGGTGTGCTCCGGGTGACCGCCCGGGCGAGGGGACGGTCAAGCCGACCCCGACGTCCGTGCATTGCGCATGCCCGCGTCGACCGAGGAGCAGCATGACCGACGAACACCGCCGGGCGCCGGACGCCGTCGTCGTCGGAGCGGGCCTGGCAGGCCTGGCCTGCGCACTGGATCTCTGCCGCTCCGGCCTGCGGGTGGCCCTGCTGGAGGCATCCGACGCGGTGGGCGGCCGGATGCGCACGGACCGCCGGGACGGATTCCTGCTGGACCGGGGATTCCAGGTGTTCAACACCTCGTACCCGCAGGTGAAGCGGCGACTGGACTTGAAGGACCTGCGTCTGCGCCCGTTCACCGCGGGAATCATCGCTCACACCCGGACGGGGCCGGTCCGCCTCGTCGACCCCACGAGGGAACCGGGTGCGGCGGCCAACCTGCTGCCGGGGCGGGCCCTCGCCGCCCACGATCTGGCCGTACTCGCGGCACTCACGGCGCGCGACGCCGTGCTCCCCGCCTCCTCCGTCAGACACCGCCGGGACGGCCCCACCTCCGCGGCTCTGGCCCGGGCGGGCCTGTCGGACGACGTGATCAACCAGATTCTCCGGCCGTTCCTGGCCGGGGTCTTCCTGGAGGACGAGCTGGAGACCTCGGCACGCTTCTTCCACCTGGTCTGGCGGAGCATGGTGCGCGGGACACTGTGCCTGCCTGCGCGGGGAATCGGCGCCGTACCCCACCAGCTCGCCCAGGGCCTTCCGGACGGAGTCCTGCGACTCGGCGCCCCCGTAGCCGAGTTGACCGATACCGGGGTGTCACTGGCGGACGGCAGCGAAGTGCCCGCACCGGTCGTCGTCGTGGCCACGGACCCGGCGACCGCCACCCGCCTGCTGCCGGACCTGACCATGCCGGACACACGCACCGTCACGACCTATTACCACGCCGTCGACCGCTCGCCGCTGTCCGAACCGATCCTGCTGGTCGACAGCACCGGTACGGTCCTGAACACCTGCGTACTCAGCGAGGTCGCCCCCTCCTACGCACCCCCCGGTACCGCGCTGATCGCCACCTCCGTCCTGGGAACCGACCTTCCGGGACGGGCACCCGCGCTGCTCGGGCGTCTGGCCGAGCTGTACGGCACCGACACGAGTGGCTGGCAGCAGCTCGCAGCCCGCACGGTCGAGGGCGCGCTCCCGGCCATGCGTCCGCCCTGGCCGCTGAGCCGCACCACCCGGAACGGCCCGGGCAGGTACGTGTGCGGGGACTACCGTGCGACCGGCTCCGTGCAGGGGGCCCTCGCCTCGGGTGCACGGGCCGCCCGGGAGGTGGCGGCGGACCTGGCGCGCCGGACGTGACGGGGCGACGGACTCCGAACAGCCGCACCGGTGGAGTGAGGTGACCGCCGTCGGGGCGGCGCGGCCGGTCTCGGTCTCGCGCACCCGCCGGCGGAGACCCGCGTCGCCACCCTCACCGCGGGAAGCCGGACGTCGAGCCGAGCCGGTCATCGGGCTGTGCGGCCGGCAACGCCGGCCCTGACGGGCTCCGGTCCGGTGCGCATACCGGCCTCGACGGGTGCGCGGGAAGGACGGCCTCGCCGGTACGGCAAACCCCTCAGGCGTGGCGGAGGCAGAGGGCTCCCCACTGGAAGCCCGCGCCGATCCCGGCCAGCACATAGGTGTCTCCCGGGAGCAGGGAGCCTTCGGCGACGGTGGTGTGGAGTGCGGTGAACAGGCCCGCCGATCCGGTGTTGCCGAGCCGGTCGATCGTGACGGTGGCCCGGTCCCGGGGAACACCCAGAGCGGCCAGGGTCTCGGTGAGGATGTTCAGGTTCGCCTGGTGCAGGAAGAAGTGCCGGACCTCGTCGACCGGCACGCCGGCGCGGTGGGCGGCACGGGTGATGCTCTCCGGAAGGCGGGTGGTCGCCGCGTTCCAGACCGCGCGGCCGTCCATGTGCAGGTAGTGGTCCCCGGCGGCGACGGTGGCGGTGCTGGCGGGCAGCCGGGAGCCTCCGGCGGGGATCTGGACGTCGTAGGACAACTGGGAGCCGAGGTCGTAGGACAGCAGACCCGCGCCGGGGGTGTCCGAACGGGTGAGGACGACGGCTGCCGCGGCGTCTCCGAAGAAGACCCTGGTGGTGCGGTCGGCGGGATCGGTGATCCGGGAGGCGCAGTCGGCCGCGAGGAGCAGGATCGTGCTGATGGAGGGGTTCTGCAGGAGGTGGGCGGCGATCAGCATGGCCTGGATGCCGGAGGCACAGGCGGCCTGGGTGACGTCGAGGGACAGGGCGCGGTGGGCGCCCAGGGCGTCCTTGACGATCAGCGCGGTGGAAAGGAGCGGCTGGTCCCCGGTGTAGCTGGCGACGACGACCGCGTCCAGCCGGCCGGGCTCGATACCGGCGGCGTCCAGGGCCGGACGGGCGGCGGCGACGCACATGTCGGAGGTCGCCAGGCCGGGGGCCAGACAGCGGCGTTCCCGGATGCCGGTGCGGCTGGTGATCCACTCGTCGCTCGTGTCCAGGGTGCGGGTGAGCTCCTGGTTGGTGACGACCTCCGGTGGCAGGTGCATCCCGGTTCCGGCGATGGCGAACGGCACGGACAGGCCGACGCCCGTCTGGTGGCACAGGGTCTGGTCCAGGGCGACGCTCATGTCACGGCACCCCGTTCGGGCGTGCTCGGCGTGTTTCGGGGAAATGCCATATTCCATACCTTTCGATATCGGTTCGAGAAAGGACCGGAAGTGCCGGACCCATGGAATTCCGAAGCCGCCGCATCGTCTCACGGAAAACAGGCATGAATATCGTGCGGTAATCCGTGAGCGTGAGGAATTGTTCGGTTGCTTGACGCCGCCCCGTTGGAAATGCTCGGGCATGCGACACGAAACCGGCGGCGATCGGTTCTCGCATGCGCGCACGGAAGGAACCAGGGGCGCCGGGCGGTCAGGACGTCCTTTTCTCGGACAGGGGTGTGTGCAGCGACGGCACGGATGCGAGCAGCGTCCGGGTGTAGGGGTGGCTCGGCGTGCGCAGGAGCGCCCCGGTGGCGGCGGTCTCGACGATCCGCCCCTCCCGCATGACCGCCACGGTGTCGGAAACATGGCAGACCGCCGGCAGGTTGTGGCCGATGAACAGCATGGAGAGCCCGAGCCGTCGCTGGAGTTCGCGGATCGTATTGAGGACGGATGCCTGCACCGACACGTCGAGCGCCGAGGTGATCTCGTCGGCGATCAGCAGACCGGGCTCGACGGCCAGGGCGCGGGCGAGGGCGACCCGCTGGCGCTGGCCACCGGACAGCTGCCGCGGCAGGCGGCCGGCGAGCCGAGGGTCCAGGCCGACGAGACCGAGCAGTTCGGTGACGCGCTCGGCACGGGCGGCCCGGTCGAGCCGACGGTAGACGGTGGCGGCTTCGGCGAGCGCCTGACCGGCCGTCATCCGCGGGTCGAGCGCCGTGTCGGGGTCCTGGAGGACGATCTGGACCCGGCGGCCGAGCCGACGCCGGTCACGGACCGTCCGGGCGCGGATTTCCCGGCCGTCGACCAGGATCCGGCCGCCCTGCGCGGGCACGAGGCCGACGATCGCACCGGCCAGGCTCGACTTGCCGGAGCCGGACTCCCCCACGAGACCGAGAGTGGTGCCGGACGGGACCTCCAGCGAGACACCGTCCACGGCGGTGAACGAGCCCCGGGGGCCGGTGCGGCGGACGGTGAGGTCACTCACCTGAAGGGCCGTCACGACGCGCTCACCGTCTTCGGGACCGCTGTCACCGGCAGTGGATACCAGCAGGCGACCCGATGGCCGGCGTCGAGGTGGTCCAGGGGAGGAGCCTGCTCGGCGCAGAGTTCCCGGCGGCGTGGGCAGCGGGGCTCGAACGGGCATCCCGGCGCGGGGGCGAGCGGATCGGGCGGCGCGCCCTCGACCGTTGGCAGCGGTTGGCGGCGGTCGGCGGTGAGGTCCGGCACCGATGTGACCAGGGCCCGGGTATAGGGGTGCCGTGTCCCGTCGGCGAGGCGGCCGGCGGGCAGCGCCTCGACGATGGTGCCCGCGTACATCACCAGGACCCGCTCGCAGAACTCGCCCACGAGCGCGACGTCATGGCTGATGAACAGGATCGCGGCGGAGGTGTCCCGCCGGATGTCGGTGAGCAGCCGGGTGATCTGCCGCTGCACGGTGACGTCGAGGGCGGTGGTCGGCTCGTCGGCGATGATCAGCCCCGGCCGCACCATCAGCCCGGCGGCGATCATCACACGCTGACGCTGGCCGCCGGAGAGCTGGTGAGGGCGTGAGCGCAGCACCGCCGGGGGCAGCGCGACCCGGCGCAGGGCATCGGCGGCCTCCGCGGCGGCCTGGGCGCGGCTCGCCCCGCGATGGGCCCGGACGGCCTCGGTGAGCTGGGTGCCGATCCGCAGGGAGGGGTTGAGGGCCGATGCCGGGTTCTGGAAGATCACCGACAGGCCCGTCGCGAGGTGCCGGTTCCGCTCCTTCGGTGTCAGGGCGGCGAGGTCGGCCCCGAGCAGGCGCAGCGTGCGTCGGGACACCCGGGCGCCGTACGGCAGCAGGTCGGCGATGGCGAGCGCGGTGAGCGACTTGCCCGACCCCGACTCGCCG
Organism: Streptomyces sp. NPDC019224; assembly: GCF_040632605.1. Classification (NCBI taxonomy): domain Bacteria; kingdom Bacillati; phylum Actinomycetota; class Actinomycetes; order Kitasatosporales; family Streptomycetaceae; genus Streptomyces; species Streptomyces sp. NPDC019224. Next base: position 8,375 of record NZ_JBEYCF010000077.1, on the reverse strand, counting down.
ACGAGGCCGACGATCTCGCCCGGCCGCAGCGAGAGGCTCACCCCGCGCACCGGGCGGATCGTGCCGCCCGCCGTCGGCAGTTCGACGGTGAGGTCGTCGACCTGGAGGACCGCCCCGCTCTCGGCGGGGCCGCTCGGAGCGGACCTCGGCGCGGGGATGCGCACCACCGGGCCGCGCCCGGCGGCACTCCCGGCCAGGACCTCACCGAGCAGCTGGAAGGCCAGGGCCGCGTAGAGCAGGGCCAGGCCGGGGGCGAGCGCGGGCAGCGGCTCGGCGTAGATCCGGTCGAGGCCCTGGCTGAGCAACTGCCCCCAGTCGTAGCCGGGGGGCTGGACGCCCAGGCCGAGGAAGCTCAGCCCGGAGAGCGCGACCAGGGCGGTGCCCGCGGCCGTGGTGACGCTCAGGAGCAGCGGCTCGGCGATGTTGGGCAGGACGTGGCGCCACAGCAGCCGACGGCGGCGCAGGCCCAGGACCCGGGCCGCGGCCAGGTGGTCGGTGCCCGCGACACCCGCGGCGAGGGTCTGGGCGAGCCGCGCGAACCCGGGTACGGCCGCGGCGGCCAGGGCCAGCACCGCCCCTGTGGTGCCCGCGCCGAACACGACCGCCAGGAACATCGCCACCAGGAGCGCCGGGAAGGCGAGCAGGAGGTTGATCAGCCCCGCCGTCAGCCGGCGGGCGCGTCGTCCGAGAACGGCGGTGCATGCCCCGAGGAGCACCCCCGCTGTCGCCCCGAGCAGGACCGACGCCAGCGCGAGCAGCAGGGAGGGCCGGGTGGCCGTCAGGAGGCGGGCCAGCAGGTCCCGGCCGAGGCCGTCCGTGCCGATCGGATGCGCGGCGGAGGGGCCCTGGAGCACGGCCGAGGGATTCGGACGGTCGGCCGCCGCCCCCCACAGGAGCGGGCCTGCCAGCGCGAGCACGAGGAGCGACGCCAGCATGATGCCGGTGACCCAGGCCATGGGCGAGCGACGGAGACCGGAGGGAAGGCTCATGATCACATCTCCCGGATCGCCGAACGGGGATCGAGTACGGCGAGCAGCACGTCGACCAGGAGGCCGGCGAGCAGCACGGTGGTGCCGAGCACCAGAACCATGGCCTGTACCACCGGATAGTCCTGTGCGACCACCGACTGGGCCATGGCGGAGCCGATGCCGGGCCAGGCGAAGACCTTCTCGACCAGCACGGTGCCCGCGATCAGGGCGGGCAGCAGGCCTCCGACGACGGTGAGCACGGCGGCGGCCATGTTCGGTGCCGCGTGCCGGAGATAGCGGCGCGCGGAGGACAGCCGCTTGCTGCGGGCGGTGCGCAGGTAGTCCTCGTTGAGCACCTTCAGCGCTTCCACTCTGACCATGCGCAGCAGCACGGCGGTGGGGGTGAGGGAGAGCGCGAGCACGGGGAGGACGAGGGACGCGACGCCCGCCGCTCCGGCCACCGGGAGCAGTTGGAGGCCGACGGCGAGCAGGGCGGTGAGCCCGGCCGCCAGCACGAAGTCCGGCACCCCGGTCAGCCCGGCCGTGACCGTGGTGAACACCAGCTCGGTGCGCGGGCGGCGGCCGTCGCGGGTGCGGACGGCGGCCAGCAGCCCGCCGGGCAGGGCGACCGCGAGGGCGGTGAGGAAGGCGAGGCCGGCGATCTCCAGGGTGGCCGGGAGCCGGGTGCGGACCAGCTCCGCGACCGGTGCCCCGGTGACCAGCGAGGTACCGAGGTCGCCGTGCAGGAGGCCGCCGACATAGTGCCGGTACTGGGACAGGAAGGGCGCGTCGAGCCCGAGGGCGTGCCTGCGGGCGGCCACCAGGTCGGGGGCCGCGTCGACGCCGAGCGCGGCCCGGACCGGATCGCCGGGGATGAGCCGGATCATCGCGAACGAGGCGGTGAGCACGACCCCCAGGGAGACGACGAGCCTGAGGCCGCGGCGGCCGAGGAACACGGTCCAGGGGTGCCGGAACAGCTGAGGAACGGACATGGTGGGCCCCGGGTCACTGATGGAGGCGGATGCTGGTGGGTACGAGCCGGCCGCCGAAGGACGTGGTGAAGGTGGTCCGGTAGCCGTACACGCTGCTCCGGTCCTCTGCGATCGGCAGTGCGTCGGCCGAGCGGAAGAGGGCGGCGGCGGCCCTGTTCCAGGTCCGGCATCCCGTGGTGCCGGTCTTCCGGAGCGCCTGGGCGACGAGCGCGTCGTACTCGGGGTTGTGCACCCCCGCGAAGTTGAGGCCCCGGGCGGGGGCGGGGCCGGAGAAGAAGGGGATGAAGCCGGCCGGCAGGGCGAAGCCCGGTGTGCTGCCGACCACCACGTCGAAGTCCGCCGTCCGGTACATGGCGTTGACGAGGGCGGGCAGGCTCTCGCTGACCAGGTCGACCTCGGCGCCGAGCGCCGTCCACTCCCGGGCCATCAGCTCGGCGACGGAGGACAGCGTGGGGCCGAGGTCGGGGCTGGTGATCAGGCGGAGCCGTAACGGCCTGCCGTCCTTGGCCAGCGGGCCGTCGGCGGTGCGGGCCCAGCCGGCGGCCCGCAGGGCCTCGGTGGCGTTCCGTGCCGGCAGGTTGGCATCGGCGAGGTCGGCGTGGCAGACGGCGCCCTCGGCGCCGAAGTCGGTCGCGGGGCTGCCGGTACCGCCGACGGCGACGTTGGCGAGCCCCTGGCGGTCGAGGGCGGAGACCAGGGCACGACGCAGCGCCCGGTCGGCGAGCACCCGGCCCGGTCGCTGGTTGAAGAACGTCAGCCCGGTCACGGTCGCCACGTCGGCGGTGGTCAGGCCGCGACCGGTGAGCCGGGCCCGGTCCGGCCCGCTCACGTGCGCGATCTCGATCCCCCCGGTGATCAGCAGGTTCGCCGCTGTGGAGGCTTGGGGCACCACCGAGATCTCGATGCGCTCGGGGATCCCGGGTGCCGAGGTCGTCGCCCCGGCGGGCCCCCAGGCGTAGTCGTCGCGGACGGTGAACTCGTACGGTCCGCCGGGGGTGTAGTGGGTCAGCACATAGGGGCCGGTGCCCCGGGTGGCGCGGTCCAGTGCGTGGGGCCGGTCGAGGCCGGCCGGACAGACGATCGGCAGCAGGCCGATGGTGCGGGTGAGGAAGGGGAAGGGGGTGGCGGCGGTCACCGACACCGTGCCGGTCCGGTCGTCGGCGCTCGCCGTGAACGGGACGTTCGGGAGGACGGTCCGGGCGCCGGCGAGCTGGTGGGCCGGGTCGCCGGCGTAGGTGAGCGACCGGGCCACCGCGGAGGCGGTGAGGGTGGCGCCGTCGGAGCAGGTGATCCCCGGCCGGAGGGTGAAGGCGGCCCGGGTGGCCGTGGCATGCCAGGAGGAGGCCAGACCGGTGACCAGGCTGCCGTCGGGGGCGAGGTTGACCAGGGAGTCGTAGGCGTAGTGGGCCTGGGAGGCGCCGAAGGCGGAGTACGGGTCGAAGCTCGGCGTCTCGCTGGACTCGGCGATCCTGACGGTGCCGCGGTGCACCGGGGGAGTGGTCGTCGAGGAGCCGGCGACGCCTCCGCAGCCGCTCAGCGCGAGGGCCGAGGCGGTGAGGACGGCCGCCAGGGCGACCGGCGGGGTGCGTCGGAACATGGGGTCATCGTGCCACCGGGGACCGCCCGTGATGATTCAACTTCCTTGCGCCAAAAGCACGTTCGACGGTGTCGGAACCGCCTGGCCGCTTGGCCGCGAGCCCTCGTGAGCCGTCGACCGAGAGGCGGGGGCGGCTGATCTTGATTCACCCGTATGAGTCTCCCCGGGGCGTCCTCGCGGAGCCGGCGGTCCGGAGCTGCCGTGCCGGACTTGATTATCTACCGAGGAAAGATAATCAGATAATCGCGCAAATGGAGGTTCGGGTGCGCTCAATTCAGGACACGTTGAAAGATCGATCCCACTCGCACGAGTGAACCCGGGCAATCCATTTGGCTCAGGCGGGCATGGTTCGACTACCGTGATCACGGGATAGGACGGCGCGTCCCGGTGCCCGGCAATTCGATTTTTGGGTGAGTCCCGGATTTCGAGACGAAATTCTTCATGCCCGCCCGGCTTTGCGCTGCTCCATTTCTCGTCGTGCCCGGGTTCCCTGTCATACGTATGCGTGGAGAGGATGGAGCATCATGCCGCCTGTAGTACCGCCATTTCTGATCGGACTCATCGTCGCGCCGCTGGCCAAGCGCCTGCTCAGGCCCCTGGTGGGTGGAGTCGTCAAAGCGTCCGTCGGTATCGCGATGGAGGTGAAGAAGGCTGCCCACGAGGCCGGGGAGAACATCCACGACCTCGCGGCCGAGGTCGCCGCCGACGTAGTGGCCGCCCAGGTCGCCGCCAGTGACACCGAAGGCCACTCCGTACCCGGCCAGCACACCACCGGGAACGAGACCAAGGGGGACAGGAGGGCCCCGAAGATCCGCGCGACCGCCGAGAGCGTAGCCGGCAAGACGCACTGACGGTCCGTGCGGACCCGCGGCCGCCACCAGGCGCGTCCGCCGATCGATGTCGGCGGAACGCGTCAGGGTGGCGGCCGTTCGCAGGCCGCTCGGCCGCAGTGAATTCCGTTCCATTTCCCGCTCCGTCGCCGTGATCCGTCGTATCCGTAACGGGTTTCCGCGACCTCCGCAAACAGGTGAACGTACACATGCCATCGCTACTGGGCGCCCCCTCCGGATTCCGCTCCGTGGAACCGGATGTGAGCCCCCGCTCGGTCACGCCGGGCCGCCAGCGCTGGGACGTCAGGCTCGTCATCGGACGCCCCCGGACGGCCGAGCTCCTCGCCGCCGCGCTGCGCCACATTCCCGGGATCACCGAGGCCCAGGCCAGTCCGGTCACCGGCAGGGTGCTCGTCCGCCACGATGCGCGGCTGCGTGCCACGGACGTCGGCCGGCTCCTTTGCAGCGCCGTCGCCCGGGTCGCGGAGCGGACGACCGGCGTGGGACGGCCCGCAGCAGCGCGGGCGGACAGCGGCCTGGTCGTGCGACCGGTGCTCGCCGTCGGCGGCGGGATCGCGGCCGGCACTGCGCTGGTCAAGGGGTCGGCACTGAGCAGGCAGCTGGTGGCCGTGGGAGGGGTGGCCGCGGCGACGGCGGTCGTCCTCCGCAAGGCCTGGCGCAGAACGGCCGACGCGGCCCAGGAAGCGGCCGGGCCCGGTTCCGAAGGCCACCCCCTGCTGGAGATCGTCGGTCCGCACCGCCGCCGCCTCTATCGGGCCGCCGCCCTGTCCGTCGCCTGCCAGGCCGCGGAGATGGCGCTCGGCACCTTCCTCGGATGGACCGGCCTGGTCCTCATCAAGGGGGAGGCGGCTCCGCTGGTCCGCCTCGGTCTGGCCACGGCCTCCGCCCAACTCTGGGGCCTGGCAGGGCTGGTGGCCGCCGCCTGCGCCGCGGTGGCGGGACTCTCCTACGCCTCGAACCTCCAGTGGAGCCGGCTCGGTCAGGACATCGAGCACGACTGGCGGGGCCGTACGTACCGGCACGTCCAGCACCTCGACCTGGGGCACCTGGAGGGCGAGCGGACCAGCCGGGTGGCCGGCACACTCACCAACGACGTCGGCCAGTTGGGCACCTTCTTCGCCGGCCCGGCCAACGACGTGCTGCAACTCGCCACCAGCATGGCCCTTCTGATCCCGGCGTTCCTCCTGCTGGCACCGCAGATCGCCTGGATCGCGTTCCTTCCGATCCCGGTCATCGCCTGGCTGTCGCTGCGCCACCAGGACCAGGCCGCAGCGGACTACGCCGCCACCGGCGAACGCCGCGCCAAGCTGGGCAGCCAGGTGATCAACTCGCTCGAGGCCGGCGCGACCGTCAAGAGTTTCTGCACCGAGGGCTACGAGGCCGAGCGCATCGACGAGCTGAGCGAAGCGGTCCAGGAGAGCAGCCGGCAGACCGACCGCAGTACGATCCGCCACGCCGAGACCATCCGGGCCTGCACTACCGCCTCGATGGCCGGCACCCTGCTGATCGGCGGCCGTTCCGTCCTCAACGGCACCCTGCGCTTCGAGGTGTTCAGCCCTCTCATCGGGCTGCCCCAGATGCTGCTGATGCGGATGAGCCGCCTCGGCGGCATCGCCGACCAGTACCAGCGCACCCTCGCCTCGTACGACCGGGTCCAGCGGCTGCGCGAGCTGCCTGTCGAGGCCGACTGCGCCGACGGCGCACCAGGGGTGCTCAACCCTGCCGAGGTACAGGGCGAGATCGTCCTCGACGGCGTCACCTTCGCCTACCCCGGCCGTCCCGCGACGCTGGAGAACCTCTCGCTCACCATCCCGGCCGGCCAAATCACCGCCCTGGTGGGCGCCACCGGCTCGGGCAAGACGACGATCGCCAGACTGCTGATGCGCTTCCAGGACGCCGAAACCGGCAGGGTACTGCTCGACGGACAGGACATCCGGGACCTGAGGCGGCACGACCTGCGCCACGCCATCGGCTTCGTCGCGCAGGACCCCTTCCTCTTCGACGGCAGCATCGCCGACAACATCCGCTACGGCAGCTTCGACGCCTCGGACGAGGCCGTGGTGCAAGCGGCGGCGATGGCCGAAGCGCATCCCTTCATCACGACACTGCCCGACGGCTACGACACCCTGATCGGAGAACGCGGCGCCGCGCTCTCCGGCGGCCAGCGGCAGCGGATCGCCCTGGCGCGCGCGATCCTCAAGGACTCGCCGGTCGTCATCCTCGACGAGGCCACCTCCGCCGTGGACAACGAGACCGAGGCCGCCATCCAACGCACGCTGCACAGCTTCGCGGCCGGACGGACGACGATCGTCATCGCCCACCGCCTCTCCACGGTCCGCCACGCCGACCGGATCTACGTCATGGACAAGGGCGGCATCGTCGCCGAACAAGGCACCCACGACGAACTTCTCGCCCAGCACGGGCTCTACGCATCCCTCTGGCAGCTCCAGGCCGGCGAACCCGCCGCCTGACCGCAGGAACCCTGCCCGCCGACCGCGTGACACCACCGCGGCCGGCGCGGTCAGCGCGCCCTGCGCACCATGCCGCTCATACCTCTGGAGGTACCCCCATGTCCCGTCGCGACGGAGACGTCCTTCCCCTGACCGCAGCCCAACGGGAGATCTGGCTCGCCGAGCAGAGCTCCCCGACGCCGATCCCGGGCTACCGCGTCGGCGAGTGCCTGGAGATCCACGGGCCGGTCGATCCCGAGCTGTTCGAAGCCGCGCTGCGCCGGGTGGTCGACGAGGTCGACGCCCTGCACGTGACCTTCGTCGACGACGGTGAAGGCCCTCGCCAGATCCTCCGCGAGACCTGGGACTGGGCGCCCGCCCACCTCGACCTCGGGGCGGAGCCGGATCCCCGGGCGGCCGCCATGGAGTGGATGGAGCGGGACCTGGCTCGTCCGCTGGACCTCACCCGTGACCCGTTGTTCGGCCATGCGCTGATCCGCCTGTCCTCGACGGAATTCCTCTGGTACCTGAACTACCACCACGTGGTGCTGGACGCGATCAGCAGCTCGATGGTCCGGCAGCGGGTCGGCGAGGTGTACTCGGCACTGGCCGCGAACGACGCCGTTCCGCCCTCGCCGTTCGGCACGCTGCGGGATCTGGTCGGCAGCGACGCCGCCTACCGCTCCTCCGCCGCCTTCACGGAGGACCGCGCCTACTGGACCGAGCGCTTCACCGACCTGCCCGCCCCGACACGACTCACGGACACCTCCGCCACCGACCCGCACCGGGCCCTGCGCGTGGCCGACGAGCTGGAGCTGCGAAGCCCCGAGGCGTTGCGGGCCGCCGCGGCCCGGGCAGGTGTCAGGTGGTCCCGGCTCGTGATCGCGGCGACGGCGCTCTACGCCCACCGGCTGAGCGGTGCCCAGGACGTGGTGCTCGCCCTTCCCGTCACCGCCCGCCGGGGCTCCGACCGTGACCTGATGTCGGTGCCCGGCACGATGTCCAACGTGGTGCCCCTGAGGCTGACCGTGCGGCCGGACATGCCGTGGGGCGACCTCGTCGCCCAGGTGGCACACGAGGTCGAGTCGGCCGTCGCCCACGAGCGCTACCGCAGCGAGGACCTGCTGCGCGACCTCGGCACGCCGGGCAGCATCGGCACGGCGTTCCCGCTGATCGTCAACATCATGGCCTTCCACGCCAGGCCGAGCTTCGCCGGGCACCCCGCCTCCGTACACCACTTCGTATCGGGCTCCACCACCGACCTGGCCGTCTGGCTGTTCGACTACCGGGACGGCGCCCCCCCGCTCCTCAGGCTGCACGGCGCCCCGGAGGCGTACGGCGACGACGAACTGGCCGCACACCAGCAGAGGCTGCTCGCCCTCCTCGACGCCGTCGCGGACCTCGACCCGGGCGAGGCCGTGGGCCGGGTCGATCTGCTCACCGGTGAGGAGCGGGGTGAGTTGACGGCGTGGGGTGCGGGGCCGGTGGTGGAGGTTCCTGCGGGGGGTCTGCCGGGG
>NZ_JBEYCF010000076.1:0-25591 GCF_040632605.1 Streptomyces sp. NPDC019224 | reverse complement strand
GTTCGTGATCGGACAACTCCAACGGCAGCGGCTTCGGACCAGGCATAACCCCACCCTATAACCGCAAGCGGACTACCGACTCAGGACACTAGAAGGCTGGGCTCTGTGTGCGGAGGCTAGCACAACACCTCCGTTGTAAAGGAGTATTGCCTCTCCCTTGTGGGAGAGGGGGCTCATTGTGCTGTCAGACCTTCTGGCTACCAAAGAAGTCTTTTCGAACAACTAGCCTTTGTTGGACGTCCTCAGGCACATTGAGGTCCGCATGGTCCTCGAAGATGACGAAGGTGATCCCACTTCTGATCAAGTCATCCTCCATTTTCCTGAGTCCGTGTTTCTCCCAGTGCTGTCGATAGGTGACACCTTGGGACTCATAGGTCCAGCGATCCTCTACGGACTCTGGATCAATTGTGGCAAGCTGCCGGCCGAGAGAGGCCAGGGTGTCCTTTGCCTTGGCCTCAATGAAGCCCCCATCCCGGTAGGACCCTCCCGGCTCTAGCTCAGTCATGTAGTGGCTGATCTGCTCTTCCAACTTGATCTTTTGAGCCAAACTATCATCCCCTCGGGTGTACTTCCTGTGGACTACCTCGTAATCCCCGATCTCTTCAAGAACCGTATTTTTGAGAAGATCATAAACTTCCTGTGGATCAGGGAAGGCTTTGATTCCACAGGTGTGCCCTGATACGTACGAGGAGCATCGGAGGCGAGTAACCCTCATAACTTCGCCGCTCTTCCTCTTCCAAATTTTCTGAGTGTCGTACCAGTTGCCTCCGCAGATTCCACACTTCATAATCCCTAGGAAGGGAGTGCGATTGTTGAGCTGACGGACTTCCTTCCTGGCCCTGGATGCAAGAATCTCCTGAAGCCTGTCAAACTCTTCCTTTGTGAAAATACCTTCTGCAATCCTGATGGGCTCTCCGTTAGTGTTGTACGCAATAATGGAGGGCTGTCCTTGCTTCAACCCCTTGGGGCGATAGACCCTGTACCCCATGAGGGCAGGATTGATGAGAATTACCTTCAGGTTCCCCGATCCCCATTCCCCCTTGTTTGGGGGAAGGATTCCTGCTCGGGTTAGCAGTTGGCACGCTCGATAGAGTGAGATCCCTCGTACCACCATGGAGTACACCCATCTGAGAGTGCGGGCCTTCTCCTGGTCAATCACTAGGACTTTAGTTCCGTCACCTTGGTCCACGGATTTGTATCCATAGACTGGCTTTCCGATCACCCATCTCTTTTCTGCTGTGCGGGCAAACTTCCAAAGGCTTTCAATCCTAACCCCTGTATTAGCTGCTTCGATCCGAGCCATGCCCGCAATGATCGTTACCATGAATTGGCCAAACTCTGTGGACAAGTCAATGGGATCGTTCTTTGCTGCAAGAGTCTTTGAGTACTCCTTACACCACTCGATCATCAAGTGAAGGTCCGAAATCCTTCGGACGAATCTGTCCAGCTTCCAGAACAGAATTTCGTCAAACTCCGGGGCTCGGTTGGTAATCCACTCCCCAAGTTGGGGCCTCTTCCACGGAGGTACTTTAGTGGCCGAGACCCCTAGGTCTCGGGCAATGCCTACAACTCTTGATTCCCTCTCTACGGCCATCCGGACAAGATCCAGCTCCTGCCGGATAGGCGAGGTGGTCTCCTCGGTGAGGATGGAGAGTCGGACGGACAAGAGGACACGGGAGGCGGTGGGTGGAAGGGCTGCCATCCGTTCCCACAGGTCTGTCAGCTCTCGCTGCTCGGATGGGGACCACCCCATCTCTTCCAGTAGATCGTCGGGCCACAGGTCTTCAAACGATGCGAACATGGCTGTAGGGTAACTAGTGTAGGTCTTGGTGTACAACTACCTGAACCGCGAGAACGGCTCCAAGAGCGGGTAGTTGGGCGCGCAAGCCCAGGCGGCCGATGCGCGACCGATCGGGCCGCCGTCCGGACCACCGGGCGGCGGCCCTTTCCGTATACGGAATTTCAACAAACTGTTGACGTCGTGTTGTGGAGGGCGTTAGCTATCCGCAGCCCGACCAACGCACAGCGAAGAACAGCCACGGAGGCTCCCGTGACGTCGAGCTCCACGCCGGGCCTCGCCCGGTTCAACACCCTGGCGGAGCACGCGGCGGCCGCCGCACTGCACGAGGTGTGCGCCAGTGCGGCATGGGGGAGAGCGATCCTCGCCCACCGCCCGTACGCCACCACCGAAGCCCTGCTCTCCGCGAGCGACACCGCCACGGCGGCACTCGACGCGGAGGACCTGGACGAGGCCATGGCCGGTCACCCGCCGATCGGCCGCCCCACGCCCGGGGACCCGGCCTCCTCCCGCGAACAGCGGGGGATGGCCGGGGCGTCCGAGGAGCTCAAGGCCGAGATGCTCGAACTCAACCTGGCCTACCAGGAGCGGTTCGGACACGTCTTCCTGATCTGCGCCACCGGGGCCACCGGTGAGCAGATGCGCGACGCGGTGAAGTCCCGGATCGGGAACCCGCCCGAGCGGGAGCGGGAGATTGTCCGCACCGAACTGGGCAGGATCAACCGCATCCGCCTCACCCGCCTCGTCACGGAAGACGCCTAGGCCGTATCCGGCGGATCACGGCCTGACAGAAGGAGAGGGAAGGTCTTGAGCACCTTCGCCACCGCATCGGTGTCCACCCACATCCTGGACACCAGCATCGGCCGCCCCGCCGCGGACGTCGCCGTCTCGCTCGCCGCCCGCTCGGGCCGCGACGCGGACTGGGTGGCGCTCGGCGGGTCCGCGACCGATGCGGACGGGCGCTGCAAGGACCTGCCGGCCCTGCCGGAAGGCACCACCCACGTACGGCTCGACTTCGAGACCGAGCCGTACTTCACAGCCAAGAAACAAGCCGAGGCGCAGCAGGACGCCCCCCGCGCAAGGGACAGCGGCGCGTTCTTCCCCGAGGTGGCGATCACCTTCGCCGTCACCCCGGGCGAGCACTACCACGTACCGCTGCTGCTCAACCCGTTCGGCTACTCCGTATACCGAGGGAGCTAGCAGGCACATGCCCACGATTCTCGGCCAGAACCAGTACGGCAAAGCGGAGAACCGCGTCGTCAGGATCACGCGGGACGGCGACACCCACCACATCAAGGACCTGAACGTCTCGGTCGCGCTCTCCGGCGAGATGGACGACGTCCACTACTCCGGCTCCAACGCGCACGTCCTGCCCACGGACACCACCAAGAACACGGTGTTCGCGTTCGCCAAGGAACACGGGATCGAGTCCGCCGAGCAGTTCGGCATCCACCTCGCCCGCCACTTCGTGACCTCGCAGGAGCCGATCAAGTCCGCGCGCATCCGCATCGAGGAGTACGCCTGGGACCGCATCGCCGCCTCCGAGGCGAACTCCCGTTTCATCGGGGCCGACGAGGTCAAGCACTCCTTCGTCCGCAGGAACCAGGAGATCCGCACCGCCCAGATCACCTTCGACGGTGAGAAGTGGCAGGTCGTCTCCGGACTCAGGGACCTGACCGTGATGAACTCGACCAACTCCGAGTTCTGGGGCTACGTCAAGGACAAGTACACGACGCTCAAGGAGGCGTACGACCGCATCCTCGCGACCGACGTCTCCGCCCGCTGGCGCTACAACTGGACCAGCGACGAGCAGCGCATGCCGAACTGGGAGAAGTCCTACGAGCAGGCGCGCAAGCACATGCTGCACGCCTTCGCCGAGACCTACTCGCTCTCGCTCCAGCAGACCCTGTACCAGATGGGCTCGCGCATCATCGACAACCGCAGCGAGATCGACGAGATCCGCTTCTCGCTGCCGAACAACCACCACTTCCTCGTCGACCTGGAGCCGTTCGGCCTCAAGAACGACAACGAGGTGTACTTCGCGGCCGACCGTCCCTACGGGCTCATCGAGGGCACCGTGCTCCGCGACGGCGTCGAGCCGCAGATCCCGGTCGACATGACCAACCTCTGACGCGGCGCCGCGCCGGTGCCCGCCCGCCCGGGTCCTGTTTTCGACCTCCCCTCCGCCGTACGACCAGGGGAACGGGAAGACAGGCCCTCGCGGACGGGCCCCGGCCGGGCCGGAGGGAACTCTCATGGCACAGCCAGCATCCGGGCCCACGGAAGCGGAAGGCCCCTGTCCCACCCCGCCGGAGCGTGCGGTGCATCCGGTGGGCGAGAAGCTCACCCCTCGCGGCTCCTGCCGACCGCCCTCCAGCACCTCGCCGCCAGCGGCGTCCGTATGTTCCCCGAGGCCGGACTCGACGACAGCTCCGACATCGTCCTCGTCGCCGTGGCCCTCGGCGCCGGCATCGTGCCGCTCGCCGCGCCCGGTTTCTACGCGGACTTCCCGTCCTGGGCCCAGACCGTCCTGGGCTCCGGGATCAGCGCGGGAGCGCTCATCGCGGCAAGCCCGCTCAACCTGTTCTTCCACCATCTCGGCACCCACGGCCGCACCGCCGTGGCACTCAAATCCTCCTAGGGTCCTGCCGTGCCCACATCCCGGACGAGAGAAGGAAGCACCATGGCAGCACCGGCAGTCCCCGACCGGGTGGAACGCATCGTCATCGAGAACTGCTCGATCGCGACCGTCGACCCCGCCGACACCGAGTACGCCTCGGGACACGTCGTCGTCGCGGGCAACCGCATCGAGTCCGTCGGCGCCGGCCGGGCACCCGAGGGCCTGGAGAACGTCGTACGCCGGATCGACGCCACCGGCCACCTCGCCACCCCCGGCCTGATCAACACGCACCACCACTTCTACCAGTGGATCACCCGGGGCCTGGCCACCGACCACAATCTCTTCGACTGGCTGGTCGCGCTGTATCCGACGTGGGCGCGCATCGACGAGCCGATGGTCCGCGCCGCCGCGCAGGGCTCGCTCGCCATGATGGCCCTCGGCGGCGTCACCACGGCGATGGACCACCACTACGTCCACCCGAAGGGCTCCGGCGACCTGTCCGGAGCCATCATCGGGGCCGCCCGCGACATGGGCGTACGCTTCACCCTCGCCCGCGGGTCCATGGACCGCAGCGAGAAGGACGGCGGGCTGCCCCCGGACTTCGCCGTGGAGACCCTGGAGGGCGCGCTCGCCGCCACCGAGGCGACCGTCGACGCCCACCACGACGCCTCCTTCGACGCGATGACCCAGGTCGCCGTAGCGCCCTGCTCACCGTTCTCCGTCTCCACCGAACTCATGCGCCAGGGCGCCGAACTGGCCCGGCGCAAGAGTGTGCGGCTGCACACGCACGGCTCGGAGACCGTGGAGGAGGAGAAGTTCTGCCACGAGTTGTTCGGCATGGGCCCGACCGACTACTTCGAGTCGACGGGCTGGCTCGGCGAGGACGTGTGGATGGCGCACTGCGTCCACATGAACGACTCCGACATCGCCGCCTTCGCCCGTACCGGCACCGGTGTCGCCCACTGCCCGTCCTCCAACGCCCGCCTCGCCGCCGGCATCGCCCGCGTCCCGGACATGCTCGCCGCCGGCGTCCCGGTCGGCCTCGGGGTCGACGGCACCGCGTCCAACGAGTCCGGCGAACTCCACACCGAACTGCGCAACGCCCTCCTCATCAACCGCCTCGGCGCCCACCGCGAACGGGCCCTGAACGCCCGTCAGGCCCTGCGCCTGGGCACGTACGGCGGCGCCCAGGTCCTCGGCCGCGCGGCCCAGACCGGCTCCCTGGAGCCCGGCAAGCTGGCCGACCTGGTCCTCTGGAAGCTGGACACCCTCGCCCACGCCTCCATCGCCGACCCGGTCACCGCGCTCGTCTTCGGCGCCGCCGCCCCGGTCACCCTGTCGCTGGTCGACGGCAGGCCGGTCGTCGAGTCCGGCCGCCTGGTCACCGCCGACGAGGACGCCATCGCCCGCGCCACCCGCGACGAGGCCCGCCGCCTCGCGCGGATCGCCGCCGGAGCCTGACGGACCGGCCCCGGCGACCCCATACCGGCCGGACGAGGGGGACGGCCCTCGGCCCGGCCGCCGCGGACCCGAGCGGGGGCCGCGGCAACCGGTACGGGAGGCGCTGCCCACGCGCACGCGCCTCCCGTACCGGCGACACCGGCTGCCCGCACCAGCCGCACGACCTGTCCCACCGCACCACTGCACCACGGGGCCCGATCCGCCGGACCGGCCCCGGCACCACCTCCCTGACACCCACGTCCCCGCCGACGTGTACCCGACCGGAGGAACCGCCGTGGCAGCTACGCCCAGGTTTCGCGACGACGCACGTGCGACCCCCCACCCCGACGAAGACCCGACGACGGAGGCGGCCGGCCGGAAGCATCCGGTCGACGAGAAACTCCCCCCGCTGAAGATGTTCACCAGCGGCCTCCAGCACGTGGCCGCGATGTACGCGGGCGTGGTGGCCCCGCCCATGATCGTGGGGCCCGCCGTGGGCCTCAGCCCCAAGGAGACCGCCTTCCTGATGGGGGCGAGCCTGTTCACCGCGGGCATAGCCACCCTGCTCCAGACGCTCGGCTTCTGGCGGATAGGCGCCCGGCTGCCGTTCGTCAACGGCGTCTCGTTCGCCGGGGTGACCCCGATGGTGGCGATCGGCAAGGACCGGGGACACGACGGCATCGCCGTCATCTTCGGCGCGATCATCGTCGCGAGCCTCCTCGGCTTCGTCCTCGCCCCCTACTTCTGCAAACTGGTCCGCTTCTTCCCACCCGTGGTCACCGGCACGGTCATCACCCTGATCGGCGTCTCCCTGCTGCCGGTCGCCTTCAACTGGTCCCAGGGCGGCAACGCGACCGCGCACGACTACGGGTCCACCACCAACATCACCATGGCGGCGGTCACCCTCGTCATCGTGCTGGCCCTGCGCAAACTGCTGCGCGGTTTCCTCCAGCAGATCGCGATCCTGCTCGGCCTGATCATCGGCACCCTCATCGCCATCCCCGTGGGCATCACCGACTTCGGCGCCATCGGGAACGCCGACGCGATCGGCTTCCCCACCCCGTTCCACTTCGGGGCACCGCAGTTCGAGACGGCCGCGATCGTCTCGATGAGCATCGTCATGCTGGTCTGCATGACCGAGTCGACGGCGGACATGCTGGCGCTCGGCAGGATCGTCGACCGCCCCGCCGACGAGCGGACCATCGAGGGCGGGCTGCGCGCCGACACCCTGGGCAGCGCCCTCAGCCCCCTGTTCAACGGCTTCATGTGCAGCGCGTTCGCCCAGAACATCGGCCTCGTCGCGATGACCAAGGTGCGCAGTCGCTTCGTGGTCGCGGCCGGCGGCGGCATCCTCGTCCTGCTCGGCCTGTTCCCGGTGGCCGCCTCCGTCATCGCGCTGGTGCCGCTGCCGGTCCTCGGCGGCGCGGGGATCGTCCTGTTCGGCTCGGTGGCCGCCAGCGGCATCCAGACCCTGGCCGGCGCCGCGCTGGAGAAGGGCGAGAACGCGCTGATCGTCGCGGCGGCCGTCGGCGTTGGGCTCATACCGATCGCGGCGCCGGAGTTCTACCACGCCTTCCCGAAGGACCTCCTGGTCGTCCTGGACTCGGGGATCTCCACCGGCTGCGTCGTGGCGATCGTCCTCAACCTCGCCTTCAACCACCTGGGCCGCAAGCCCGACCCGGAGGCGGGCACCGCCCCCGGCGGCCACGACCCGGTGAGGGCGATGGAGGTCGCGTCACACTGACGTATCGTCAATCAGGCGTGGTGCGTACGGAGTTGGCCGTACGCACCACGGGCGGTTCAGCCGATGTGGTAACTGTCGCCGTAGACCTTCCAGTCGAGCGGCGGGTCCAGGTCCAGGTTGCCCTTCTTCAGGAAGACCCGCTGGGCGGTCTCGACCCGGCTCGTGTCGCTGTGCGACGGCTCCTCGCGGATCGCGGCGACGCGGGCGTCGAGGAAGGCGTGGAGATACGCGGTCTCGTCACCGCCGTCCGCGGGCGTCCTGGCCGTGTCCAGCGCCTGGCTCCGGATCGTACGGAAACCGGTGGTGCCGTCCGCGTCGGCCTCCCCGTGCATCACATACGCGTCGTAGTAGGCGAACTGGCCCAGCGTGCCCAGCCCGTCCTGCTTCGCCCGGCGCACCGCCGGGTCGAAGTACGACGCGTCCCGCTCGGCGTCCTGCGCCTCCCGGAACCTCGCGTCACCCGCCGCCTCGGCCCAGGCCCGGGTGAACGGCCCGCCCAGCCCCGTGTGCGCGTCGCTCCCCTTCACCTTCCGCAACGCGGGCAGGAACCGCTCCAGCGGGTTGCCGGGCCGGGACTCCGCGTACCGCTCGACGACCCGGAGCATGTCGCCGGTCCCGGAGCAGAAGCCGATGATGCCGCCCGTGTAGCCGCGCCCGTCCCCGATGTCCTCGATGTACTCGTACTGCGCCTTCCAGTCCAGCGTCGAGTTCTCCGCACTGGAGACGAGCCGCATGGCGATGTCCTTCTTCGCCGGAGCGGCGAGTCCGGCCCCCGGTCCCTTGCCGGTGGAGCCGTCGGCCTGGGCGCAGCCGGTGAGGGTCGTGGCGGACATGAGGAGGGCGGCGAGCGGGGTGACCAGGGCGCGCGGGGTGAGCTTCACCGGTCCAGCCTGCCAGGCCAGAGGCGTGTTCCCGGCGCATTCGGCGGTAGCGTCGGGGGCATGGATGATCAGTCTGTGGTGGATGTCGGTGACGTGCGGCTGGCGTACCGGAGCTGGGGTGACCCGTTCGGGTCGCCCGTCGTACTGCTGCACGACCTCGGCGCGAGCGCGGCGAGCTGGGAAACGACCGGGAGCCTGCTGGGGCAGGAGTGGCGGGTGTACGCGATCGACCTGCGCGGCCACGGCGAGAGCGACTGGCCCGAGGAGTACGACCTGGAGCTGATGCGCGACGACGTGCTCGGGTTCCTGGACGAGTGCGAGCTCGACCGGGCGGGGGTCGTCGGCCACGGCATGGGCGGGGTCGTCGCCCACCTCCTCGCGCAGGAGCACCCGGACCGGGTGGAGCGGCTGGTGCTGGTGGAGACCCCGCCGCCGTTCCCCGGCGCGGCGGGCCCGGCCGTCACGCCGGACGGGCCGGCCGACTACGACGAGGCCGCGCTGGCGTCGGTGAACGCCGAGCTGGCGGACCCCGATCCCGAGTGGGCGGGGGGCCTCGGGGAGATCGTCGCGCCCACGCTGATGCTGGCCGGGGGACCGGCCAGCACGATGCCGCAGGGCCGGCTCCAGGACATGGCGGCGATGATCCCGGACTGCCACCTCGTCACGATGGGCGGCGGCCACCGGCCGCACGAGGCCGACCCGGAGCAGACGGCGCAGCGGATCACGGAGTTCTTCACGAGCTGAGGGCCGGGGCGGCCGGGCCACGAGCTGAGGGCCGGGGCGGCCGGGCCACGAGCTGAGGGCCGGGGCGGCCGGGCCACGAGCTGAGGGCCGGGGCGACCGAGCCGGAGCGCGCGCACCGGCGTGTGCGCCCCGGGCCGGGCCTCCACGCCCCGCCCCGGCGCACGGGACCGGGCCGCGCGCCCCGGCGGACGGGTCCTGGTCGCGCGCCCGGGCGGACGGGGCGGTGCGCGCATCCGCCCCCTCGATTCCCGGCTGCCGGTCCGGCCGCCCCGCGCTCTCGGCCCGGCGCACGGGACCGGGCCGCGGGCGCCCGCCCCCTCAGCTCCCCGGCTGCCAGTCCGGTCGCCGGCCGCCCCGGGCCACCGCCCGGTCCAGCAGGGGCGCGTCCTTTGCGACCGGCACCGGCGGGCCGAACGGGGACGCGGCGGAGGGGTCGTCGCCCTGGTCCGCCAGCAGCGCGAGCGTGCTGCGCAGGTGGGCTTCCTCGGCGTCGAACGGCTGCCCGGTCGCCTTCGCCAGGTCCCACCCGTGCAGCACCAGCTCGTTCAGCGCAACCATCCCCGCCACCTGTCCGGGCAGGTCCACGCCGCCCGCCCGGGTCATGCCCTCCCAGGCGCCGGGGGAGCGCCAGGCGGCGACCAGCTCGTCGAGCGCGGTGGGCAGCGTGGTGCGCCAGCCGGACTCCAGCACACCGGACTCCACCGGGGGCGCCGTGTCGGTGACCGGCCCCAGCTCCTTGCGGGCCGCGTCGCGGAAGGCGAGGGCCAGGCCCTCGATGTGGGCGAGAAGGGCGCCCACGGTCACGCCGGGGCACGGCGTCCCGGTCCCCAGCGTGCCGTCGTCGACGGCGCCGAGCTGCGCGGTGATCCGGCGGGCGGCGGGCTCCAGGTCGAGTGGTTGTGTGTTCATACCGGTGCAGACTGCCCGACCGCCCGCACCTCATCGGTCAGCGCACCACGTGTCCCCGCAGAATGATCCGGCGGGGGTGATCCAGCACCGCCGGATCGGCGGTCGGGTCGGTGTCGTACGCGACGAGGTCGGCCGGCGCCCCGTCCACCAGGCCGGGCAGGCCGAGCCAGGACCGGGCCGTCCAGGACGCCGCGCCGAGCGCCGCCTCGGCCGGAAGCCCGGCCCGTAGCAGCCAGGACGCCTCGCTCGCGACGGTCCCGCAGGGGAACGAGTCGGTGCCGGCGAGCACCGTGACGCCCGCCTCGTGGGCGGCCCGGACGTTGCCGAACATGGTCTCCCAGCCGGCCAGCCACAGATCGCGGCGCACACTCGGCTCCCGCGCCCGCATCGCGTCCACGCCCCTGCCGAACGCGGCCAGCGTCGGTATGAACGCGGTGCCCTGCGCGGCCATCCGGTCCAGCAGCCCGGGGTCCAGATGCATGCCGTGCTCCAGACTGTCCGCCCCCGCGAGGACCGCGTTGCGGGTGCCCTCGGCGGTCTGGCAGTGAACCGCGACCTTCCCCCCCGCCGCGTGGACGGCGGCGACCACCTCGGTGAGCAGGTCGAGCGGCACCGGGGGCTCGTCCTGCCGCCAGTCCCCGACGACCTTGCACCAGCCGGAGGAGGCCGCCGACTCCTCCACGGCGGCCCGGACGAGCTCCGCCTCGCTCACGTCCCGACCGAAGCCGGGGAAGAACCGGCCGGGTGTGGCCAGCCACCGTCCCGCCGACGTGACCCTCGGCAGCTCCGGATCGTCGTCCACCCAGGCCGGCATCCGCGCGGCCGTGCCCGGTGTGCGGACGGCGAGGACCCCGGCGTCCCGGTGCGCGCGCAACTGCTCGCGCAGCAGCTCCTCGTCGAAGGGCTCGCTCGTGTCGGTGGCCCCGGGATGGGTGTGGACGTCGACGAGGCCGGGCAGCAGCCAGCCGCCGTCGACCACGGTCTCGGCGTGCCGCCCCGCGAACCCGCCCGGCGGGGCGCCCTCGCGCAGCACCCCGCCCTCGATCCGGAACGCCCGCTCCTCGCGCTCCGGCAGCACCACACCTCGTACGCACAGCATCCGCCGACGGTACGTCAGCCGCCGCGCGCACCAAGGGGCGGGGCACACCGGCACATTGCGGAAGGTTCCGCGCCGTCCTCTTGTCGTCGGCCCCCACCCCGTGCGATACAGGTCTGGACCATTGCTGCCGGATGGAAGGCACGACCGTGCGATCCCCCCACACGCATACCGCGTTGGCCTGCTCAGCCGCCCTGATCCTCGCCACGCTCACCACCGCCTGTGGCTCCGAGGCCCACGCGGACACCGGGAAGCCCACCGCGCCGCACGGGGTGACCGCGCAGGCGAGCAGCGCCACCTCGGCGCACGTCATGTGGAAGGCCGCCACCGACGACACGGCCGTCACCGGCTACGACGTCTACCGCGAGGGCGAGAAGGTCAAGTCGGTCCCCGCGAGCCGGGTGATGACCGACGTCGACGGGCTCACCGCGTCCACGGCGTACACCTTCACCGTCCGCGCCCGCGACGCGGCCGGCAACCTCTCCGCGCCGAGCGCCGCCGCCTCCGTCACCACCCCCGCCCCGACCCCCGCCGACCACGCACCCCCGACCCGGCCGGGGAAGCCGCACGGCAAGGCCGACGGCAGCCGGGCCGCGACCCTGTCCTGGGGCGGTTCCACGGACGACGTCGGCGTCACCGCGTACGACATCTACCAGGAGGGCTCGCGCATCCACAGCGTGCCCGGCACGCAGACCACCGCGCGGCTGACCGGACTGCGCCCCGGCACCGTGTACACCTTCACGGTCCGCGCCCGGGACGCGGCCGACACCTCGTCGCCCGAGAGCGCCGGCCTCGACGTCACCACCGCTTCGGCCCCCGGGGCCCCCGCCTCCACCGCCCCGACCGACCTGCGGATCACGAACCGGGCCGACGGCGGGGAGCACACCGTGGAGCTGGACTGGAAGCAGCCCGAGACGGGCGGCGAGATCCCCGCGTACCAGCTCTACCTGAACGGCCGGCTGACCACCACGATCGTCTGGGGAGGCGAACCGCCCGCCGGCCGGGCGCACTACGAACTCACCGTCACCGACCCGCGCGGCACCCGCTACTCGATGAAGATCCGCGCCAAGCTGCCGGACGGCACGTGGGGGGACTTCTCCGCCGTACGCACGGTGGTGCTCGGGGACTGAGCCGCCCGCTTGCGTCCGTCGCGGACCCGGACCGTCTCGATCCACGACGGCGGCCGGGGCGCCTGGGCCCCGACGGGCGCGGCGACTCGTCGGGCCACGGGGTGGGGGCGTCGATGATCCTCGTCATCGTGGCGATCGATTCACATGTCCGTCACGGGAGTTGTCCGGGCCGCGGCCGCCTTCCCGCTCGCCACTCAAATGGTCTGTACCTCTTGACGGCTTGGTCCAGACCAAATACCTTCCCGGGTGCTCCATGGCACGACATCCGCACCTCCCCGAGGACCGCCTCACCGGTCCCTGCCGTAAGGGAGAACCATGTTCGAGCACCTGACACCCGGACGGAGAACGGCGACCGCGCTGCTCGCCGTTCTCGGACTCCTCCTCGCGCTCCTGTCCCTGCAGGCCGTCCCCGCGCACGCGGCCGGCAAGCTCACGGCGACCTTCACCTCCGCCGACAACGGCCCCTGGTGGAAGGGCACTTACATCCTCCGTAACGACACCGACACCGCCGTCACCGGCTGGAGCCTGGAGTTCGACCTGCCCGCCGGGGTCGCGATCCAGTCCTCGTACAACGGGACCACGACCGCCCAGGGCAGTCACCTCACCGCCGTCAACGCCCACTACAACGGCACGGTCGCCGCGCACAGCACCACCGAGCCGTACAGCTTCTGGTTCGTCGCCACCGGCCCGATCACCGCCCCGACCGGGTGCCGGATCAACGGCGACAAGTGCGACGGCTCCGCCGACGTGCCCCCGGGCGCGCCGGGCGGACTGAAGCGGACCGATGTCACCGCCCGTACCGCTTCGCTGTCCTGGACCGCCGCCACCGCGGGCGACTTCCCCGTGGCCTCGTACGACATCCTCGCGGGCGGCAAGGTCCTCGGCTCCGCCACCGCGACCACCTCCGCCATGGTCACCGGCCTGACCCCGGCCACCGCCTACGCCTTCACCGTGCGGGCCAAGGACACCAGGGGCAACGTCTCCGCCGAGAGCGCCCCGCTGACCGTCACGACCGTCGATCCGGCCACCGACACCTCGGCCCCGACGGCCCCCGGCGCCCTGCGCGCCACCGCCACCGACTCCTCGTCCGTGACGCTCGCCTGGACCGCCGCGACGGACGACCAGCGCGTCGCCGCGTACGACATCTACCGCGGCTCCGCCCTGGCCACCACGGTCTCCGGCACCACGACCACCGCCACCGTCGGCGGGCTGTCGCCCGCCACCCCGTACACCTTCACCGTGAAGGCCCGGGACGCCGCCGACAACGCCTCTCCGGCGAGCAACGCCCTCACCGTGAAGACCGACGACATCGTCGGCGCCGGCGACTACGCGAAGGTCGGCTACTTCGTCCAGTGGGGCATCTACGGCCGCCAGTACTTCGTCAAGAACCTGGAGACCTCCGGCGCCGCCGGCAAGCTCGACATCATCAACTACGCCTTCGCCAACATCGATCCCAACAACCTCACCTGCCTCAACGGCGTCACCAAGGGCACCACCGCCGACCCCCAGGACCCCGAGCAGGGCACCGGAGCGGGTGACGCGGACGCCGACTACGCCCGCCCGTTCAGCGCCGCCCAGTCCGTGGACGGCGTCGCGGACGACGGCTGGGCCAAGCTGCGCGGCAACTTCAACCAGCTCAAGAAGCTGAAGAAGCTGCACCCCGAGCTGAAGATCGTGGTCTCGCTCGGCGGCTGGACCTACTCCAAGTACTTCTCCGACGTCGCCGCCACCGACGCCGCCCGCAAGAAGTTCGTCTCCTCCTGCATCGACATGTACATCAAGGGCAATCTGCCCGAGTACAACGGCGCGGGCGGACCGGGCAGCGCGGCCGGCATCTTCGACGGCTTCGACATCGACTGGGAGTGGCCGGGCACCGGCACCGGACACCCCGGCAACCACTACTCGCCCGACGACAAGGACAACCTCACCCTGCTGCTCGCCGAGTTCCGCAGGCAGCTCGACGCGCTGGGCGGCGGCCACCGCCTCCTCACCGCCTTCACGCCCGCCGATCCGCAGAAGATCGACGAGGGCTGGGACCTGTCCAAGGTCTTCGACTCCCTCGACGTCGCCAACGTCCAGGGCTACGACTTCCACGGCTCCGGCAGCGACAACTCCTGGGAGCCGAACCGCACCGGCCACCAGGCCAACCTCTACAACGACACCCAGGACCCGTACGGCTTCCACTTCAGCGCGGACACCGCCATCAAGGCGTACACCGACGCGGGCGTCGAGCCCCGCAAGCTGACCCTCGGCATCCCCTTCTACGGGCGGGGCTGGCAGGGCGTCACCGACGGCGGCGTCGCGGGCGAGTGGCAGCCGGCGGGCGGGGCCGCCCCCGGTCAGTTCGCCGAGGAGGCCGGCACCCGGGGCTACTCGAACCTCATCGGCGCCTATCCGGGGATGACGGTCCATCACGACGAACAGTCCGTCTCGACGTACGGCTACACAGGCAGCCAGTGGTGGTCCTTCGACGACACCTGGTCGATCGGCAGGAAGACCGACTACGTGAAGGACAAGGGCCTGCTCGGCGTCATGGTCTGGGAGATGTCGGGCGACACCTCCCAGGGCACGCTGATGAGCGCCCTGGACAACGGGCTGAAGTAGCGCATATACGGTCATTTCCCTCGGATCGAGACTTACCGCCCATAGCGGTAGGCTGGGCACGGCGGTGCCCCCGTTGGCACCGCCGTGCCTCACGACCGGGCCGATACGGTGCCCGGCCCCAGCCGTTCGATGCGCGGGAGGAACCATGACCAGCCCCGAGCAGGACCCGAACCAGCAGGAAGGCCCCGCGGACGGCGGCGCGGCGGGCACTCCCGGCCTCCACGACGGCGGTGCGGACGGTGGCGCGGAAGGCCCGGCGGACGGCGGCGCGGCGAGTACGCCAGGTGTCCACGACGGTGGGGCCGACGGCGGGGCGGACGGCGGTGCGGATGGTGGGGCGGACGGTGGTGCCGAGGGGCCGGCCGACGGCGGGGCGGCGGGGACACCCGGCGTGCACGACGGCGGGGCCGACGGCGGCGCGGACGAGTCCGGCAACGGTTCTTGAGCACGTCCCCCGCAGGCGTTCAGAACCCCCGGGCCGTATCGGCCGCCCCCGGGGTCCTGGAGTCACGTCTGACGCCCGGCCTGAGCCGGGAGGCGTTCGCCCGTGACGTCTGGGCCCGCACGGCCCTGCTCACCCGCCGGGCCGGTGACTTCTCCGACCTCTTCTCGGCCGGCGCCGTCGACGAACTCGTCTCGCGGCGCGGACTGCGTACGCCGTTCCTCCGGGTCGCCAAGAACGGTGACACCCTGCCCGACGCCTCGTTCACCTCGCCCGCCGGGGTGGGCGCCACCATCAGCGACCAGGCCGACGACACCGCCCTGTGGCGGGAGTTCGCCGACGGCGCCACCCTCGTCCTGCAGGCCCTTCAACGCACCTGGGCCCCCCTCGGCGACCTCACCGCCGCGCTGGCCGCCGAACTGGGCCACCCGGTGCAGGCCAACGCCTACGTCACCCCGCCGCAGAACCGCGGCTTCGACGCCCACTACGACGTCCACGACGTCTTCGTGCTCCAGATCGAGGGCACCAAGCGCTGGACCGTCCACCCGCCCGTGCACCCCGACCCGCTGCGCGACCAGCCGTGGACCGACCATCGCCGGACCGTCGCCGAGGCCGCCCGGGGCGAGCCGCACCTCGACACCGTGCTGGAACCGGGCGATGTCCTCTACCTGCCGCGCGGCTGGCTGCACGCCGCCGAGGCGCAGGGCGAGGTCTCGGTCCACCTGACGCTCGGCGTGCACGCCTGGACCCGGTACGCCCTGGCCGAACAGCTCATGCGCGCCGCGCTCGCGGAACTGCGCGACGACCCCTGGATGCGCGGCTCCCTGCCGCTGGGCGTGGCGGGCCCGGACGAGGAGACGGCCCCGGTACGCGAACGCCTCGTCGCGGCCCTCGCCGCGGCCGACCCCGCCCCGCACTTCCACCGCACCCGGCGCGGCCAGGCCCGCCCCGCCCCCCTCGGACCGCTGGCCCAGCTCGCCGCCGTGACCGGACTCGGCCCCGGCACCCCGGTCCGGCTCAGGGGCGCGCTGGAGGCCCGCCTCGAAGGCCGCCGCCTGGTCACCCGGGTGGGCGGGCTCGACTTCCCGGAAGCGGATCTGCCGGCCCTGAACCGCCTGCTCGCCGGCGAGGTGCGCACCGCCGGCGACCTCGGCCTCGCCTGCGCGGGAAGGCTGCTGCGCGCCGGTGTCCTCGTCCCGGCCGCCCAGTGAGAACGGAACGCTTCTTCTGCGCCGACGCCGCCCGGGCCCGCGGCGACGCCCTCCCGGGCACGGCCCCGTACGGACTCGTCTGGGTGCTCGTCGAACACCACGCCCCCTGGCCCGCCGACGGCTACGACGGCCTCCCGCTCGACCCCGTCGCCAAAGCCCTCCTCTTCGAGGCGGCCCGCGCGGTACGCGCCCGCGTCCTCCTGATCAGGCGTCACGGCCGCCGCACCCAGGAGGCCGGCCCCCGGCGCTGGGCCATGCTCCGGTACGACGGCACCGGCGCCCATCGCCAGCAGTGGGGCACCTGGGAACGCGACGAGGACCTGGCCCGGATCGCCGACGCACTCGAAGCGCCCGGCGAGACCGGTGAGCCGGGGCACCCGCCCGTCGTCCTCGTCTGCGCCCACGGCCGGCACGACACCTGCTGCGCCCTGCGCGGAAGGCCGGTGGCCCGCGCGCTGAGCGAGCGGTGGCCCGAGCTGGTGTGGGAGTGCACGCATGTGGGCGGCGACCGGTTCGCCGCCAACGTGCTCGTCGCGCCCGACGGCGTCTACTACGGCGGCCTGGACGCCCGTTCGTCCGTCGCCGTGGTCGAACAGCACCTCGCCGACCGCGTCCACGCCGGGCACCTGCGCGGCTACACCGACCTCTTCCCGGCCCAGCAGGCCGCCGTCGCCGCCGTACTCGCCCGCTTCGGCCCGGCCGGCCGCCACGACTACCGGGTCACCGGCACCTCCCGGGCCGGCCCGCACTGGCTGATCCGCGTCACCGGCCCCGCCCCGCGCGCGACGGCGTACGACGTGGAGGTCACCGCGCACCGGGCGCCCCCGCACCAGCTGACCTGCAACGGACCGGCGACGAGCGCGGCCGTGGTCCACGAGGTCACGTCGATCCGCGTCGGCTGAACGCGAAACCCCGCCCCCGGGCGCGTACGCGAGGGGGCGGGGCAGGGAACGTACCGGCGTCAGCGCAGCCGCTCGTACGCCGGGAGCGTCAGGAAGTCCGCGTAGTCCTGGTCCAGGGAGACCTGGAGCAGCAGGTCGTGGGCCTCCTGCCACCGGCCGGCGGCGAAGGTCTCCTCGCCGATCTCCTCGCGGATCGCGGCCAGTTCCTCGGCGGCGACCTTGCGGGCCAGGTCCGCCGTGGCGTGCTCGCCGTTCTCGAAGACCACGTCCGCATTGATCCACTGCCAGATCTGCGAGCGCGAGATCTCGGCGGTGGCCGCGTCCTCCATCAGGTTGAAGATGGCCACCGCGCCCATGCCGCGCAGCCACGCCTCGATGTAGCGGATGCCGACGGCGACGGCGTTGCGCAGGCCGTCGTACGTGGGCTTGGCGTGCAGGGTGTCGATGGCGATCAGGTCGCCGGCCGCCACCGAGACGTCCTCGCGCAGGCGGTCCTTCTGGTTCGGCTTCTCGCCGAGGACCGCGTCGAAGGAGGCCATGGCGATCGGGACGAGGTCGGGGTGGGCGACCCAGGAGCCGTCGAAGCCGTCGTTCGCCTCGCGGTCCTTGTCGGCCTTGACCTTCTCGAACGCGACCTTGTTGACCTCGGCGTCGCGTCGGGAGGGGATGAAGGCCGCCATGCCGCCGATCGCGTGCGCGCCGCGCTTGTGGCAGGTGCGGACGAGGAGTTCGGTGTACGCCCGCATGAACGGGGCGGTCATCGTCACCGCGTTGCGGTCCGGCAGGACGAACTTGGCTCCGCCGTCACGGAAGTTCTTCACGATGGAGAAGAGGTAGTCCCAGCGGCCCGCGTTCAGCCCGGAGGCGTGGTCGCGCAGCTCGTACAGGATCTCCTCCATCTCGTACGCGGCGGTGATCGTCTCGATCAGGACCGTGGCGCGGACGGTGCCCCGCGGGATGCCCAGCTCGTCCTGCGCGAAGACGAAGACGTCGTTCCAGAGGCGGGCCTCCAGGTGCGACTCCGTCTTCGGCAGGTAGAAGTAGGGGCCCTTGCCGAGGTCGATGAGGCGCTGGGCGTTGTGGAAGAAGTACAGCCCGAAGTCGACCAGCGCGCCGGGCACGGGGGTGCCGTCGAGCTGGAGGTGGCGCTCGTCCAGGTGCCAGCCGCGCGGGCGGGTGACGACGGTCGCCAGCTCCTCGGCCGGCTTCAGCGCGTACGACTTGCCGGACCCCGGGTCGGTGAAGTCGATGGAGCGGTTGTACGCGTCCATCAGGTTGAGCTGGCCGAGGACGACGTTCTCCCAGGTGGGGGCGGAGGCGTCCTCGAAGTCGGCGAGCCAGACCCGCGCGCCCGAGTTCAGGGCGTTGATGGTCATCTTGCGATCGGTCGGGCCGGTGATCTCCACCCGGCGGTCGTTCAGCGCGGCCGGGGCCGGCGCCACCTTCCAGGAGTCGTCCGCACGGATCGCCGCGGTCTCCGGGAGGAAGTCCAGCGTGGAGGTGCGGGCGATCTCGGCCCGGCGTTCGCCGCGGCGGGCGAGCAGCTCGTCGCGGCGGGGCGTGAACCGGCGGTGCAGCTCGGCCACGAACGCGAGGGCCGCGGGGGTGAGGACCTCGTCCTGCCGGGGCAGGGGCTCGGCATCGACGATGGCCAGCGAGGACGGCGCTGGTGCGGACATGAGCTGTCACTCCTTCAGCGGGCGGTGCGGACGGCGTCACGGCCGCCGGGCCGCCCGGTTCGGCACGGCGTGCCAGGGCTCCGGGACACGGCTGCGGCCGCCGTCCGGGGTGCAGAGGGCTTCTGACCAGTGGATAGTAGTTTCCTCATGGTGGAAGTTCAATGGTTTGTTGATGTCGAGACTCTTCGGGTCGACACAACTGCCGGGGCGTCGGCGCAGCGTGCCAGTGCGTTCACTCCAGGTGCGAGAGGTCCGCCGGAGTGTCGATGTCGTACGCCTGTGCCACATCGGAGCACTCGACGAGCGTCAGCGCCTCCCGGTGCGCCCGCAGGAAGCCCCGCGCCCCCTGGTCGCCCACCGCGCCCGCCGCGATGTCCGCCCACAGGTCCGCCCCGAACAGCACCGGATGGCCGCGTTCCCCCGCGTACGAGGCCGCCACGAGGCTCGTCCGGTCCCGGTACGCCGCCCGCACCCGCGCCACCGCCCGCGCGTCGATGCCCGGCTGGTCCACCAGCAGCACGAGCGCCGCGTCCGCCCCCGCACCCGCGAGGGCGCCGAGCCCCGCCCGCAGCGAGGAGCCCATGCCCTCGGTCCACTCCGGGTTGACGCTCACCGTGCAGCCGTCCAGCTCCGCCCGCGCCCGCACCTCGTCGGCCGCCGCGCCGAGCACCACGTGGACCGGGCCGCAGCCGCCCTCGCGCAGCGTGCGCGCCGCGTGGTCGACGAGCAGGCCGCCCCGGTGTTCCAGCAGGGCTTTCGGGCGTCCGCCGAGCCGGCGGCCGCCGCCCGCGGCGAGCAGCAGTCCGGCGATCTGTGGGTGTGTCATGCCGCCTGGATACCGTTCCTATTCAGTGAGCAGGTGTGGGTCTTGGACCCACACCCTGGCACTGCGGACATCCCGAACGGTTTTGGGTGTCCTGGTTGCCCGCGTTCTCGCCGCGTCCGGTGGCACGGATCGTGTCCGTGGCCCGGGGATGCGGGGGCGGGGTTCCTCACGCCCTGGGGCGCCCGGTGCGGCCTGGACGGTCCGATGCCCGTGCGCATCGCTCTGGTGCGCACGGGGCGGTGTCGTCCGACGCCGGATCGGGTGTCCGAGGGCGCGTCGCCCGATCGCGATACCGGCGGCATCGTGACGGGACATCTTCCGGTGCGGGGTGGTCAGTGGCTTCTGCCAGTGCTGAGCACCCCACCGTGAGGTGTAGGCGGGGTCGACCGCGATGATCGCGAGACCGTGTTCGGCGGTCATGGAGACGAGGCGGGCTTTGAGCTTGCCGGTGGGCATGCCGGAGAGCAGCTGCCGGAAATGCTTCCGGCGGCCGTGCTTCTCCCGCGTCTTCTCCGTGGTGAAGTCGAGATCTTCGATGGCGATGGCGGTGACACCGGCCTGCTTCGCCCAGTGCAGGAGGCGGGTAAGGGCGTGGCGGACCTGCGCGTCACGGTGTGCGGCCGACCCGGACAGGTCGTAGGGGAAGCGGTGGGGTTCGCCGACCGGGTTGCCGTGGGGGTCGAGGCGGTAGGCGGCGAAGTGGTCTGCGTTGGTGTCCACTCCGATCACACCCCCGGCCCTCGCGGCTTCCAACGGGACGGTCTGTACGACTGGTTTCTGCCAGGACGCGGTCAGGTACCAGCGGTCCCGGCCGGTGTCGTAGTGG
This sequence comes from Streptomyces sp. NPDC019224, assembly GCF_040632605.1. NCBI lineage: Bacteria > Bacillati > Actinomycetota > Actinomycetes > Kitasatosporales > Streptomycetaceae > Streptomyces > Streptomyces sp. NPDC019224. The sequence goes on along the minus strand of NZ_JBEYCF010000076.1, from coordinate 4,739 downwards.
ATGCGGTAGGCGACAGCACGGTTGCCTACGACACGGTCGGCCCACTCCCCACCCCGGTGCGCGAACCCGACCGTCGCGGTGAGGGTGTAGCGGCCATGCGCGCTGTTGGCCAGGTGAGCCAGGGGGGCGGGGAGCTTGATACTGACCTGCCCCTCGGGGGTGACGCGGATGGTTTCGTTCCCGTATCGCTTGCCCGACTCGCCGTCCGCCGCCAGAAACCACCGTTCCGCCTCCCAGCGTTCACGCCACTCACCCTCGCTCAGTCCGGCCTCGGCGAGATGATGGCGGGTGGTCAACAGGCGCTTCCCGCCCCGCACGACCCGCACCCGCCCCGACCGCCAGTCCGCGACAGCAGTCGCCAGCCGGTCCTCCAGGGCCTTCAGACGGCGGGACTTGTGAAACCACTCACCCCTGGACCGGTAACCGCCAGCCGCACGCTTCGTCCCCTTGGCCCCGACCGGGAGCGACAGGCGGTGCCGCAGGGTCCTGATCCCGGCCTCCAGGCTGCGGATGTGCGCGGCCAGGCACCGCCTCGCCAGCGCCCACTGATCATGTGACGCCTTCGTGATCGCCCCGGCGATCCGCGACGACGACATGCCCGTCAACCCACGCTTAGCTTGTTCTTTTTCTTCCGGCCTCGAACGGTGTCTCGAACTGAGTCGCTCACCTGGGGATTCGCCGGACGCGGGGGCGGCCTTCGTCTGATCATGTGCTCCGACCAAGGTGCACTGACCAAGACGAAGGCCGTGAGGGTGAGTCTGCTGCCTGATGCCGTACGGAGGGAAGCGTTCACGGAAGCGTCACGCTTCCGGGGAGAGTCCTACGAGTGTCTGACCGCCCGGCGCGACGAGTTGTTCGAGCTGGCGGACGCGGTGCTGTGTGCCGACGGTGCGGTGAAGTCCCCGGTGGACCTGACGCTGTTGCCCGAACATCGTCGTGGACACGGAGCGATGTACGGCGGCCTGAACCACGGCCGCATCGACACCGGTCGGCTGCGGACGGTGCTGGCCGGGCTGTCGCTGCCACGTTTCGACGGCGGGCGCCTGGTCCTGGCAGTCGACTTGTCACCGTGGCTCCGCTCGGACGCGCCGTGCTCGGCGGAACGCCTCTTCTGCCACGTCTACGGCCGTGCGAAGACGGCCTCGCAGTTCATCCCGGGCTGGCCCTACTCCTTCGTCGCCGCGCTGGAGCCGGGCGCCACGTCCTGGACCGCGATCCTGGACGCGGTCCGCCTCGGACCTGTCGACGACGCGACCGCGGTCACCGCCGCCCAGCTGCGGGGAGTCGTCGAGCGGCTCATCACCGCGGGGCAGTGGCAGAGGGGGGACCCGCATATCGTGATCGTCAGCGACGCCGGCTACGACGTCACCCGCCTGGCCTGGGTCCTGCGCGATCTGCCGGTCGAGCTGGTCGGCCGGGTCCGCTCCGACCGCGTCATGCGCCTGCCGAAGCCGCCCCGCCGACCGGGGACGAACGGCCGGCCGCCTAAGCACGGACCGGAGTTCCGCTTCACCAAGCCGGAGACCTGGCCCGAGCCCGCGATCACCACCGTCACCGACACCACCAACTACGGCAAGGCCGAAACACGGGCATGGGACCGGGTCCATCCCCGGCTCACCCACCGTTCCTCATGGCTCGACCACGACGGCGAACTGCCCTTGGTTGAAGGCACGTTGATCCGGTTGAAGGTCGAGCATCTATCGAAGGACCGGGACGCTCCGCCGGTGTGGTTGTGGTCCTCGAAGACCGGTGCCACCCCGGACGATGTGGACCGTTTCTGGCAGGCATTCCTCCGCCGCTTCGATCTGGAGCACACCTTCCGCTTCGCGAAGCAGATCCTCGGCTGGACCACCCCGAAACTCCGTACTCCCGAGGCGGCGGACCGCTGGACCTGGATCCTGATCGTCGCTCACACCCAACTCCGGCTCGCCCGCCCTCTCGCCGAGGACCTCCGCCGGCCCTGGGAGAAGCCCACCGCCTCCGGCCGGCTCACCCCCGCCCGGGTCCGCCGGGGGTTCAGGAACATCCGCGCTCACCTCGTCTGCCCGGCCCGCGTTCCCAAACCCCGCGGCGCCGGCCCCGGACGACCACCCGGCGCCAAGAACAGACACCGGGCACCCCGCTACGACGTCGGCAAGACCGTCAAACGCCCCGAGACCCTCAAGGCCATCGGCAAGCCCGGAAGATCTTGGTAGATAAAGAACAAGCTAAGCGTTGGGGCGTCTGCGTCTGCGTCTGCGTCTGCGTCTGCGCGTGGGCGAGCGCGGCAGCGTTGGCCGCGAGGGGGACGAGAATGCGCTCAGGGGCCGCCTTTCGAGGCTCAGCACATGTGGTTGGCGATCTTCGTAGAGGTTCGGTGCGCGCCGAGTGGGGTGATTCGCCAGGTGTTCACTCCAGAGCGTGGATAGTCGGACTGCTGTCGGCCGCTGCGTGCGACCAGCAGTGCCACAGCGGTTGGGCTATGGTGATGGTTCTTCTCCTGCCCGGTTCATGTTTGGCTCCGATCTCAGAGGTCGTATCTCAACCGATGATGGAACGTGTGAGTCGAACAGGTTTCCCGCCGGGGTGATCTTCCGGCGGTAGGTGCATGAAGGCAGGGCCCCTTGGTAGCTCGGAGGTGCGAACCGAACCGAGCAGTTCCAGGAGGCCCTGTTGTCGCAGTTCTACGCGTCCGCTCCCGCATTGTTCAACTCGGCTGCTCGATCGTGTGATTGTCTCGCGCACGTGTACGGGAACGCGGCTGATCATCCGGAGCGGGTGCGTCGGTATCCGTCGGACATGACGGACGCGGAGTGGGCGGCTGTGCGCCCGTTGCTGCCGGTGCCGGCCTGGCTGGAGGGCCGGGGCGGGCAGCCCGGGGGCTATTGCCACCGCCAGTTGCTGGACGCGATCCGGTACTTGGTCGCGGGCGGGATTTCCTGGCGGGCGATGCCTGCGGACTTTCCCGCCTGGGGCCGGGTCTATGCCTTCTTCCGCCGGTGGCGTGAGCACGGGCTGATCGCGGAATTCCACGACCGGCTGCGAGGCAAGGTCCGTGAGCACGAGGGCCGTGAAGCGGAACCGTCGGCGGGGATCATCGACGCGCAATCGGTGCGGGCGGCCGCGTCCGTGCCTGCTTCCTCAAGCGGGTACGACGGCGGGAAGAAGGTGCCGGGCCGAAAAAGACACATCGTGACCGACACCCTCGGCCTGCTGCTGGCCGTCGCGGTGACGGCCGCGAACGTGGGAGACCGGGACGCGGCCGTGCCGCTGCTGCGACAACTACGCTCGCGGCAAAGGGAGATCACCATGGTCTGGGCCGACGGCGGCTACACCGGCGGCCTTGTCGGCTGGGCGAAGGAAAGACTCGCGCTCACCGTGGAGGTCGTCAAACGCACCGACGACATGAACGGGTTCGTGGTGCTGCCCCGCAGGTGGGTGGTGGAGCGCACGTTCGCTTGGCTGATGCATTCACGCCGTCTGGCCCGTGACTACGAAACCCTGGCGACCACCAGCGAGGCGATGATCCAGTGGTCGATGATCACGCGGATGAGCCGCCGACTGGCCCGGCCACGACCCCGCGGCAGGCACTGAACATCCCCGACACCTCCTGGACCAGCCACCCGCGCTCAGCCAGACGCCTGGCCTTCGACCGCACGCCCTCCACCTTCGCCGGCGTCGGCTCCAGTCCCAGCGCCACCGCGATCTCCTTGGCTCGTGCCGGCTCCTGGCCCGACCGGTTCGCCACCATGCCCAGGATCCGCTGGTAATCCGGCGCGAGAACCGTCGCGGGCAGCCCGTCCCGCCAGGACGGCACGGTCGTTCCCGGCAACGGCGAAGGCCCGGACATCGATGTCGCCTCCGTCTCTGCCTCGGTCACGGTGGTGGTCTCTGCAGCGGACAGGGCCAGGGCCTCGAGGAGCTCCTCCCGTGCGATCACCCGCCGGTCCAGCTCGATCTCCGCTGCCTCCAGCGCCACAGCCGCCCGGGCCGCTACCTCCCGCAGATCCTCCACTCGCACGCGAGCAGCCGCTTCCCGCGCTTCCAGCAACCCCAGCACCGACGCCACCGCGCACCCCTCACCGAACGGGCAGAACAGAACGTCGAAAATCTCCCTCGCCCCATCCGAAACCATGCCTGACCAGCAAGAATAAAACGATCATGTTCGGTTGAGACACGGCTTCTCAGCTCTGTACAGAGGCGCTGGTTGACTGGACGCGGATGGCCGAATTTCGAATCACGCTTGGCTCGAACAGCGGGACTCCAGCAGGTCGCCTTCCGATTCGCTTTAGGGATCTTCTTCGGTCACGCAGAGGCTCTGGGGCGGTCTGAACCATGAGCAACATCCGTCAACCCTCCAGGGAGGAGCGGGGGTTGTCGCCTGAGGCGTGAGCCGCGAGCTGTATATGGTGCATGCATGGACTGTCATGCATAGTTCTGGACGTAACGCCCTTCGCATATGCAACTAGCTGTTTGTGGTGGGCTGATCACGCTTGACGAGGTGGGCTGAGGCCTTCATATTGAGCCGACTTGTGTACAGACTGTGAACCGTGGGGGCGGGGTTGTGAATGGTGGGGTGTGGCGTCGTGTGCGCCGGCGGGTGTGTGTGTTGGCCGTGTTGTCCGTGGCGTTGGGCGGTCTGCCTGCGCTGAGCGCACCAGCGGTTTGAGGTTCCCCCGTTGCTCGGGAGGTGCTGATCAGCTGGTCAGGGCGGGTTGGCGGGGTTTCAGGTTCGCTCGTTCGGCCGTTGCCTGCTCGGC
>NZ_JBEYCF010000075.1:0-26762 GCF_040632605.1 Streptomyces sp. NPDC019224 | reverse complement strand
CGCCGATGGTACTGCAGGGGGGACCCTGTGGGAGAGTAGGACGCCGCCGAACTCCTTTTAGGAAAAGCCCCGTGCCCCTGTGGCACGGGGCTTTTTCGCGTTCCGACCCTTTAAGGTCGTGCCATGCGCTACGAACTTGTCATCTTCGACAACGACGGTGTGCTCGTCGACAGCGAGCCGATCTCCAACACCATCCTGGCCGGCTACCTCACGGAGCTGGGGCACCCCACCTCGTACGAGGAGTCCCTGCGGGACTACATGGGGTCCGCGGTGCATCGCGTCCACGATCTCGTCCAGGAGCGGACCGGGACGAAGCTGCCGGAGGACTTCGACGTCACGCTCCACTCACGGATCTTCGCCGCTTTCGAGGAGGAGCTGGAGCCCGTCCCCGGCGTCGACGACCTGCTGGGGAAGCTGGTCGCCGACGGTGTCCCGTACTGCGTGGCCTCCTCCAGCAGCCACCAGCGCATCCGGGTCAGCCACCGGAAGACCGGGCTCGACCAGTGGTTCGAGGAGGAGTGGATCTTCAGCGCCGAGGACGTCGGCCGGGGCAAGCCCTCACCCGACCTCTTCCTCCTCGCCGCCGAGCGCATGGGCGTGGCGCCCGAGCGGTGCGTCGTCATCGAGGACAGCCCGCTCGGGGTCGAGGCGGCCCGGGCGGCCGGCATGGACGTCTACGGGTTCACCTCGATGATGCCCGCGGACCGGCTGACCGGTGTGACCGGGTATTTCTCCGACATGGGAGAGCTGCCGGAATTGCTTGCCTGACGCGTCTACCCCTGGGTAGGAGCCGGCTCTACGCTCGCGGCCATGACACATGCACGGTTGCGGCACGGCAGGGTGGCCCTCGCGTTGAGCTTCTTCGTGCAGGGGGTCACCTTCGCCCTTCTGGTGACGCGGATTCCCGCCATCCAGGACCGGTACGGGATATCCGACGGGCTGCTGCCCGTGTTCCTCGCCGCCGTGCCGGTCCTGGCCGGGGTGGGCAGTGTGCTCACCGAGAAGGTGGTCGCGCGGGTGCGGCCGCGGGTGGTCCTGCGGTGGACGCAGCCCGTCGTGCTCCTCGCGCTCCTCGGCGTCGGCGCCGGCGGCGAACTGTGGGAAGCCGCCCTGGCGCTCGGGGTCTTCGGGCTGGCCGTCGGCGCGCTGGACGCGTCCATGAACATGATGGGCGTCAGCCTCCAGCGGACGTACGGGCGTTCCATCATGCTGGGGTTCCACGCCGCGTACAGCCTGGGCGGGATCGCCGGGGCGTCGATGGCCTGGGCCGGGGCGCACTGGGACCTGTCCTTGCCGGTCTCGTACCTCCCGGTGGTCGTGGTGCTGCTGCCCGCGGCGTTCGTCGGGAGCCGGTGGTACGTCAAGGACGAGGAACGGGCGACGGGCGGCGAGCCGGTGAAGGAGGCCGGGGCGGTCTCCTTCCGGCTGCTGCTGCCCCTGTGCCTGGTGATGGGTTTCGCGTACATCGGGGACTCGACGGTCTCCAACTGGAGCGCGAAGTACCTCCAGGACGTGCTGGGCGGTTCGGAGCAGCTGTCCACCGTTCCGTACAACGTCTACATGGTGACGACGCTGCTGGGGCGGGCCGTGGGGGACTTCGGGGTGCGGCGGTTCGGGGCGGTGGCCGTGGTGCGGTCCGGGACCGTGCTGGCGGCGGCCGGGTTCGCCGTGGTGGCCGTCGCGGGCGGGGCGTGGACGGGGATGCTCGGGTTCACGCTGCTGGGGCTCGGGCTGTGCGTGATCGTGCCGCAGACCTTCGCGGCGGCCGGGCGGATGTTCCCCGGGGCGAGCGACACCGCGATCGCCCGGCTGAACATCTTCAACTACGTGGGCTTCCTGGTCGGATCCCCGCTCGTCGGGGCGCTCGGGGACGCCTGGAGCTACCGGGGCGCGATGGTGGTGCCGATGGTGCTGGTGCTCGCGACCCTCCTGTACGCCAGGTCGTTCGGCGCGGGACCCGCCCGATACGGTGGCGGGCATGAGCGGCCGCGCACAGTTGATGTGGGATGACGCAGTAACGGGCTACGACTTCGGGGAAAGTCATCCGATGGACCCGGTCCGGCTTGCCCTGACGATGGGACTGGTGCGGGCGGTCGGCCTCGACCGGGCGGTGGACGTGGTGACGGCCAAGCCGGCCGGGGACTCCACGCTGCGGCTCGTGCACCGGCCGGACTACGTGGCGGCGGTGAAGGCCGCGTCGGCCCATCCCCGGGCGGCGGACCAGACGTACGGCCTCGGGACCGTCGACGATCCCGCGTTCGCCGGGATGCACGAGGTGTCGGCGCTGATCGCCGGGCAGTCCGTGGCGGCGGCCGAGGCCGTCTGGCGGGGCGAGACCCGGCACGCGGTGAACTTCACCGGCGGACTGCACCACGCGATGCCCGGGGGCGCGGCCGGCTTCTGCATCTACAACGACCCGGCGCTGGCCATCGCGCGGCTCCTGGAGCTGGGGGCCGAGCGCGTCGCGTACGTCGATGTGGACGTGCACCACGGCGACGGGGTGCAGGCGGCCTTCTGGGAGGACCCGAGGGTCCTGACGATCTCCTTGCACGAGCATCCGCGGACGCTGTTCCCGCAGACCGGGTGGCCGGAGGAGACCGGAGCGGGGGCCGGTGAGGGCGGTGCGGTCAATGTGGCGCTGCCGGCCGGGACCGGGGACGCCGGATGGCTGCGGGCGTTCCACGCGGTGGTGCCGGAGCTGCTGGCGGACTTCCGGCCGCAGGTGCTGGTGTCGCAGCACGGGGCGGACACGCATTTCGAGGACCCCCTGGCGCATCTGGCGGTGTCGCTGGACGCGCAGCGGTCCGTGATGACGGCCTGCCACGAGCTGGCGCACAGCTACGCCGACGACGGGCGCTGGGTGGCGCTCGGCGGCGGTGGTTACGCGGTGGTGGACGTGGTGCCGCGGTCCTGGACGCATCTGGTGGGGATCGCGGCGCACGCGCCGGTGGACCCGGAGTCGGTGATCCCGTCGTCGTGGCGGGACGAGGTGTACGCGCGGACAAGGCAGTTGGGGCCGGCTCGGATGACGGACGGGCGGACGCCCGCCTGGTCGCCGTGGGAGGACGGGTACGATCCGGCGGACCGGCTGGACCAAGCGGTGCTGGCGACGCGGCGGGCGGTGTTCCCCCTGCGGGGGCTGCTGACCTGACGGCACGTCACGGAAGGTGAGTACGGGTTACGCCGACTGTGGGGCGTAATCGGGCTTTTGGTCCCCGGGCGGGCCGGGTGGGGCAGCATCGGTGGGGTGTTGAGCACCGGAGCGCTGCGTGCGCATCTGCTGGCGGCCCGGCTGGCCGGGCCCGTGGCGACCTCGCGTGAGGTGAGCCTGCGGAGTTATCGGCTGTTCGCGGCCCGGGACCCCCGGGTGACGCTCGGCCTTGCTCCCGAACGAGGCTGGGGAGAGGGGGAGTTGCTGGCGCTGATGGCCGACAGGTGCGGGGTCTCCGACGATCCCGCGCATGTGTCGGGGCCCGATGTGATCGACCCCGAGCGGACGGTGGCGGGGCTCGACGCGTTCGCCGCGCGGCTGTCGAAGGCGGCGGCGGGGCGGGTGCCGGTGCTCTTCGGGACCGGGCATCCGCATCGGCTGATCGGTTTCTACGCGGCGCTGGCAGACGCTTTGTCGTCGGCGGGATGCCCTGTTCTCACCCCGGCGCAGGGGCGATGTATCGACATAACGACTCGGTTTGGCGTACGTACGTACAACCTCGACTACGTACGGGGCGTCGCGCTGGTGCGTGAACCCGGCGCGGGGGCGGCCGGTGGTGGCACCGGCGCACACTCCCACTCGCCGCTGCCGGTGAGGGTCGCGCTGGAGGCCGCCGCGGCCGGGCGCGGGCCGGTTCCGGAGCTGGTGGTCGGGGACCACGGATGGGTCTGCGGGGCAGGTCAGCTGGGCATCGAGGCGATCGGGCTCGCCGATACGGACGATCCGGCCCTGTTCGTCGGGGAGGCCGAGGGGCGGGTGGCGGTGGCCGTTCCGCTGGACGACGCCGTGCGGTCCGCGTACTACCTGCCGCTCACGCGCTATGTACTCAATCGGGCATGTCTGTCACAGTAGCGGCCGATCGTCTCTCCTCTTCCCCACTCGCATCACCCGCCCCTAATCTGGGGAGTGAGCGCACAGCGACGAAGAGTCACCGGAGGGGAAGCCGGTGCGCGTCTCGTGCGGAAGGTACAGGTGAGTCATGGCTGCTGACAGCGAGAGGCCTCTGAACGAGGTCAAGTTTCTGACCGTGGCGGAAGTCGCCTCGGTCATGCGGGTGTCGAAGATGACCGTGTACCGCCTGGTGCACAGCGGTCATCTGCCGGCGATCCGGGTGGGCAGGTCCTTCCGGGTGCCGGAGCAAGCGGTTCACGAGTATCTGCGCGAGTCCTTCGTGGGGGTGGCATCGGCCTGACATTCCCCTCGGATTACGTCCCTCACGCGGTGGCGGGTAGGCTAGGCCGACGTAGGTCGTGTGGGCCCAGACGCCCCGCACCAGTGAAGAAGAAGTGAGCGAGGGTAGTCGTGGGCTCTGTTATCAAGAAGCGGCGCAAGCGGATGGCCAAGAAGAAGCACCGCAAGCTGCTCAAGCGCACGCGCGTTCAGCGTCGCAACAAGAAGTAAGCGAACGCAGTTCGTGAATCCGCAGCCCTTCCGCCGTCCTGGCGGGAGGGCTGCGGTGCTGTGTGCGGGGGGTGTCCACCCGCTACGGTGACGTCCTGCGGGACTTCTCACCTCTCGCACGGGAGACCGACGGAAGGCGCTGATCTTGGGGAAGGTCGTGCTCGTCACGGGAGCGGCCCGGCAGCTGGGCGGCCGTTTCGTGCGGCGTGTCCAGCGTGATCCGGACGTGGAGCGGGTGATCGCGGTCGACGCGGTCGAGCCGGGGCACGAGCTGGGCGAGGCGCTCTTCGTCCGGGCGGACATCCGCCGGCCCGCCATCGCCAGAGTCCTCGCCGAGCACGCCGTGGACACCGTCGTGCACCTGGACGTCAGCGGCTTCGCGCTCGGGGCCCAGGCGCGTACGGCGGTCAAGGAGACCAACGTCATCGGCACCATGCAGTTGCTCGGGGCCTGCCAGAAGGCACCGGCCGTGCAGCGGCTCGTGGTGAAGTCCAGCACAGGTGTGTACGGCTCGGCGCCCCGGGATCCGGCGGTCTTCCACGAGACGACCCCGCCCAAGTCGCTGCCGGGCGGCGGCTTCGCGAAGGACGCGGCGGAGGTCGAGGGGTACGTACGGGGCTTCGCGCGCCGCCGGCCGGACGTGGCGGTGTGCGTGCTGCGGTTCGCGAACATCCTGGGGCCGGGCGCGGACTCGCCGCTGGCCGACTATCTGTCGCTGCCGGTGCTGCCGACCGTCTTCGGGTACGACCCGCGGCTCCAGTTCGTCCACGAGGACGACGTCATCGACGTCCTGGGCATCGCGGCGAGCGAGCCGAGGCGCGGGACGCTGAACAGCGGCACGTTCAACATCGCGGGGGACGGGGTGCTGCTGCTCTCCCAGTGCGCGCGGCGGCTGGGCCGGCCGACGGTGCCGATGCTGCTGCCCGCGGTCACCTGGGTGGGCCAGGCGCTGCGGGCGGTCGGCATGACGGACTTCTCGCCGGAGCAGATCCGGCTGCTCACCCATGGCAGGGTGGTCTCCACGGTCCAGATGCGCGAGACGCTGGGGTTCGCGCCGAAGTACTCCACGGGGGAGACGTTCGCGGACTTCGCGCGCAGCCGGGCGCCGGGGCTGCTGCCGCCCGCCGCGGTCGGCCGGGCCGTGGACCGCGTGGCCGCGGCGGTGCCCCGGATCACCGGGCCCGGCGGCGACACCCACCCGACTCCGAGCGCCAGGTAGAGGAGCGCAGCGACGATGGCGGATGCCAAGGTCATTCCGTTCGACGACGACCGTTCGCGGCCGGGGGGTCTGCCGCGTGCCGCACGCCGACGGCCGCCGGTACGCGGCACGGGGTCCGTGAGCGCCCTCCCGGGGCAGGCGGACGCCTCGCCGGGCCCCGGGGGGCCGCAGGAGGGCCCCCAGGGGGACGCCCGGCCGGCCGCGGGCGGCGGGCGGGGCGCCTGGGACCGGCGGATCGCGGGCGGGCTGGCGTTCCTGCGGCGGCGGGTCACCGGTGAGTACGACGTCGACGAGTTCGGTTACGACGAGGAGCTGACCGACCAGGTCCTGATGTCGTTGCTGCGGCCGGTGTACGAGAAGTACTTCCGGGTCGAGGTGAAGGGCGTCGAGAACATCCCGTCCGAGGGCGGGGCGCTCATCGTGTCCAACCACTCCGGGACGCTGCCGCTGGACGGGCTGATGCTCCAGGTCGCGGTGCACGACCACCACCCGGCGGGGCGGCATCTGCGGCTGCTCGCGGCGGACCTGGTTTTCATGCTGCCGGTCGTCAACGAGCTGGCCCGCAAGGCCGGGCACACGCTGGCGTGCACGGAGGACGCGGAGCGGCTGCTGCGCAAGGGCGAGGTCGTCGGTGTGATGCCGGAGGGCTTCAAGGGGGTCGGCAAGCCGTTCGGCGAGCGGTACAAGCTGCAGCGCTTCGGGCGGGGCGGCTTCGTGTCGACGGCACTGAAGGCGGGGGTGCCGATCGTGCCGTGCTCGATCGTGGGCGCGGAGGAGATCTACCCGATGATCGGGAACTCGAAGACGCTGGCCCGGCTGCTGGGTTTCCCGTACTTCCCGATCACTCCGACGTTCCCCTGGCTGGGGCCGCTCGGGGCGGTGCCGCTGCCGACGAAGTGGACGATCCAGTTCGGCGAGCCGATTCCGACGGACGGTTATCCGCTGGAGGCGGCGGAGGACCCGATGCTGATGTTCAACCTGACGGATCAGGTGCGGGAGCAGATCCAGCACACGCTGTACAAGCTGCTGGTGCAGCGGCGGTCGGTGTTCTTCTGACGGCCGCCGCCGCACCAGGAGGGCTTGGTCAGCCCCTGTCGTCCTCCGCGTCGATACCCAGGCCGCCGATCAGGCCCGGGAGCAGCGGCGGGATGGTGATGTCCGGCGTCGGCGTCGAGGTCGGGGTCTCCTTCGGCGGGGTGCTCGCGTCGGGGGACGGCGGGTCGAAGAGGCCGTCCGTGCCACCGCCGATCAGGCCGTCGGCCGCCGGACTGCTGCTGGTGTCGGAGGGGCGCGGCGAGGAGCTGCTGCCCGTACCGCCGCCCTCCTCGTGCCGGGTGGAGGGCGAGGGCGACGGGGTGGGTGTGCCCGTGGAGGGCTCGGTGCCGGTGCCGGTGCCGGTTCCGGTGGAGTCGGAGCGCTGGGAGGATTCGGTGTTCTTCTCCGGTGGGCGAGGGAGCAGCGACTGCAGCGGCGCGACCTCTTCGTCTATGGCGTCGAAGATCGAGCTGACCTGGTTGCCGACGTCGGTCAGCTGGACGGGGAGGCGGCCGCGGAGACTGGTCCAGCTGTCGCGGTGGGAGCGGGAGAAGGAGTCCAGGGTCTGGATCGGGCCGAGGGCACCGTCCCGTTCGTAAGCCGCGCGGAGGAGGCGGTGGCCCTCGGTGGCGTCGTGGGTCATGCCGTTGAGCGTGCGCCTGATCTCGCCGAGCTGCTCGTGGTCGAGGTCGCCCGAGCGGGCGCGCTCCATGAGCCGGCGGGCCTCGCTGAGGCGGGTCGACGCCTGATCGAGGTAGATCTCGCCGCGGTCGGTGTCGTCGCGGGTGAGCCCGAGATGGATGTCCTCCATGCCGCGCTTCAGGCCGTAGAGCGAGTCACCGGGGAGGGCGTCGGAGCTGGCAGCGGCGACTCCGCCGAAGGCTCCCGCGGCCACGCCGACGGTGAGCCCGCCGGCGGCGATCCCCTTCGACCAGCGGGATCTGGGGCGCAGCTTGCGGAGCGGGGAGGCGCGGTGGCTGCCCCTGCTCCGTTGTTCGGGCACCGTAGGGTCCGCGGACGCGCCTCCCTCGGCGAACATGGCTTCCATGGCGGCGACGAGCTGGGCTCGCTGCACCACTTTGACCTCGGGGTCCAACTGCGGCTTCGGCAGTTCACCGAGGCCGTTCGCCAGGGCCAACAGCGGTCCTTGGTCGGCCTGTTCGGCCGGGTCCTCGGGCTGTACGGCCGCCGCACCGCGGAGCGACTGCTCCTCCAGGGCCTGGGCGAAGGCGTTCGCCCGCCGGTGTGCCGAAACGTTTGCGATCACTGGCGGCACCTCCTCTCGTCATGACGGTCGACTCCCCTGGGCGTCCGGAAGGTTGCACACCTTGAGCGCTTCCACACGATCGAGTGAGCGGACGCGGACATGGTGTGACGACAGGGGGCCTGCAACCGGCACAACGAGTGGCTCGGCACTTGGGTTACGCACGAAAGATGATCGGACCAGTGCGTGATGAACCTACCGTCGGGGCCGGCCCGGCCGGGGGAGTCGGGGTCAGCGGGCATCGTCCGGGAGGAGCCGGGCGAGGGTGCGGACCGCGCGGTACTGGAGGGTCTTGATCGCGCCCTCGTTCTTGCCCATCACGCGGGCGGTCTCGGCGACCGAGAGGCCCTGCAGGAAGCGCAGGGTCACGCACTCCTGCTGCTGGGGGTTGAGCCGGCGCACGGCCTGGAGCAGCGCGGCGTTGGAGAGGGACTCCAGGACGGAGTCCTCGGGGCTGCGGGCGACCTCGTTGGCGTCGAGCATTTCGCCGGTGGTCACTTCCAGCCGGAAACGACTGGATTTGAAATGGTCGGCGACCAGGTTGCGCGCGATCGTGACCAGCCAGGCACCGAAGTCGCGGCCCTGCCAGGTGAACGTGGAGATGCGGCGCAGGGCGCGCAGGAAGGTCTCGCTGGTGAGGTCCTCCGCCGTCGCCTTGCTGCCCACGCGGTAGTAGATGTATCGGTAGACGGTGTCGCTGTACTGGTCGTAGAGGCGGCCGAAGGCGTCGGCCTCGCCGGCCTGGGCGCGCTCGACGAGCTCCATCATGCGCGCGCTGTCGCTGTCGGCGGCGGGCCGCCGGACGGGGGCGGCGGTCGCCGCGCCGCGGCTGCTGCGTCTTCCGACCGCCGCAGCGCGTTCGGCCAGGGCGTAGCAGGGGCCGGCAGGTGCAGGGGTGGCGAATGCGGGTACGGCGTACGCGGTGGGGACGAAGCCGCGCATGCGTTCGGCTACTGACGCGCGCAGCGTAGCCAGGCCCGAGGCGTCAACCCCGACGTGTGGGTACACGGGACTCCCAGAGGCAGAGCTTCCATCACGAGCAGTGCGAAGCCGTCACTCGTCGTAGTGAGCGGCGGGTCCGGAATGCGTCTGAGGAGAATAACGCTTCGTACAGGCGACGCTACGCCCAGTTGCGTAAATCACCGATTGCGTCGCTTCTATGTCAACTTTTCGACTCGCCAAGTCGCACATCGTGACCGCTTGTTGATCGTTTTGCTTCGGGATCTGCCTGCGGGCGCGACGGGTTGTGGTCGGTGAAAAGGGTGCTCCGTGTTGACGTACACGGACGCGGAGAGTCAGCGGCGGCGGCGGTGCAGGGCGACGGCCGCGGCCGTGCCGCCCGCGAGGGCGCCGACGCCGGCGGCGGCCGGGATGCCGACCTTGGCCGCCTTGCGGCCGGTGCGGTAGTCGCGCAGCCGCCAGTCCAGGGCGCGGGCGTGCTTGCGGAGCTTGGCGTCCGGGTTGATCGCGTACGGGTGGCCCACCAGCGACAGCATCGGGATGTCGTTGTGCGAATCGCTGTACGCGGCGCAGCGCGCCAGGTCCAGGCCCTCCGCCGCCGCCAGGGCGCGGACCGCCTCGGCCTTCGCCGGGCCGTGCAGGGGTTCGCCGACCAGGCGCCCGGTGTACACGCCGTCGACCGATTCGGCGACCGTGCCGAGCGCGCCGGTCAGGCCGAGGCGGCGGGCGATGATCGTGGCGGTCTCCACCGGGGCGGCGGTCACCAGCCAGACCTTCTGGCCCGCGTCGAGGTGGGCCTGGGCGAGGGCGCGGGTGCCGGGCCAGATGCGGTCGGCCATGTACTCGTCGTAGATCTCCTCGCCGATCGACATCAGCTCGGAGACGCGGTGGCCCTTGACGATGGACAGGGCGCTGTCGCGGGCGTCCTGCATGTGCTCGGGGTCCTCGACGCCGGCCAGCCGGAACCACGCCTGCTGCCAGGCGAACCGGGTGAGCTCGCGGCGCTCGAAGAACTTGCGCTTGTAGAGACCGCGGCCGAAGTGGAAGAGCGCGGCGCCCTGCATCACGGTGTTGTCGAGGTCGAAGAAGGCGGCGGCCCGTTCGTCGCCGACGACGGGGAACTCGGGCTCCTCGGGCCCGGGGCCCTGCGCACCGGTCTCCTCGGCGGCGGACTCGGCTTCGAGCGAGGACTTCCGCGCGGCCTCCGCCGCCGCCTCGCCTGCCAGCACACTGCGTGCGGTCGCGGAACGCCTGCGGGGGGTGAGCCATCCAAGAGCGGCCATGCGGTGAGCATAGCCAGTCGGCCCGGGCCTTCCGGTTCCGCCGTGATGCCGTGGTGTGAACTCCTGGTGTCCGGGACATCTCGTCGGGGGCCGCAGAATGAGGGCATGAGTGCCCTGCTGCGTCGTAGGAAGAAGAATCCCGCCGAGCGCGTGGTGACCCTCGTGGGGAAGCCGGGCTGTCACCTCTGTGACGACGCCCGGGCGGTGGTGCGTGCCGTGTGCGAGGAGACCGGCGCCTCCTGGGAGGAGAAGGACATCACCCGGGACGAGGAGCTGTACCGGGAGTACTGGGAGCAGATTCCGGTGGTCCTCATTGATAACGAACAGCACACGTTCTGGCGGGTCGACCCGGCGAGACTGCGCAGCGCGCTGCTTTCCTGAGTGAAACCCGGTTACCATCGTGGGCGTTTTGAGTGGTCTCGGGGGCGTGGCTGTGAGGAGTGTGTACCGCTTTGCCCCCTTCGGGCCTGCAACGGGCTGATGCGATCCAAGGTTCCTGGATCGCGCGACGGATGTGCGTGACCCCGGTCACGTTGACCGGACAAATCGGACACAATCTTTGTGCACGCGTTCACAAAGACATAGCCTGCATTCGACGGGGCGGTCCTGGGACATACGGCCGCCTGCAGCCCCGCTCATCCCGCAGGAGCACCGTGGCAACTGGCCGAAATCACCGACCGGCGACCCGTAGCCGAGGAATTCCCGAGGCCACCGTCGCCCGGCTTCCGCTGTATCTCCGCGCGCTGACCGCGCTCTCCGAGCGCTCGGTCCCCACGGTCTCCTCCGAGGAGCTCGCCGCGGCGGCGGGGGTCAACTCCGCGAAGCTGCGCAAGGACTTCAGCTACCTCGGCTCGTACGGGACGCGCGGCGTCGGATACGACGTCGAGTACCTCGTCTACCAGATCTCGCGCGAACTGGGCCTCACCCAGGACTGGCCGGTCGCCATCGTCGGCATCGGCAACCTCGGCGCGGCCCTCGCCAACTACGGCGGCTTCGCCTCGCGCGGCTTCCGCGTCGCCGCCCTGATCGACGCCGACCCGGCGATGACCGGTACGCCCGTCGCGGGCATCCCCGTCCAGCACGCCGACGACCTCGACCGCATCATCAGCGAGAACGGCGTGTCCATCGGTGTGATCACCACGCCGCCCGGCGCCGCCCAGCAGGTGTGCGACCGGCTCGTCGCCGCCGGTGTCACCTCGATCCTGAACTTCGCCCCGACCGTCCTCTCGGTGCCCGAGGGCGTCGACGTGCGCAAGGTCGACCTCTCCATCGAGCTCCAGATCCTCGCCTTCCACGAGCAGCGCAAGGCCGGTGAGGAAGGCGTCGGCACCACGCCCGACCCGGCCGCGCCGCCCGTGCGCGCCACCACCGGCCGGAAGGGACCCGACGGGGACATGACCGCCGTGATGCCGGCATGAGCCTGCTCCTCGTGGGTCTGAGCCACCGCAGCGCCCCCGTCTCCGTACTGGAGCGGGCCTCGCTGGACGGCGACACCCGGGCCAAGCTGCTCCAGGACACCCTGGCCGCCGAGCCCGCCGCCGAGGCCGCCGTCCTCGCCACCTGCAACCGCATCGAGCTGTACGCCGACGTGGACAAGTTCCACGCGGGCGTCGCCGAACTGTCCACGCTGCTCGCCCAGCACAGCGGCGTCGGACTCGACGAGCTGACTCCGTATCTCTATGTGCACTACGAGGACCGGGCCGTCCACCACCTGTTCTCGGTGGCGTGCGGGCTGGACTCGATGGTCGTGGGCGAGGGCCAGATCCTCGGCCAGATCAAGGACGCGCTGGCCCTCGGCCAGGAGCTGCACACCGCGGGCCGGCTGCTCAACGACCTGTTCCAGCAGGCCCTGCGGGTCGGCAAGCGCGCCCACAGCGAGACCGGGATCGACCGGGCCGGGCAGTCGCTCGTCACCTTCGGCCTGGAACAGCTCGCCGACGGCCCCGACACCGCCGCGTGGGCGAAGGGCAAGCGCGCCCTCGTCATCGGCGCCGGCTCCATGTCCTCCCTGGCCGCCGCCACCCTGGCCCGCACCGGTGTCGCCGAGATCGTCGTCGCCAACCGCACCCGGGCCCGCGCCGACCGCCTGGTCGAGATCCTGAACCAGCCCGGCGGCACGGGGGTGCGCGCGCACGCCGTGGAGATGTCCGAGATCACCGCCGAACTGACACGTGCCGACATCGCCGTCTCCTGCACCGGCGCCACCGGACTCGTGCTCACCGCCGAGGCCGTCGCCGGGGCGCTCGGCCTCGACCACGTCCCCGACGCGGCGAGCGGCCTGATCCCCGCCCAGTCCACCGGCCCCGAGCGCCTGGCGCTGCTCGACCTCGCCATGCCGCGCGACATCGACGCGGCGGCCGGCCGCCTCGACGGTGTGCGCCTCGTCGACATCGAGTCGCTCGCGGAGGCGTCCGCGGACGCCCCGATGGCCGCCGATGTGGACCAGGTGCGCACCATCGTCGCCGACGAGGTCGCCGCCTTCGGTGCCGCCCAGCGCGCCGCCCACATCACCCCGACCGTCGTCGCCCTGCGCACGATGGCCGCCGGCGTGGTCGCGGACGAGATCGCGCGGCTGGACGGACGCCTCCCCGACCTGGACGAGAAGCAGCGCGGCGAGATCACCCAGACCGTGCGCCGCGTCGTCGACAAGCTCCTGCACGCGCCCACCGTGCGGGTCAAGCAGCTCGCCAGCGAGCCCGGCGGCGCCGGGTACGCGGACGCGCTGAGGGAACTCTTCGACCTCGACCCGCAGACGGTCGCCGCCGTCTCCCGGGCAGACCTGAACGACCCGAATCGAGGGCGGTCATGACCGACAACTCACCCCTGAGGCTGGGGACCAGGCGCAGCAAGCTCGCCATGGCGCAGTCCGGGCACGTCGCCGACGCGGTCAGCGAGGTGACCGGCCGCGCCGTCGAACTCGTCGAGATCACCACGTACGGGGACACCTCCCGGGAACACCTGGCGCAGATCGGCGGGACCGGCGTGTTCGTCGCCGCGCTGCGCGAGGCGCTGCTGCGGGGCGAGGTGGACTTCGCCGTCCACTCGCTCAAGGACCTGCCGACCGCGCAGCCCGAGGGTCTCGTGCTGGCCGCCGTGCCGGTCCGCGAGGACCCGCGCGACGTGCTGGTGGCGCGGGACGGGCTGACCTTCGCGCAGCTGCCGGCCGGCGCCCGCGTCGGCACCGGTTCGCCGCGCCGCATGGCCCAGCTCAACGCGTACGCCCGGAGCCACGGCCTCGACATCGAGACCGTCCCGATCCGGGGCAACGTCGATACGCGCATCGGATTTGTACGCGACGGCGAGCTGGACGCGGTGGTTCTCGCCGCGGCCGGACTCAGCCGTCTGGGCCGCAGCGGTGAGGTGACCGACTTCCTGTCGGTCGACACCGTGCTGCCCGCTCCCGGCCAGGGAGCACTGGCGATCGAGTGCGCTGCGAGCAGCGCCGACCTCGCCGCCGCGCTCGCCGAGCTCGACGACCCGTACACCCGGGCCGCCGTGACCGCCGAGCGTGCCCTGCTCGCCGCCCTGGAGGCCGGCTGCTCCGCACCCGTGGGTGCGCTGGCCGACCTCCTCGCCGACGGTCAGGCTGTCAACGAACTGCGCCTGCGCGGTGTCGTCGGTTCCACCGACGGTGCCTCGCTGGTGCAGATGTCCACCACCGGTCCCGTTCCCACGTCGTACGACGACGCGGCGGCGATCGGTCGCGAACTCGCGGCCGACATGCTTGCCAAGGGTGCGGCCGGTCTTATGGGGGAGCGAGCACTTTGAGCCCCACCGGCCCCGCCGCATCCGATTTCCCGGTCCAGTCCGCAGGGCACGTCACCTTCCTCGGTGCCGGTCCCGGCGATCCAGGACTGCTGACCCTGCGCGCCGTCGAGGCGCTTGCGAGCGCGGACGTCCTTGTCGCCGAGCCGGATGTTCTCGGCGTCGTCCGCTGCCATGCGCGGGCAGGCGTAAGCACGCCTGAGCTGACGGTCGTTGACGCGCAGTCAGCAGCCGCCGGAGTGCCCGTTCTCAGGGATGCCGCCAATCTTGTCATGGAGGCCGCGAAGGGCGGCAGGCGGGTCGTCCGTGCCGTGGCCGGTGACCCCGGCCTGGACGGGAACGCGGCCGGCGAGATGCTGGCCTGCGCCACGGCCGGCATCCCCTTCGAGGTCGTCCCGGGCGTCGCCAACGCCGTGGGGGTGCCCGCGTACGCCGGGGTGCCGCTGCGGGACGCGCAGGGCGCGGACGTGCGGTTCGTCGACGCCCGTACGGCCACCGACCGCTGCTGGAGCGAGGTCGGCGCGAGCGACGCCACGTGCGTCATCTCGACGTCCCTCGACGCGGTGGCCGCCGCCGCCGGTGAGCTGGTCGCGGCGGGCCGCAAGCCCGACACCCCGCTGACCGTGACGGCCGCCGGCACGACGACGCGCCAGCGCACCTGGACGGCGACCCTCGGGACGATCGCCCAGGTCTTCAAGCAGGGCAAGGTGCTCCCGTCGCCCGACGGGCACCAGCCGGTCATAGCCGTGGTCGGGGAGCGCAGCTCCGCCGCCCAGCGCGACCAGCTCGCGTGGTTCGAGTCCAAGCCGATGTTCGGCTGGAAGGTGCTCGTGCCGCGTACGAAGGAGCAGGCGGCCTCGCTCTCCGACCAGCTGCGTTCCTACGGCGCCGTGCCGCACGAGGTGCCGACGATCGCCGTCGAGCCGCCGCGTACGCCCCAGCAGATGGAGCGGGCGGTCAAGGGCCTGGTCACCGGCCGGTACGAGTGGATCGCCTTCACCAGCGTCAACGCCGTGAAGGCCGTCCGGGAGAAGTTCGAGGAGTACGGGCTCGACGCCCGCGCCTTCGCCGGGATCAAGGTCGCGGCCGTCGGCGAGCAGACCGCCGCCGCGCTGATCGACTTCGGCGTGAAGCCGGACCTGGTGCCCTCGGGCGAGCAGTCCGCCGCCGGGCTGCTGGAGGACTGGCCGCCCTACGACCCGGTCTTCGACCCGATCGACCGGGTCTTCCTGCCGCGCGCCGACATCGCCACCGAGACCCTGGTGGCCGGGCTGATCGAGCTGGGCTGGGAGGTCGACGACGTCACCGCGTACCGCACGGTCCGCGCCTCGCCGCCGCCGGCCGAGACGCGCGAGGCGATCAAGGGCGGCGGCTTCGACGCGGTGCTCTTCACCTCGTCCTCGACCGTGCGCAACCTGGTCGGCATCGCGGGCAAGCCGCACAACGTGACGGTCATCGCGTGCATCGGCCCCGCCACGGCGAAGACCGCCGAGGAGCACGGGCTGCGCGTGGACGTCCTGTCGCCGGAGCCGTCGGTGCACAAGCTGGCCGAGGCGCTGGCCGAGTTCGGCGCGCGGCGCCGGGACGCGGCACGGGAGGCCGGTGACCCGGTGACCCGGCCCAGCGAGCGGCGTCCGGGTGCGCGCAGGCGGCGTACGACGACCTGACCGGCCTCTTGGGCCCGGGGCCCGTCCACCTCCCCGGAGGTGGACGGGCCCCGCCCTTTTCCCGGCACGGGTGTCGGCAAGAGCCCGGGGTGCGCGGGTCTAGTCTCGAAGGATGACTGCGTACGGAAACTTCCCCGGCTCGCGGCCCCGTCGGCTGCGGACGACCCCCGCGATGCGGCGGATGGTCGCCGAGACACGGCTCGATCCGGCCAATCTGATCCTGCCCGCGTTCGTCCGCGAGGGCATCGGCGCCCCGGTCGAGATCTCGGCCATGCCCGGCGTGCAGCAGCACACCCTGGACAGCCTGCGGAAGGCCGCCGTCGAGGCGGTCTCGGCCGGGGTCTCGGGGATCATGCTGTTCGGTGTGCCGCTGGACGAGAAGAAGGACGGCCGGGGCACGGCGGGCACCGACCCGGACGGCATCCTCCAGGCGGGGCTGCGCGCGGTGCGCGAGGAGGTGGGCGACGACCTGGTGATCATGTCCGACCTCTGCCTCGACGAGTACACCGACCACGGGCACTGCGGTGTGCTGACCGAGGACGGCCGCGTCGACAACGACGCGACGCTCGAGCGGTACGCGGAGATGGCCCAGGTCCAGGCCGACGCGGGCGCCCATGTGGTCGGCCCCAGCGGCATGATGGACGGCCAGGTCGGCGTCGTCCGCGACGCGCTCGACCAGACGGGCCACGAGGACGTCTCGATCCTCGCGTACGCCGTGAAGTACTCCTCGGCGTTCTACGGCCCGTTCCGCGAGGCCGTCGGCTCCTCGCTCCAGGGCGACCGCAAGACCTACCAGCAGGACCCGGCCAACATCCGCGAGTCGCTGCGCGAGCTGGCGCTCGACCTCGAAGAGGGCGCGGACATGGTCATGGTCAAGCCGGCCGGCCCGTACCTGGACATCCTGGCGAAGGTCGCCGAGGCGTCGGACGTGCCGGTCGCCGCGTACCAGATCAGCGGTGAGTACGCGATGATCGAGGCCGCCGCCGAGAAGGGCTGGATCGACCGGGACGCGGCGATCATGGAGAGCCTGACGGGCATCCGGCGCGCGGGCGCCCAGCTGATCCTGACGTACTGGGCGACGGAGGTCGCGCAGCGGCTGGGGCGTTGATTCCGGAAGCCTCTGAAGCGGGCCGCGACCTGTCGCGGCCCGCTTTTCAGCGTCACGAAGGGGTGCAGCTGACTGGTGAGAAGCCGGCTTCTCACCAGTAGCGCTCTTGTAGAGCTTCACATTTGGCGGCGAGGGCGCTAGGTTTGACTCATCGCGGTGAGGGGGCGTCGGCTCGACTCTCACAGCAGGAAACAGTGACGCCCTGTACTGCCTAATTCCGGTGGGCAGTACAGGGCGTAACACCAGGCTCTGCCCTGGGCTGTGTGCTATGCGGCGAAGCAAGCGGTGACAGGACTCCAAGGCGTACTCCGGAACCGTAACACGGGTACCGGACGGAAGGAAGTGCAGGCGATGACGGAGAGCAGTGAGGAGCAGTTACTGGAGGCCATCTCTCCGGAGCGGTTCCAGCCGTTCCTGGAGGAGTGCCACGGTGACGTGGCGGTGGCGCTGCGGCTGTACGCCTGGGACGCGGAGGCAGCCCGGGCGCTGCACAGCCCTCTGCGTGACCTGGAGGTGAGCCTGCGCAACAGGATTCACCGGCAGCTCACCGGTAAGTTCGGCCGGGGCGACTGGTGGAACCTGCGGCGTGCGGAGCCGAACCGGTGGGCCATGGACGACATCCGCGACGTCGAGTCCCGGTTGGCGCGCCGCGGAAGGGGCTGGGGCCCGTGCGATGTCGTCGCCACTCTGCCGTTCGGTTTCTGGGTGGGTCTGCTCAGCAGGGGCGGTCACGGCAACTACGACATGAAGTACTGGAACCCGGCCCTTCGGCACTGCTTCAAGGGGGTGCGGCGCGAGGACCTGCATGACCGCCTGGAAATCATGCGGACTCTGCGGAACCGCATCGCGCACCACGAGCGCGTCTCGCACCGCCACCTGGAGGAGGACTTCCGTACGGCTGTCGAGCTCATGGCCCTGGTCGCCCCCGTGCTGGCGGCACGCCACGAGAAGTACAGCCAGGTTCCCGCCGTCCTGGCCCGCAAGGCCCGGGTCCTCTCGGGCGAGGAGGAGATTGCGCTGTGACGGAGCGGCGGCGGTACGAGCCGGTGACGCTCGGCGAGATCAAGGAGCTCGCCGAGGTCGGCCGGCCCACGGTCAGCAACTGGCGGCGTCGGCACGCTTCCTTTCCCGAGGCGGTCGGTGGCTCCGAGAGCAAGCCGTTGTTCGACGCGGAGGAGATCGCGGGCTGGCTGGACGGGCGTCCGGTGCCCGACGGTGAACGGCACCCGGACGGCACCCTGCCGACGTACGGCGAACGTTTCCGAGAGGGGCTCCGGCTGCGGCGGCTGGTGACGCTCGGACATGGCACGCTGCGCCCTGAGCAGCTGATCGTCCGGGCGCTGGCGGTCGCCGCCATGGAGGGGGAGGGCGGAGGCAGCTCGGAGGAAAGTCTCCCGGCGACCCTGTTGCCCGATTTCGACACGGCAGGTGACGAGCTGCTGCGCACGGTGCGCGAGCTGGCGGAGGAATCAGGAAGCGCCGGTGCCGCCGCAGAGGCCGTGCTCCAGCTGGCCGGGCGTCTCGAGTCCGACCTCACGATGGACGCGACCCCCAGGCCCGTGACCGAACTGATCGATGTCCTGGCCCAGCCGGTTCTGTCGGTGGCGGGGCCGGTGACGGTGCTCAACCTGTGCGCCGGCACGGGGGATGTGCTTCTGGAACTCGCAGCTGACGACGGAGAGAACCGCGTCGCCGCCGTCGAGCCGGACGCGTTGAGGCGCACGGTACTGCGATACCGGCTGCTCGCGCACTGGGCGGCCGGGGAGACCTTGGTGTGCTCGGATCCGATGGAGCTGCTTGAGCAGGGCTTTCCGCAGGCCGATCTGGTAGTGGCCGACCCGCCCTACGCCTCGGGCGAGCGCGAGCGGGACGAGGACGGCCCGCTGCGGTGGGCGGTGGAGGCGGTCGAGCGGCTGGAGGAAGGCGGCAAGGGGCTGGTGGTCGTCCCGTCCTGGGTGTTGTCCCGACCCCGCAGCGGGACCGGAACGGCGAACACCCGGATGCGGGAGGACCTGCTCAAGTCCGGCGCGGTGGAAGCGATCGTCCAGCTGCCCCGCCGTATCCACACCTTCCGTACGGGCGCCGAGCACGCCTTGCTGGTGCTGCGGAGCACGCGGTCGGCGCCGACGGACTTCGGCGTGCTACTGATCGACGCCGACCGGTTGGCGCGCCGGGTGGGCGACGAGTGGCAGCGGAACGTCGAGGCGTTGCTGAGCAGTACGCGTACTCCCGTGCCCGAGGAAGCCCAGAGTGTACCTGTGGCCAGTGCGGGGCCCGGTAGTTCGTATCTGCTCGACGGACGTTCTCTGCTGCCGGCGCATCGGCTCGCGTCCCCGGAGAAGGGCCTCGATCATTTCGCGGCAACGGTGGAAGCGCGGCAGAGCGCGTACGCGGCGCTGCCGCACCTCAAGCGGTGGATCGGTGATCTCGGCGTCGGGAAGAGGGAGCACCGTGCCGAGCACTTCAAGGTCGGTGGTCAGCTGAGGGCCGGGCAGCTCAAGCTCCTGCCCGGCCACCGCATCAAGGAGAGCGACATCGGTGATGCCGGCGTCCCGGTGATCGGCAGGGAAGAGATGCTGGGAGCTCTGCCGATAGGGGAGCGACGCATCATGCTGGAGGATCTGGCCGCCTATCCGCAGAGCCTGATGACCGAGCAAGGTGACATCTTCCTGCTCACCGAGCACGGCGTCCGCACGCAGGTGGACGACGCGGGCGGCTGCGTCCTGCTGGCGCCGGTGCAAGGCTTGCGGATCGCCGCGTACCGGAAGTACCTGATGGACTTGGCCGCGGGTGAGACGGTCCGTCCGGAGGGCCTGTGGATGCGCCCGCACGCCTTGGCCCGCCTGCTGGCCGCACCTCGCAATCAACAGCGGGGCAGCGGATCGCTCGTGCGGCGGGTGAGCGTGAAGGACATGGACCTGCCGCAGCTTCCGCCGGAGGAGATCGCCGACCTCGAAGCGGTGCTGGCCGAGACGGAACGGCACCGTGCCGAGGTACGGAGACAGCTGTCGGCGCTGGACACCCTGGCCGAACGGCTGGCGGCGGGCGTCGCGGACGGCGACCTGCGCCTGCGCAAGCGGTCCGATCCGGGCCTTCGGGCCTGACTGCCCCCTTTGTGAACGACGAGAGAGACGAGTGCCCTGTGCCACCCCGTAAGAAGCAGACCGAACCCGCCGACATGAAGCAGATTCTGTGGCAGGCCGCGGACAAGCTGCGCGGCAGTCTGGACGCAGCCGCGTACAAGCACTTCGTGCTGGGTCTCGTCTTCCTCAAGTACGTCTCCGCCGCGATGAGCGAGAAGCGCGCACAGCTGGAGGCCGAGCTGCGGGAGGAGGGCGGCTGGAGCGAGGAGGACATCCTCGTCACGCTGGAGGAGCGCCGCGAGTACACGGGCGCCGGTGTCTTCTACGTACCTCCGACCGCCCGCTGGGAGGCCGTTCTCGAGCGGGCCGGCGCGACCGTGGAGGGGCAGACCGTCGGCGAGGCGATCGACGCGGCGATGCTGGCCATCGAGGCGCAGAACCCGGCGCTGAAGAAGACCCTGCCGAAGATCTACGCCGCCGGCCGGGTCGATGACGAGCGACTCGTCGGACTGATCAGGCTGCTGGACCGGCTCGCCTTCCAGGAGCAGCTGGGCGACGACGGCCGCCGCAAGGGCGCGCGGGACATCATGGGGGAGGTGTACGAGTATTTCCTGGCCGAGTTCGCGCTGAAGGAGGGCCGCAAGGGCGGCGAGTACTTCACCCCGGAGAGCGTGGTGCAGCTGCTGGTGGAGGTGCTGGAGCCTAAGCCGGGCGAGCGGGTGTACGACCCGGCGTGCGGGTCGGGCGGCATGTTCGTACAGGCGGAGAAGTTCATCGAGTCGCACGGCGGGAACCCGCTGAACGTGTCGGTGTTCGGCCAGGAGTTGAACCAGACCACGTGGCAGTTGGCCCATATGAACCTGGCCATCCATGGTGTGGAAGCGAATCTGGGCGACGAGCCGGCCGACACCTTCCGCAACGACCAGCATCCGGAGCTCAAGGCGGATGTCGTGATGGCCAACCCGCCGTTCAACATCTCCGACTGGGGCGGGGAGATGCTCGGCATGGACAAGCGGTGGGTGTACGGGGCTCCGCCCGTCGGCAACGCGAACTACGCGTGGCTCCAGCACATGATCAGCAAGCTCGCGCCGAGTGGCCGGGCGGGGGTCGTTCTCGCGAACGGCTCGATGAGCAGTAAGCAGTCCGGGGAAGGCGACATCCGGCGGGGCATGGTCGAGGACGACCTGGTGATGTGCATGGTGGCGTTGCCGGGGCAGCTGTTCCGGTCGACGCAGATCCCGGCGTGCCTGTGGTTCCTCGCGGAGGGGAAGGGGCGGCACTCGGGGTGGGTGCGGGGGCGCAAGGGTGAGGTTCTGTTCATCGACGCGCGCGAGTTCGGCGTGATGAAGAACCGGACGCTGCGGGAGCTGACGCCGGAGGAGATCGTCGGGCGTATCGGCGACACGGTGCGGGCCTGGCGGGGGGCGGAGGGGGCGGGATCCTATGAGGACGTACCCGGTTTCTGCGCGAGCGTGGGCCTGGATGCGATCGCGGAGCACGACTTCGTACTGACGCCGGGGCGGTACGTGGGTACGGCGGAGGCTGAGGTCGACCCGGACGCGGAGCCGGTGGAGGAGAAGATCGCGCGGCTCACGGCGTTGCTGCGGGAGCAGTTCGCGGAGTCGGAGCGGTTGGCGCGGTTTGTGGATGAGCAGTTGGGGAGGGTGTGATGGACGACTCTTGGCTGGTCCTGCCGTTGCCGGAGGTTCTGGAATTTCAAGAAGGGCCGGGAATCATGGCCAGGGATTTTCGCGAGAGCGGGGTGCCGCTGATCCGACTGGCCGGGATCAAGCGTCGGGCACGTCTGCTCGATGGCTGTGACTTTCTTGATCCCGAGATGGTGGCGCGACGGTGGAACCATTTTCGGCTTCAGCGGGATGACGTGTTGTTGAGCACCTCTGCGTCGCTTGGAGAGGTCGCGCAAGTCGACGAGACTGGCATTGATGCGATTGCGTACACAGGGATCATTAGGTTTCGGCCCAAAGATGAACGAGTTCGTCCTGATTTCATCAGACACGCCTTGGTGGCTCCGTCGTTCAAGCGACAGGTTGAAGCCATGGGCGTGGGAAGTGTGATCAAGCACTTTGGGCCGACTCATCTTAGGCAAATGACGATTACCGTACCTCCGCTGCTAGAGCAACAAGGCATCGCTGAGGTGCTCGGTGCGCTGGACGACAAGATTGGTCTCAACGAGCGGATCGCGGAGACGGCACTCGCGCTGGGGCGCTCGGTGTTCCGGCGTGAAACGCAAGTCGCAGGGAATGAAACGATGCTGGGAGATCTTGCTGAGCTAGTTTATGGCAAGGCGCTTCCCGCACCACTGAGGCGTCCAGGCGGCGTTCCGGTATTCGGCTGCACTGGGCAAGTGGGTTTCCATGACACGGCATTGACTCATTCCGCCCATCCTGTCGTGGGGAGGAAAGGGGCGAATGCAGGCTGTGTCTCATGGTTGCCGGAGCCGGGCTGGGTGATTGACACAGCATTTTATGCGGTACCGAAGCTGAAAGAAGTGACCAATCAGGTTCTCTATTTCGTTCTCGACGCTGCAGGCATTAGTACCCTGACTGCGGATTCGGCTGTTCCGGGGGTGAACCGGGGGGTGGCGTTGAGGCACCGTACGAGAGCGCCTGAACTTAGGAGGCTGGAGGAGATGGCTCCTCTGGCAGCGGCGTTCCTCGCTACCTGCCAGCAGACCGCCACCGAAAACCGCACCCTCGCCGACCTCCGCGACACCCTCCTCCCCCAACTCATCACCGGCAAGATCCGCGTCAAGGACGCCACCCGCGTCGTAGAGGAGGCCGTGTGAGAAGCACCCATCCCGCTGGCGAGCCGCCCGTCGACCGCCTCACCGAGAAGGAGCTGGAGCTGCACGCCCTCGGGATTCTCGGCGAGATCGGGTGGCAGCACGTGTCCGGGGCCGAGCTGGGGCCCGTGTACGGCGTACGGAAGGGCTGGGGGGACCTCGTCCTGTACCCGAACCTCCGCAAGGCGATCCGGCGTCGTTACCCCCAGCTGCCCGAGAGCGTGGCCGACGACGCCATATCCCTCCTCCTCGACCAGTTCACGCAGCACGACCTCCGCGAGAATCACCGGTTCTACGAGCGGCTGACCGGCGGAGTCTCCGTCCCGTACGACGACCCCGCCACCGGCGACGAGCGCCACGCCGTCATCCGGCCCGTCGACTTCGGCGATCCCCACGCCAACGACCTGATCGCAGCCAGCCAGGTCCGTATCAAGAGCGTCAAGGACCGCACGTTCATATTCGACATCGTCCTGTACGTGAACGGGCTGCCGCTCGCCGTCATCGAGCTGAAGAAGGCCGACAGCAAGGACAGCGCCCGCACCGCCTACGACCAGCTGCAGGGCTACCGGCGCGAGCTGAAGCAGACGGGTACGTTCGCCACGTTCCTCGTCATGCTCGCCTCCGACGGGATCACCGCCCGCATGGGCACGCCGTTCACGCCCTGGCAGCACATGGCCCCCTGGCACGCCGACGACCAGGACCGCATGCTGCGCAAGAACCAGCGCGAGGACGGCCGGGCGCTGGAGCGCATGCTGTACGGGGCGTTCGAGCCGGCCCGGCTCCTGGACCTGATCGGCAACTTCCTCTCGTACTCCGCCGAGAAGTCCGGCGACGTCAACACGGTCAAGCTCGCCAAGGCCCACCAGTACATCGCCGTGAACGCTGCCGTCCGTGCCACCGAGTCGGCCCTCGCGACCGACGGCCGGGCGGGTGTCGTCTGGCACACGCAGGGTGCGGGGAAGAGCGAGGAGATGCTCTTCTACGTGGGGAAGGCCGCCTCGACACCCGAGCTGTCGAGTCCGACCTTCGTCATGCTGACGGACCGGATCGACCTCGACGACCAGCTGTACCGGACGTTCGCCGCCAGCGACACCCTGCGCAAGCGGACGAAGCAGGAAAAGCCGCAGACCGCCGACGATGCCGGGACGCTGCGTGAGCTGCTCAACAGCCCGAAGAGCAACGGCGGGGTCATCTTCGCGACGCTCCAGAAGTTCCGGCTGACCGAGGCCGAGCGCGAGGCCGGTGTCCGGCATCCGCAGATCTCGCCGCGCCGTGACGTGATCGTCGTCGTCGACGAAGCCCACCGCAGCCACTACGACTTCATCGACGGCTACGCCCGCAACCTGCGCGACGCCCTCCCGAACGCCACCTTCATCGCCTTCACCGGCACCCCCATCAACAACAGCACGGGCAGCACACAGGGCGTCTTCGGCGGGAACATCCACACGTACGACCTCACGCAGGCCGTGGACGACGGGGCCACCGTGCCCGTCTTCTACGAACCGCATCTCGTGAAGGTCGACCTCATCAAGGACGTGGACCTCGACGATCTGAACGCTCGTGCGGAAGGCCTGATCGAAGGGCTGGACGAGGACGAGAAGCGTGTCGCGCGTCAGCAGTTCGGGCGGTACGAGGCCCTGATCGGGGCACCCGCCCGGATTGGAGAGCTGGCCGGACACCTGCTGGAGCACTGGGACGCCCGCAGCAAGGAGATGGAGAAGCTCACGGGCTACAAGGGCAAGGGCATGGTCGTCTGCGCCTCCCGGGCCATTGCCGCTCGACTGTTCGAGGAGGTGATCCGTCGTAAGCCCGACTGGGCAGGGGACCGTGATCCGAAGTCGGGTCTGCTGACCGACTCCACCGGGCGCATCCGCGTGGTCTTCACGGGGAACGGCGCTTCCAGCGATGAAGGTGTCGCCGACTACGTTCGTACGCCCACTCAGCTGAAGAAGATCCAGGCACGGGTGACCGACCCCGATGACGAGCTGGAGCTGGTGATCGTCCAGTCCCTGTGGCTGACCGGTTTCGACGCACCGCCCCTGCACACCCTCTACCTGGACAAACGCATGCGCGGGGCCGCGCTCATGCAGGCCATCGCCCGGGTCAACCGCACCTGGCCCGGCAAGCCCTCCGGGCTGGTCGTCGACTTCCAGGGCGTCATACGGGAGATCAAGGAAGCCCTTGCCGAGTACTCCGAGCAGGACCAGGCGGACCCCATGCTGGGCGCCGACCTCGCGGGCGCGGTCCAGATCGTCCGGGAGAGCCACCAGCAGATCGTGGACCTCCTGCACGGGTGCCAGTGGAGGAAGACGCTCGCAGTCGGCGGTCCCCGCGCCTACCGCGAGGCCCTGGTCGAGGTGCTGGAGTTCCTGATCACCCCCGAGCCGGGGCTGGGGCCCGAACAGGCCACGCGCAAGCAGCGGTTCATGCATCACTCAGGCCTGCTCCGGCAGGCATTCTCGCTCTGCCCGACCGACCAGCGCGTACAGGATCTGCTGCCCGACATCCGTTTCTTCGAGTCCGTGCGGAAGTCGCGGGAGAAGTACACGGCGGATGAGCGACAGGAACAGGGCACAGCCACTGCGGCGGACATGGAACTGCTCATCGCGCAGCTCCACGCCTCGGTCATCGCAGCCGACGGTGTCGTGGACATCTACGACGCGGCCGGCCTGACGAAACCGGACCTGTCCCATCTGGACGATTCCCTCCTGCGGAAGCTCCAGGCGTCGAAGCATCCGAACCTGGCGATCGAGGCACTCCGGCGGGCCCTGCTCAAGGAGATCCGGGACGCCCACCCCCGCAACCTGACCCGGCAGGAGAGCTTCACGAACCGTGTGCGTGCCGCGATGAACCGGTACACGAACGGGCTTCTGACAGCCGCCGAGTTCATGAAGTTCCTCATCGAGCTGGCGCAGGAGGTGTCCGCCGACCGGGGCCGAGCCAAGGACCTCGGGCTGACGGAGGACGAGCTGGCTTTCTACGACGCGCTGGCCGCCGATCCCTCGGCGGTCGAGCAGATGGAGGACTCGGTCCTCGCGCGGATCGCGCACGAGCTCTACGAGCAGATCCGCAAGGACGTGACCGTGGACTGGAAGCTCAAGGAGCAGGCCAGGGACCGGATCATGGCCCGAGTGCTCCGGCTCCTGCGGAAGTACGGATATCCGCCGGACAAGCAGCCTGCGGCGATCGAGCGGGTGCTGAAGCAGGCGGAGGACCTGGCCGAGGCGATGGCCTGAGCTGGACGACTGTCGCTGAAGGAGTTGCGGGCGCCTGCTTTGGTGCGGGGCGCTCCCCGGAGCTCGGGTCCCGGAGCTCGGAGCCCGGGTCTCGGGCTCCGGGACCCGGGATGCGAGCTCCGGAACGGCCCTGTTCACTCCTTCGTGTGTACGCGGAGGGCGTTCCGCCCGGGTCTCGGATCTCGGGGGCCGGGACTCGGGACTCGGGCTCCGAGGTTCGAGCGGTGTCGTACAACCGGTAGGTAGAAGAGGTAGGGAGAAGAAGGGGTTGGGGAAAACCTTCCCCCCTCCCTGACCCGTCACGGCGAGCAAGTGTGACTATTCGTGACCGACTTGCCACGCGGTGTCGCGGCTGCTTACGGTGCCGCCAGACGAAGCGACCCCGACGCGGTGTGTCAGCACCGGCCGGGGTCTCACCTCAAGATCGCCAAGCAGAAAGTACCGATCCTGTGGCTACCCAGCACCTTAGCCCCGCCCCGCCGTCCCCGGCCCTGCCGACCCCCTCCCGTTCGGCCCCGTATCCGAAGGCCGGCCCCGGCTACGGCAAGCGGACCGTCCCGGACCAACGCCCGCCCGCCGCCGACGACTTCGTGTTCCTGCCCGAGCGGGAGCGGTACATCGCCGGGTACGTGGACACGCTGCCCGACGGTGCGGCGATGAGCATCAAGTCACTGGCCAAGTCCCAGCCCCTGTACGGGCAGATGGCCGTCGGCAGCGCGCTGAGGGC
>NZ_JBEYCF010000074.1:0-27152 GCF_040632605.1 Streptomyces sp. NPDC019224 | reverse complement strand
CGTGAACCACGTGGTTCACGGCCCGCCCTCTTCGCGCTTCGAACGGCTCAGAGCGCTCCGTACGGCTCAGACGCGGATCTGGACCGCGCGGGCGAGGCGGTCGTGGAGGCCGCGGCCGTCTCGGTCCCAGACGAGGGCCGGGATCGCCAGGCAGAGGAGCACGCTGCGGACGAGGACGCGGAGGAGGCCGAGGCGGCCGCCGTCCTCGGCGATGACGCGGATGCCCATGAGGCGCTTGCCCGGGGTGCAGCCGATGGTGCCGACCGTGAGGACGCTCATCACGAGGAAGATGCCGAGCGCCCAGTTGCCGGACGCCTGCTGGTCACCGCGAGCGAACAGCCCGTATGCGATCAGCAGGCACAGGGCCCAGTCGATGAAAAGGGCCCCGAAGCGCCGGCCGAGCGGGGCGATCGCCCCGGGGCCCTGCTCGGGGAGGCCGAGCCGCTTGCCCCGGTGGCCGAAGTCGGCGCCCATCTCCTCGGCGGCCGCGCGCGGCCCGGAGAGCCACGATCCGATTGCTTGCCTATTGTCCACCCGACCACGGTACTGCGCCGGGCCGTGCGCCTTCCCCGGCGGGTGCCGGCCCCTGCCTCGTCCCATTCCTCGGACACCGGTTTGAAACAGCCGGGAAACCCGTGGGGGCAGGGCGGGGGAGGCGGTCCGGGGCCCGTACGGCCTCTCCTCGCACCCGCGCCGGTTAACTTCTGCGAAACAAATGGGTCATGCTTGAGAAATCCGGTCTGCCTATGGTCGGGTCCAGCGTGTGCCACCGCACTGGCCACAACGAGCTGCAACCCCGTCCCTCCCGGGCCGGGAGTAGGAGGAGTTGGATGTTCCAGAACGCCGACGACGCGAAGAAGTTCATCGCCGACAATGACGTCAAGTTCATCGATGTCCGGTTCTGTGACCTGCCCGGCGTGATGCAGCACGTCACCGTCCCGGCGGCGACCTTCGACCCGGCCGACGAGCTTGCCTTCGACGGCTCGTCGATCCGCGGCTTCCAGGCCATCCACGAGTCCGACATGGCGCTGCGCGCGGACCTGTCGACCGCCCGTGTCGACCCCTTCCGCCGCGACAAGACCGTCAACATCAACTTCTTCATCCACGACCCGATCACCGGCGAGCAGTACAGCCGCGACCCGCGGAACGTGGCCAAGAAGGCCGAGGCGTACCTCGCCTCCACCGGCATCGCCGACACCGCGTACTTCGGTCCCGAGGCCGAGTTCTACGTCTTCGACAACGTCCGCTTCCAGACGTCGGCGAACGAGAGCTTCTACCACATCGACTCCGAGGCCGGCGCCTGGAACACCGGTGCGATCGAGAACAACCGCGGTTACAAGGTCCGCTACAAGGGCGGTTACTTCCCGGTCCCGCCGGTCGACCACTTCGCCGACCTGCGCGCCGAGATGTCCCTGGAGCTGCAGAACAGCGGCCTGGAGATCGAGCGCCAGCACCACGAGGTCGGCACCGCCGGCCAGGCCGAGATCAACTACAAGTTCAACACGCTGCTCGCCGCGGCCGACGACCTGATGCTCTTCAAGTACATCGTGAAGAACGTCGCCTGGCGCAACGGCAAGACCGCGACCTTCATGCCGAAGCCGATCTTCGGCGACAACGGCTCGGGCATGCACGTCCACCAGTCCCTGTGGGCCGGCGGCGACCCGCTGTTCTACGACGAGCAGGGCTACGCGGGCCTCTCGGACATGGCCCGCTACTACATCGGCGGCATCCTCAAGCACGCCCCGTCGCTGCTGGCCTTCACCAACCCGACGGTGAACTCCTACCACCGCCTGGTGCCCGGCTTCGAGGCCCCGGTCAACATGGTGTACTCGCAGCGCAACCGCTCCGCCGCGATGCGCATCCCGATCAC
Source organism: Streptomyces sp. NPDC019224 (assembly GCF_040632605.1). Classification (NCBI taxonomy): domain Bacteria; kingdom Bacillati; phylum Actinomycetota; class Actinomycetes; order Kitasatosporales; family Streptomycetaceae; genus Streptomyces; species Streptomyces sp. NPDC019224. The sequence goes on along the minus strand of NZ_JBEYCF010000074.1, from coordinate 25,282 downwards.
GGGCTCCAACCCGAAGGCCAAGCGCGTCGAGTTCCGCGCCCCGGACCCGTCGTCCAACCCGTACCTGGCGTTCTCGGCCCTCCTGATGGCCGGCCTGGACGGCATCAAGAACAAGATCGAGCCCGCCGAGCCGATCGACAAGGACCTGTACGAGCTGGCTCCCGAGGAGCACGCCAACGTCCAGCAGGTCCCGACGTCCCTCCCGGCCGTCCTGGACGCCCTTGAGGCGGACAACGAGTACCTCCAGGCCGGCGGCGTCTTCACGTCCGACCTGATCGAGACGTGGATCGACTACAAGCGCACGCACGAGATCGCCCCGATCCAGCTGCGCCCGCACCCGCACGAGTTCGAGCTGTACTTCGACCTGTAGGCCGCACCCGACCCGTGAGCTGGGGTGGCGTCATTCCGGCGCCCCCTCAGTCCGCACAGAGTCCGCAAGACTATTGATCTTGCCGTTCATCACACGTTCTACAGCGGTCCGCGTCGACTCATCCGAGTCCGGCCACAGGTGACCGTAAGTGTCCAGCGTCGTTTTCGCCGAACCGTGGCGGAGACGGTGCTGGACCACTTTTACGTCTGCCCCCGACGCAATCAGCAACGACGCATAGAAGTGACGCAGGTCGTGGAAGCGGAAGCCCGCAGGCAGGCCGTCCACCTTCCCGCGGATCCGGCGCATCTCCCGCTCGATCTGCCACGGCCCGACCTGCTCGCCCTCCTCGTCGACGAGGAGGTATTCCCGCCCGGTGCAGAGCGGCTTGAGCACGGACACGAGGCTGTCGGGAATCGGCACCGTCTCCCCCGACATCTCCGTCTTCAACGGGAGCGCCGGGTACTGCACCGCCGGAGTGATCGTCCGGGCCGTCAGATCGACGTCCGCCGGCCGAAGCCCGCACGCCTCCCCCACCCGCAGCCCGACGAACGCCCCGAGCAGTAGCGCGGGCTGATACTTCACCGCGGCCTGCTCGTACAACGCCCACAGCTGGGCTTCCGTCGCCACGTAGGCGCGCTGCTTCCCGGCACCGGGCGACGTCCGCCGCGAGCACGGGTTCGCCGGAACCTTGCGGTCAAGAACCGCGTCCCGCATCACTTGCGACAGCCGCGAGTGCAGCGCGAACAGGTACGACGCGGACAAGCCCTCCGACCCCAGCCGGGCGAGCCAGTTGCGGACCATGCTCGGCTGCACCGCGAGGAGCGGGAGCGGGCCGAACTCCTGCCGGATCCGGGCCAGGTGCACGTTCGCCTGACGGACAGACGACGGACGGCGTGATCCGTAGCCCTGAATCCACACGTCGCACCACTGGTCAACGGTGACCTTCCGCGACTTCGGGTCGACGTACTGACCAGTGACAATGCTCGCCGACTCCTCGTCGATCCAGCGCTGCGCGTCGACGCGGCGGCCGAAGTGCCGTGCGTGCTCCCGGCCGGCAACGTCCCGGTACCGGGCCCGCCACTTCCCGTTTGGGCGCTTAGCGATGCTCGCCACTGTCACCCCTTGTCGTGATAGTCCCGAGTTCAGACCTCTTCAGCCACTCGATGGCCGCACGCTGTCCGTCTGGGGTCGTCGTGTCGAAGCTGACCCATTCCCCCTCCGGCGCCTGCGCGGTGAACTCACGGCGCCGCTCCCCGGGCAGTTGCCGGCTACCCCGGATCCACTCGCGAGCCACGACCACCGGCACGGTGGTCTCCGGCGTCACCTGGTACGCGGCGTCGTCAGCAACGTCGATGGGCACCAGGAGATGCACCGGGGCAACGTTCAGCGCTGCGGCAAGGGCGAGCCATTCGGTGAGGCTGACGTTTTCACGGTTGCCGTTCTCCAGCTTCGCAACGGTGCTTCGCTGCCAAGCGATGCCTTGTGCGGCAAGTCGGTCCGCGAGCTGCTGTGCCGTAAGGCGCCGCTGCTCGCGTGCCTCACGCACTCGCTCCGCCACAGTGGCCGTGGGGGACCACACCTTGTTTTGTTCCATGAGGGAACACTAAAGGGAACTTGCGGAACACGCAAGAGCGAGGCACCATGAGCGCCAACGGGCACTCATTGCCCGCCGATGTTCTCTGAAAGGACGTGAACGACCCATGGCGACTCGCCTCCTCTCGCCTGCGGAACTCGCCTCGTACCTGGGTGTGCCGGTCAAGACGGTGTACCGGTGGAACCACATGGGCACCGGGCCGAAGCCCTGCCCCGTCGGAAAGCATGTGCGCTACCGCCCTGCGGACGTCGAAGCGTGGCTCGATCAGCGCCAGGCCGGGGGCGCCGCGGCATGAGCGCAAGAAGAAACCCCCCGGCGGGCAACCAGGGGGCTGAAGACCAGCGGGCGAGCGGGTCGACCACCACGGTACCGCGCGCCTCCGTCATCGCCTACTGCCGCGCCTACGCGGCCCGCGGGTGCTTCGGCCGGTACTGGGTCCTCGTGATCGACACCTGCCCGTACTGCCGGCGCACCCACCGCCACGGCGGCGGCGACCAACTCCGCCCCACCTACGGGCACCGCTCCGCTCACTGCGGCAGCACCGGGCCCCACCGCGGTTACTGGCTGGAGCCCGTCACCAAGGAGGCAGCGTGACACCCCTCGAAGGCGCGCTCTGGCTCGTCCGCCACGGCTTCCCCGTGTTCCCCTGCGACCACCCCGGGACCGACCGGTGCAGCGGCATCGGACGCGGCCACGACCCGGCCGTCTGCGCCGACCGCGGGAAACACCCCTGTGTCCCGTTCACCCGGGCCCACACCCTCGACGACGACCAGGTGCACAGCAGCATCGGTGGCCGGCTGCGGAACGTCGGCGTCGCGGTCGGTGCGTGCACGGGCCCGGACGGGGCACGGCTCCTCGTCGTCGACTCCGACCGGCCCGGGGCCATCGAGGACGCCGCCGAAGCGTTCGGTCACCGCCACACCCCCACGATGCGCGTCGCCACCGCCAAGGGCCACCACGACTACTACTGGGCCCCGGGCAGCACAAGGCTCGGCAACGGGCTCGGTGCCCTGCGCGGCAAGTTCGACGGCGACGTGCGCAGCGGCAACGGCTACGTCATCGGTCCCGGGTCCGTGCACGCGACCGGTGTCGTCTACGAACTGGCCGACTCCGAGCAGCCGCCCGCGGCCGTGCCCGCGTGGCTCCTCACCGCGCTTCAGAGCACACCGGAGCGCCCGGCCGCCGCACCCGTTCAGCTCGGGCGCAAGGCGCCCGACCGCCTCGCCCCGCTGGTCCGGTTCGTCCTTGAGTCCCCGTCCGGGGCCCGCAACAACCGCCTGTACTGGGCCGCCTGCCGCGCCTTCGAGCACGATGCCGCCGCGCCGAACATCGCGGGCGCCCTGCTCGCCGCCGCTGCGCACGTAGGGCTCTCCGAAGCCGAGGCCCGCCAGACCATTACTTCCGCCTACCGATCAAGGGCCACCCGATGACCGATGACACCGCCGCGAAGGCGCGCGAAATCCTGGAACAGAACGGCATCGAGGAGCCCGAGGAGAGCAAGGGGCGCGGACCGTCGCAGGCCGCGCAGCTGGTCGCGATCGCCCGGAAGCGGTACGACCTGTTCATGTCCGAGGACGGGCGCCCCTACGGAGTGAAGACCGACGGGGCGAACATCGCCCTGCCGCTCCGAGGGAAGGCCGGCCTGCGCTCCCAGCTTTCCCGCATCTACAACGACGAACACGGCGGCGCCGTCGCCTCGCAGTCGGCGCTCGCCGACGCAATGACCGTGCTCGAAGGCGTCGCCCAGGCCGCCGACCCCCGTATCCCGCACGTCCGGGTCGCGCGCCACGGGGACGGCGTCGTCGTCGACCTCGGCGACGCGGACGGCCGATGCGTCGTCATCACCCCCGACGGGTGGGACCGCGCGGCCCGCTCCCCGGTCCTCTTCCGCCGCTCGGGCGCCATGAAGCCCCTGCCCGCGCCCCTGCGCAACGGCGACGGCCTGGCCAAGCTCCACGCCCTGCTCAACACCGACGAGGAAGGGTTCCGGCTCCTCGTCGCCTGGCTGGTCGCCTGCTTCATCCCCGACCTGCCGCACCCCATCCTCACCTTCCGCGGCGAGCAGGGCACTGGCAAGTCCTACTCGGCGAAAATGGTCATCGGCATCATCGACCCCTCCGGCGCCCCGAAGCGCACCGCGCCCCGCGACATCAAGTCGTGGGCCACCCAGGCGTTCAACTCCTGGGCCCTGTGCCTCGACAACGTGTCCGTCATCCCCGACTGGCTGTCCGACGCCCTGTGCCGCGCGGTCACCGGAGACGGCATCGTCGACCGCGCCCTGTACACCGACGACGACGTCGTCGTGCTGGAGTTCCGCCGGGTCCTCGCCATGACCACCATCGACGCCGGGGCGCTCGCCGGGGACCTCGCCGAACGGCTGCTCACCATCGAGCTCCACCTGATCCCCGACCACAAGCGGCGCGAGGAAGCCGAGATGGACGCGGCCTACGCCGACGCCCATCCCTCGATCCTGGCTTCCCTGTTCGACCTCCTCGCCCAGGTGCTCAAGGTGCTGCCCGACGTCGTCCTGACCGAGCGCCCCCGCATGGCCGACTTCGCCCGCGTCCTGGCCGCCGTCGACAAGGTGCAGGGCTGGAACACCCTCGGCTCGTACAAGGCGAGCGCCCGCGACGCCGTCACGGACGTCCTCGACGGCGAGCCGTTCGCGCAGGCCGTGGTGGCGCTCGTCGACCGGGCAGGCGCTGACGGTCTCACCCTCACCGCGTCGGAACTGCTGGACCGCGTCCCCACCCCGGACAAGCTGCCGAAGAAGTGGCCGAAGGACTCAACCCGCGCCGGCGGACAGCTCAAGCGCCTCGCCCCAGCACTCCGAACCGTTGGCATCGAGGTCGACGACAGCAAGCGCGGCCCGAAGCCGCTCCGGCAGCGCCTCTACCGACTCACGGCAACAACAGAGAGAAGGTACGAAACAGCGTCCCCAGCGACCCCCAACACCCCGAATAGCGCTCTGACCAGCGGAAACAGGGGGGTCGCTACAGGGGGGCCGCTAGCGCCCCCCCCTCCTGCTGGGGGGTCGCTGGGGGGCGCTGAGGGGGTCGCTGAACCGTTCGCAGCGGCCCCCCACGACACCACCCCTGACCTGCACCTTTCCTCGCTGGGGGACGCTGGGACGCTGGGGGACGCTGAAATGCGGCCTCTCTCCAGTCAGTCCGTGTGCCTCGCCTGCAACCACCCCATGGACCCGGTGCTCACCGCCGCCGGTGACACCCACCACCCCGGATGCGAGTAGCCCTTGATGCCGAGGACAACCACCCCGCAGCACCGGCTGCACTGCCCCGCCTGCCGAACCACCCGCCCCGCCCGGGAGGTAGGCACAGCCCGCATCGCAGGCACCTGGCACACCCTGGTCCAGTGCACCGACAAGGCGTGCGAACTCATCTGGGCCACCCGCACCCCGGCACCTGCCCGTGACCGCGCCGCCTGACTCGACGGCGGCCCGGCTCATCGGCCCGGACGGCTCCGTCACCATTCCCCCCGAGGTGGCCGGCGAAGTCCTCCGGGCCCTCATCCGAGACCTCACCGCCCGCGTACGAACCGACGGCGGCGAGGTCACCCCCGCCGTCCGCCACGTCCTCTACGCCCTCCACGAAGCCGCTCAACACCCACCCGCCACCAACCCGAGTTCCGCCGCCGGAACCCCGCCCGAGCCCCCTGCCACAGTCGAACTGACCGCGTACGAAGCCGCTGCACTCATGGGATGCAGCACCGAATACGTGCGCCGCCTCGCCCGGACCGGCCGCGTCCCCGCCCGACGCGCCGGCCCGGCCTGGCTCATCAACCGCCAAGCCCTCGACGCCTACAGGAAGGGACCGGCCGCATGACCGCCCATCTCACTGCCGCCCACGCAGCTGCGGAGACCGACGTCGCCACCGCCGTACAGGAAGCCGACGAAGCCGCGGCGCTCGCCGCCGCGCTCGAAGAGCGCGTACGCAACGGCGACGACACCGTGACCCCCGAACAGATCGCCAACGCCCGCGAACTCGGCACCTTCGCCCAACTCCGCGCCGAAGCCACCCGACGCAAAGCCGAGAACGCCAAGCGTGAGGCCCGCCTCGCCGACCTCGCCAGCCTCAAGGCCGACATCGACGCCTACACCCAGGCCACCGACCCCGACCAGCTCGTTGACGACCTCTTCAACGCGCTGCTCGCCTACACCCAGCACTTCGCGGACCACAACACCCGCGTCAACCAGTGGCGGGCCCGCATGACAGCCCTCGACGTGCCCAAGGTCCATTCCCCCGCAGACCTGCAAGCCGAACACGCACACCTGGGACGCGGAAACCACAGCGACCAGCTATTCGCCGGCGACAGCGTGTACGCAACCGTCAACCACATCAGCAACCTGCCCTACCACCTGGAACAGCTCGGTATCGCAGTCAAGTACCTCGCTGCCCACCCCACCGGCTCCCGGCACGCACAGGCGAAGGCCAATGCCCAGGAGCGCATCAACAAGGTGAAGGCAGCAGCCCGATCCGGCTTCCGTACGCAGAAGGGGCAGAGCGCATGACCACCCACCCCCCTACCTGGACCTACCCCGACGGGCAGCTCGCCGGCAAGGACATCAAGGCGATGACGCCTGACGAATACGTGCGGGCCGACGACGACGGCTTGCTCGACCAGTACCTTGGCCGCGCGCCTCGACCACCGGTCGAAGGCCAGCTCACCCGAGCCGACCTCAAGCACATGACGCCGCAGCAGATCGTCGACGCACGCGACCGCGGCCAGCTCGACCAGCTCATGAACGGCGACGCCCCCTGAACGTCACGCGACGACAGACGCGGCCGCACTGCGCAACGCAGAGCACCAGTCCGACGCAACGCCGGACAACACGCAGCGTCACACCCACCCAGGGGGGTGACCCCTCCGGCCAGGGGGTTCCCAGACGCGGGGGAGGGCGCTCGGGGTGGCGGAGGGTTCAAAGGGTCCGCTGCCGTCACGTTGCGTAACGACCTTCTTCGGGTGCTTCAGCTGCCCGGCCCTCGCGAGGGCCGGGCGTTGTTGCGTGCAACGGGGCGGCGTCTGGGAGTCGCTGCAATCTTGCGCAACTGCCGTCCAAGGCCGGGCAGGGGGCTGCATGCTGGTGCCCCCACCAATGGGAAGGGAGCGCCAGCATGACGCTCAGGTTCATCGGCACCACGTCCGAGCACGGCAACTGCCCGACGCTGTACGAAGTCGAGGAGACCGGCGACATCGTCGTCCAGGGTGACCGGCTCACCGATCCCGAGCACCTTGCCCAACTGCGCGATGTCGGCGAGCACGAGACGTTCGTTGTCATCCCGCGCGCGCTGCTGACCCGCTTTGCCCCCAAGGAGTGACCGTGCCGCCCCTGATCCTCTTCGAGGAGATCGCTCACCACTTCGCCGAGTTCCAGCACACCGCGTTCCGTCTGGAGACTCGCCGCGGCTACGCCACCGACCGGGCCGGCGCCCGGTTCCAGGCGTTCATGCAGGGCAAGGACCCGGCCCCCGAACCGGGCCACCCGTGGAACGTGAACGTACGGGCCAAGGCGGAGCAGGGCGCGCGGTTCTCTCGGGTCCGGATCGTTGACGACCCGCCCACGGACGGGCAGCGGTTCCTCATGGCCACGGCTGCCGGGAATGTCGAGGCGGGCGAGGACATCCGCGTACTGCCTCGCGCCGCGGCGGTGCGGATGGGCCTGCCCGACTTCGACCTGTGGCTGTTCGACTCCCGGACCCTGGTGCGCATGCACATCGACGACACCGACACCACAACCGGTGTCGAGCTCATCGAGGACGCGGGCGAGGTGCTGGCCGCCTGCCGCGCCCGTGACGCTGCCCTCGCCGCCGCCCGGCCTTCTGCCGAGGTCTGGACGCGGGTACGTTCGGCCGTGTGAGTACGGACTTCCAGAGCGGCCGCGAGGCGCTCGGCGCGCGGCTGGACGAGTTGCGCGCCGAGACCGGTCTCAACGGCAAGGAGTTCGCCGAGCGGCTCGGCTGGCAGCGGTCGAAGGTGTCCCGCCTCCAGAACGGCCGGCAGACCGCGAGCCCCGCGGACCTCGAAGCATGGGCCCGGGCCGCGGACCGCCCGGACGCTGCCGCGGACCTGCTCGCTCGTCTGCGCGGCCTGGAATCCCAGCAGCGCCACTGGAGGCGCCAACTCGCCGCCGGGGACGCCCCGGTGCAGGACCGGTACGTCATGGAGTACCGGCGCACGACCACGATGCGCGGCTACGAACCCACCGTTGTGCCAGGGCTGTTCCAGACACCTGACTACGCACGCCACCTCATGGCGCAGAACGCAGAGCTGATGTGCTCCCCGAGAGACACCGAGGCAGCCGTACAGGCCCGCATGCGCCGACAGGAGGTGCTGTACGAGGCGGGGAAGCTGTTCCGTGTCCTCATGTGGGAGGGCGCGTTGCACGCGGTCGTCGGCGGACGGCAGGTCATGGCCGGCCAGCTGGACCGCCTTGTCGGACTCATCGGCATGTCCACGGTGGAACTCGGCGTCGTCCCCCTCGGCGCCTCGATGCGCGTCACGCCGAAGCACGGATTCTGGATCTTCGACGAACAACGCGTCGTCGTCGAGACGATTAACACGGAGTTGCAGTACGACGCTGCGGACGACCTTGCCCTGTACGGCCGGGTGTGGGACAGGCTGCGCGCAGCCGCGGTGTCCGGCCCTCAGGCGCACCGCCTCATCGCCCGGGCGCGCGCCGTGGTTGCAACCGCGTGAGCAACCGGCACCAACGTCCCTGCGGGGAGGAGCAATCGTCTGCAATCGCCGAGCAGGCACGCCCTGCTCGTTCCTAACGTGCTGGCCATGGCCTCACAGACGAACACCTCGCAGACAGCAAACGTGGGTTGGTGCCACTGGCACAAGGGCCCGTCCGGGACCGCGGTTCTGGTGCACGTCATCGAGCAGGGCTCGGGCCCGGGCGTACGCCTGTACGCATGCGCCCCGTGCCGCGAGCAGCGCGGGCTTGTCCCGGCGTCCGAGTTGCCGGACGCGGCGGCGTATCGGGCGTACCTGATCCACACGCAGCGCTGCACGGTTTGCACAGACAGCAGCCGCTGCGCGGAAGGCTCGGGGCTGTGGCAGGTGTACAAGGACGCCCTGGCCGTGCACGCGTTCTGACCCTCTACCCGCCTTACCTCGCAGGTCAGGAGGCACTACCGCCCCCATGACCGCGGTAAAGAGCCCCCGCTACCTGACCGGCGCCCGGGAGGTGCTGGCGCCGTCGGTAGCGGGGGCTCTGTGGTGGCCCGGGTAAGGGGAGCCCCCTCTACCCGAGAAGGAATTCGAGGGGGGCGGCGCCCTCGATGTCGCGGCGCTGGTACCCGGCGGCGTTCGCCCCGCTGATCTTGACCTGCTTGCTGGTGCGCTTCACGCCGGCCGCTTCCAACTCGGCGGCCAGGCGCTCGGCGCTGAAGTCGCCGTACACATCCTCATCGAGGTTCACGAGCCCGGCGAGCAGGTCGACGGTGAACATGCGCGGGCTGTGCCGCATGACCTCCAGCACGTCGGTAAGGATCGCCGGGATCTTCAGCCCGGCCGCGTCGGCTGCGGCGGTGACGTCGCCGGCCGCGTCGCCGGTGAGCTGCCCGGCCGCCTCGCGCAGGGCGCGCCCCTTGGCGCAGAGCTTCGCGAAGCCGGGCCCGTCGAGGTAGTCGGCCCGCACGGTGACGTACGAGGCGGGCCCGGTCACAAGGACGCCGACGCCCTTGTGTTCCTCGGACAGCACCGAGGCGTCAGCGCCCTGGGCGGCCTTGCCCTTGCCGAGGACCATGTCCGAGGACGTGCGGTCGACGACCTGTGTCGAGTAGCGCAGGGTGATGATCTCCCGCAGCTTGGCGGGCACGGATTCGGCGTCGGGCCGCTGGGACGCGAAGTTGGAGACGAACCCGGCGGCCGGGCCGCGGCGGGCGATGCGGCACAGGTCGTTGATGACCTGCTCGCGGTCCTCGCGCTCCATCGCGGTGAAGTACTCCTGCAACTCGTCGATCGTGACGAAGATGACCGGCAGGTTGTGCCGGGCGACGATGTCCGGGGTCAGCTTGCCCTCGGGGCACAGCGAGGTGGGCAGGTCCCGCAGGATCGCGAACCGCCGCTCCATCTCCAGCAGGAGTTCCTGCAACATGGCCTTGAGGGCCTGGCACGCGTCGTCCTCGGCACCCATGACCAGGCGGTGCGCGACCGCCTTCATCGGCATCCAGTCCGCGCCGCCCTTCCCGTCGGCCACGTAGTGCCGGACGTGACTGTCGAGCAGCCCGGCCGCCGTCATGAGGCGCTGCGTGAACGTCTTGCCGCGGCGCGGGAGGCCGCCGAAGAACAGCGACTGCCACATGACGGGCACCTCGACGCGGTTGCCGCGCGCGTCCTGCCCGAACGGGATCGGCTCCCAGATCGAGAACCGTTCCGCCGTGGCGAGCGGCGACGGGTTCGGCGTGCCCAGGTAGGGGTCATCGTCGGCGACCCACATGGACACCCGGCCGGCGTTGCCGCCCTTGGCGGCACGGACCCGGGACATGATGACCTGGATCTCATCGACCCCGAGTTCCTGCGCGATGACCTCCCGCTTCGCGAGCACATCGGAGGCGGTCTTGCCGCCGCCCCGGGGGAGGTCGAAGATCACCGCCCAGCCACGGCCGTCACGAACCGGCCCCATCGAGCACGACACCCGCGGCGGGTCCTCGTCACCCCGACCGCTTTTCAGGAGGCCGGCCGCCCGCAACGCGTCGTTGAGCTGCTGCGCGGACATGTCGACGCGCAGCGGCGGGGCGCCCTGGTCGAGGAACTGGGCATCCTTCCCCCTGCCCAGGTAGGCGAGCGGCGTAACGACGGCGGCCGCTACCCCCGTCTGCACCAGCGGGTCGGCCAGAGCGATGCCAACAGCTGCCGCGGCCACTGCGACGGCGGCCGTGCCGAACCGCCAACGGCGGGTGCGGGTCCGTTCCGCGTGCGCGCTCTGCAACCGGGTCGCCAGCTCGACATCCTCGGGCCGGGCCCGGGACTGCGCGCGCAGCGCCTTCACGGCGGCGCTGTGGTCCTGCGCCGACAGGGTCGGCCACAGCCCGACCGTGGCCCGGAAGAACCCGCGCGCGGCCAGCAGCACGGTCCGCACCAGGTACTTCGGGGTGCGGACCCCGTGGTATCGGGTGTGCCACCAGGACAGGCGCACGAACGCCGTGACGTTTGCCCGGATCGAGGCGGCTGACCGCGCCCACGCTGGCAGAACTGGGGCGTCCGGGACGGTCAGCCAGTCGGCGAGCGGGTTGTCCGCCCGGTCGACGGCCTCGACGACGTCCGGGACGGCGGGCGCCTCGGCCTCGGGCGCCACGGTGTCGAGGGCGTCCGGCGGGATCGGGTGCAGCTTGGTCAGGGTGTGCCCGTTCACCGGGCGGGCGATGGTCTCCGACATGATGGTGTCTCCTGCTGCTCGCATGGGTGGTCAGGTGGCACGGGGCGGCCGACTGCCTGGCCGGTGTGCGGCCGCCCCGCGGCGTAGCTACTGGTGTTCAGCCTTGTTGACGGCCCGCTCGGAACGGCGCAGCTGCTGCTCGGCGTCCCGGACCCGCTGCCGCGCGGCGGCCCGGTCCCCCCTCGCCGCAGTACGGGCCTGCGCCTTCGCGGTGGCGACGGCCTGCCGGTCCTTCTCCCGCACCGCGTGCAGGGCGTTCAGCTCCCGCTGCCCACGCTCGGCGGCCGCGGCGTCGATGCGCTCGATCTGCCGCTCCAGCGCCGGGTCGACGCAGTCGGCGAGCGCCTGGCGGAAGCCCTTGCGGAACAGCTTCGCGCGCTGCCGCTTCTCGGCGGGGGTGTAGCTGTGCATGACGGTGTCCTCTCGTGATGGGCCGGGCTGTCCGGCTCCCCTTGGCGCCCGATGGGGGCGGGCGCCGCGGGCAGCCGTCAGTCCTTCCGGCGCACGTCCTGCCAGACCGACCGGAGCACCAGGACGCACACGGTCAGGGCCACAGCGGAGATCGCGACGGCGATCGCAGATACGGCCACGGCGAGCAGCAGCGCCGACCCGCCCACGCCGATCGCAAGCCACTTCGCCACGGACCCCGAGTCGCGGCCGGCAGGCGGGTGCTGGCAAGCGGGCGCCTGCTGCTGGGTGAGCTGCTGCGCCTGAAGCACAGCGAGGATCAGCGCGACTTGCTCACTGTTCACCTGCGCGTCGACCGCGTCCCGGGCAGCCTTCTCAAGGTCGCTCATGCCGACGCCTCCTTCGTGACCAGGACCAGCGGGCCGGGCAGTACGGCGGCCGCGGCCTTCTCCTCGGTCAGCTGGGTAAACACCTTCGCGACGTACGAGGCGCTCCGGGTGGCCAGCCGGGCCGTCTCCCGTACACCGGCGCCGTTCACCCACCCGGCTTCGATGACCTCCCGCGCCTGCTCGGCAGTCAGCCGGGCGTTCTCCTCGGGCGGGTCCGGAACCGGGGGCGCCGTCAGGGTGAACACCCGGTGCGCACCGCAGATGACCAGCGGTGCGGCGGGCTCGGGCGCCCCGATCGCGGGCGCCTCGGCTACTGCCTCGGTGTGCACGGGGACAGGGGTGGACACCGGGGGCACAGTCGGGTGTTCACCCGAGGCCGTGACCCGGTCCACCACGGTGTTCACCACCGGCTCGGCGGCCACGGCGGCGGGGGCCGTGCCGTGCTGCTCGGCGAGGCGGTGAACACGCCACAGGACCAGCGGGGCGATCGCGGAGACCCCGACAACCAGCGGCCAGGACACCGCGAGCAGCCCCGCTTCCACCATGTGCGCGGCGGCGTTCACGAGGATCATCGCGGTGACGACCGCGGCCACGTCCCGGCGGGCGCGCATGGCCCGGACGGCGTAGATGTCGAGCGCGGCCGGCACACCGGCGGCGGTCCACTGGCCGAACCCGGCGGCGCGGGCGAGCGCGTACTCAGCGGACGCGGTGACAACCAGGGCCGCGGCGAGCGCACCCCAGGCGAGCGGGTCGCGCTTCACAGGGCAGCCTCCTCGGCACGGAGCACCGCGAGTTGCAGTGCGAGGGGGCGCAGCTGGTCGGCAGCCTCGGTAAGGACGGCGGCCAGGGCCTCGACACCCTCGGGGGCGAGCGAGGCGGCCTCGGCCACGGCCTCGACGTACAGGTGAATGTCGCGGGGGCCGCTGCCGTGCGGGTACTGCGACAGCTGGGCGACAAACACCGGCTGGTCGCCGTTGCCGATGTGGTGCTCAGGCCCGCGGTGCCCGAGGTCGCACAGCGCGTTCACGGGCTGGCCGGCGTGCCCGGTGCACCAAGTGGGCTCGGGAACGGTGACGTCGCCGCAGTCGAGGGTGGGCACCGTCACGGTGCGAGGCGCGGTCATCGGCCAGCCTCCTCGTCCAGGGCGGCGACCAGGTCCCGCAGGCGCATCTCCAGGCTGACGGCAGCGCGAAGCATCTCGTCGTGGTCGTGGATGTTCGCGGACGCCTTCTCGGCGAGGGTCGCCCGGGCGAGACGGAGCGCCGCGTCGAGGGGCGGCACGTAGGTGTCGCCGTCGCGGGCCGGGTCGTAGAGCGGGGCGTGCAGGGCGCTGGTGTCGACGCTCACGGGGCAACCGCCTTGTCGAGCAGTTCGAGCAGCTGCTCGCTGCTGATCCGGGTGTCGTCGTACGTGAGGACGCAGCGCCCCTTGCCGCGCTGCTCGATACGGACGGGCCGCTCGTTGGCGGGGATGTCCCTGATGACGGTGCACCCGATGTCGGTGAACGCGACGGCCCGCGCGTCCGGGTATAGGGCGCGCGCCTCGGCGAACAGCTCCCGGGCGCTCTCGTAGCTGATCTGCGCCGGGTCGTACGTGACGACCGGGGCACCGTTCTGCCGGCCGTACAGCAGCGGCACGCGGTCGTCCAGCGGGTGCTCGACGAACACGGGCGCGGACTGCACGGCGGGACGCCCGCCGGGGACGCACGAGGCGGTGCAGGCGAACAGCTGCACACCGAACGGGGAACGGTCACCCGTCGGCTGCTGCTCGGTGTCGTCCGCCCCGCAGGTGATGCAGGCAAGCCCGTCAAGCTGGGCGGCGGTGAGGGTGGGTACGGTAAGGCTCATGGTTCGGACTCCTTGATGCGAAGGATTCGGATCAAGGCGTCGTCCGGTGTTCCAGCACCGGCGGCGCCGTTCACGTCTCGGGGAGACGCAGCGTCACCGAGGCGGTCCGCGAGCGTCAGTCCGCACACAGTCCGCCGGACGACGAAAAACGATGAGAAACAACCGGTTCTGACGGGTAGACAAACCGCAGGTCAGGCCGGGTGTCCCGCGCGTTTGCGCAGGTCGTGGCGCTGCGCGATTAGTTCGAGCTGTACTTCGACCTGTAAATCGTGGGGGCCGGGACGTATCCGGACCCGGTTTCGCCAGAGCAGAGCGCGCCCTGCCACCCTCCGCGGAGAGTGGCAGGGCGCGCTCTGCTCTACCCCCCGCCGCGGAGCCGCGCAGGCACCTCTCGCAGCGTCCTGACCATGACGGCGTACAGCGGGGAGTCGTCGGAGGGCTTGGCCTCGTCCCGCTTCTCGTAGCCCCACTTCTCGTAAAGGGCCTGCACCCTCGGGTGGGTGGAGTCGACCAGGAGCGTCACGAAGTCGACCTCGACCGAGTGGATCAGCGCGTCGTGGATCTGCCGCGCCCGGCCGGTCCCCTGCCACCGGGGCAGCACCATCAGCTCGGACAGGGCGAAGATCCGGCCGCGCACATCCCTGGGCCGGTCCGCGCCCTTCCACCAGCCGCCCGGCTTGAACCTCGAACCGTACGTGTATCCGACCGCTCCGCCGTCCTCCCAGCCCGAGACACACAGCCAGTCCTCGCGCCCGGACCACAGGTCGACGTAGTACGAGAACCGCTCGCGCGAGTGGAACGGGTCGGGCTCGTCCGCGTAGACCTCGTCGTGTATGTCCAGGAGCAAGGAGCGCACGTCCGGGGCGTCGACGTGCGTGTACGTTTTCAGATCCATCGGCGTGACTCCTCGATCCGGCTGACGACCTCGGACGCCTTCGTGCCCGTGGCCTCGATGACTTGGTGAGGGCCGCCATTCAATTCGATTGCGGCGGCTTCCCGCCATGGACATGATGTGCGGCACAACGATGCCGGCTGTCGCCCGGGGGCGGGGACTCGATGACCGTACGAGCCGGACTCGGCGCGGCCAGTGCCGAGAAGCGGGAGAGCCATGCCGCCTTCGGCCTCTTCTACGCGTCGTTCCTCGTGTCAGCCCTGGGCGACGGTTTTCGGCTTCTCGCCGTCAACGTCTGGATCTTCAACGCCACCTCGGGCTCGACCGGCGCCCGGCTGCTCGTGGTGCTGCTGGCGAATCTGCCCGGCATGCTGCTCGGTGGCCTCTCCGGCGTCATCGCGGACCGCTACGACAAGTACCACGTGCTGGTGGTCTCCGACCTCGTGCGTACGGGGGTGGGCCTCGGACTCGCCTGGTGCGCCCTGGATTCCCGTACGGTCCCCGCTCTCGTACTGATCGCGGTGGGCAACGGCGTCGGCGTCTTCTTCAACAGCTCGTCGTTCTCCCTGCTGCCGCGGCTGGTGAGCGAGGAGCGGCTGCCGCGCGCCAACGGGCTCATGGAGACCGGGCAGTGGGTCGTGCAGATCGTCGGGCCGTCCCTCGCCGCGATCACCCTCGCGACCGGCTCCGCGAGCCTCGCCTTCGTCCTCGACAGCGCGTCCTTCGTCGCGTCCGCCGCGATCCTCCGCTGCCTGCGCCGGGTGCTGAAGGCGCCCGGGCCGCCGGCCGCGGATACCGGATCAGCCGCGGGCGAGGGCAAAAGGAGCACCGGCCCCTGGGCGGACTTCGTCGACGGCCTCAGGATCATCCGGCAGGACAAGGGGATCCGGGCGCTGCTGCTCGCGTCCTACGGGATCGCCTTCCTCACCGCCTGCACGAATTACGGTCTGATCTTCGTCGTCGCACGCACCTTCGCGCTCCACACCTCGGCTCTCGGCTACCTCTACTCGCTGAACGGAGCGGTCGCCGTGACAGCCGCGGTGCTGGCCACCGCTCTGGCGAAACAGGCGTTCCTGGGGCGGCTCATGGCGCTGTCGATGCTGGGGCTGTGCGTGGCCCAGGTGGTCATGGGCGTGGCGCCGAACATCTACGTGCTGGGGACGGGTGTCGCCGTCAGTGCCCTCGCCAACGCCCCGTACAACGTCTCGGTGACCTCCCTGTACATGAGCAGGATTCCGTCCGCGTATCTCGGCCGGGTCGAAGGCATCGACACGATGGCCGACAACTTCATCAGCGTCCTCGGCTTCGTGGTGGCTTCGGTCGTCGTCCTGTGGTGGGATCCGCAGGCGGTTTTCCTGGTGTCGGCCGCCGTTGCCCTCCCCAGCCTGGTCCTGGCCTTCACCCGGGTGGCCGGGGAGAGCGGAACGAACGCCGGGTAGCCCCCTCAGTGTCCGCCCGTCAGTTCGCCGCTCAGCGAGCGGTGCAGGGCCGCGCTCGGCTGGTCGAGGCCCACGATCTCGACCGTCTTGCCGCGCCCGGCGTACTTCGTCTCGATCGCGTCCAGAGCCGCGACCGACGAGGCGTCCCAGATGCGGGTGGCGGTCAGGTCGATGACGACCTTGTCGGGGTCGGTGGCGTACGCGAAGCGGGTGACCAGGTCGTTGGAGGAGGCGAAGAAGAGTTCGCCGGTGACGGAGTAGACGACCTGGGTGCCGTCCGGGTCGATGACCGCGGTGACGTCGGCCAGGCGGGCCACGCGGCGGGCGAAGATCACCATCGCGGTGACCGAGCCGACCACGACGCCGATCGCCAGGTTGGACGTGGCGACGACGATGGCGACGGTGATGACCATGACCGCCGTCTCGCCCACCGGCATGCGGCGCAGCGTCTTCGGGGCGATGGAGTGCCAGTCGAACGTGGCGAAGGAGACCATCACCATCACCGCGACCAGGGCCGCCATCGGGATGTCGGAGACGACCGGGCCGAAGACGACGCAGAGCACCATCAGGAACGAGCCCGCGAGGAACGTGGACAGGCGGGTGCGGGCGCCGGAGACGCGGACGTTGATCATCGTCTGGCCGATCATGGCGCAGCCGCCCATGCCGCCGAAGAAGCCGGTGACGATGTTGGCGATGCCCTGGCCGATGGACTCGCGGGTCTTGTTGGAGCGGGTGTCCGTGATGTCGTCGACCAGCTGGGCGGTCATGAGGGATTCCATGAGGCCGACCAGTGCCATCGCCAGGGAGTACGGGGCGATGGTCGTGAGTGTGTCCAGGGTGAACGGCACGTCGGGGAGACCGGGCACGGGGAGCGAGGAGGGCAGCTCGCCCTTGTCGCCCACGGTCGGGACCGCGATGCCGGCCGCCACGGTGATGACGGTCAGGATCACGATGGAGACCAGGGGCGCCGGGATCACCCGGGTGACCTTCGGGAAGAGGACCAGCAGGAGCAGGCCCCCGGCGATCAGCGGGTAGACCGCCCAGGGCACGTCGTGCATCTCGGGCACCTGGGCCATGAAGACCAGGATCGCCAGGGCGTTGACGAAGCCGGTCATCACGGAGCGCGGCACGAACCGCATCAGCCTGGCGACGCCCAGGGCGCCCAGCACGATCTGGAAGAGGCCGGCCAGGATGACGCCGGCGACCAGGTAGCCGAAGCCGTGCTCGCGGTTGAGCGGGGCGGTCACCAGGGCGACCGCGCCCGTCGCGGCGGAGATCATCGCGCGGCGTCCGCCGACGATCGAGATCGTGACCGCCATCGTGAAGGAGGCGAACAGGCCGATCGCGGGGTCCACACCGGCGATGATCGAGAACGAGATCGCCTCGGGGATCAGGGCGAGCGCGACCACCAGACCGGCGAGGACCTCGGTGCGCCACACCTTGGGGTCGGAGATCCAGTCGGGTGTGAGGGCGCGCAGGCGGAACGAGGAAGCGGGCGCGGTCGAGGGCGGTGCGGAGGACAAGAGGGTGTACCTGTCGGTCGGGCGCGCCCGTGGGAGAGGGCGTGCGGGGGTAGACAGCGGGGAAGGTGGGGTCCGGCGGGCGCGTGGGTGCGTGCGGGGCCCGGGGGCCGGCCGTGGGCGGGTCCGGCGGATCGTCGCGCGGACGGGGCCCGGAGGCTCAGGGGTGAGGGGTCACGGCGGGGAGGCGGCGGCGCGGTGCGTCGTCATGCGCATCCGCTCGCTCGCTCTCTGTCCACCGGAATCAGGGGCGCTCCCCGGCTCGCGCGCCGGGTGCGCGGAACCCGTGCAGGCGTGCGCGCTGCGGGGCGCCAAAACCACTGTACCTTCCCGCCCGATCCCCCTTAGGGTCGTGTCCGTGATCACCGGATCGGCCATGAGCCATGCACGGAACGGCTGTCCGGTGGAGGGCTGAGCCCCCGCCGGACGCGCCGTGCCGGATGCTTCGTCCACCTGGCACGGGGACCTCCCCCGGCTCGTACACCCGCGCTGTCTTCCCGAGTGTCGAGCCGTTCAGAAGGATGAGGTCATCAACCATGCCCGTTTCGTTCAACCACACCATCATCGCCGCCAAGGACCGCCACGCGTCCGCGCGGTTCTTCCGTGAGCTGCTGGAGCTGGGCGAGGCCCCGTCGTGGGGGCCCTTCGTCAACGTCCAGCTCGAGCACGGGGTGCTGCTTCAGTTCGCCGAGCCGCCGGTGGAGATCCAGATGCAGCATTACGCGTTTCTCCTCGACGACGAGCTGTTCGACCGGGCTTACGCGCGGCTGGTCGAGGGCGGCGTCGAGCACTGGGCCGATCCGCAGATGAAGCGGCCCGGGGAGACCAACACCGAGCACGGCGGCCGGGGCGTCTATTTCAAGGACCCGGCCGGGCACGCGATCGAGCTGATCACCCGGCCGTACCTGTAGCCCGGCAGCCGGACGGCAGCCGGACGGCCGCCGCGGGGTCGCGGTGCGGGGCCGGAGCGCCGAGGCTGGGGGGATGAGTGAGCAGGCGCCGCCCGGTGGTCCGGTCCCGCCGCCGCCTCCCCGGCGGCGGATGTGGCCGTGGGTGCTGTTGCTGGTCGCCGTGCTGCTGGCACTCGCGGCGGGCGCGGTCTCCGCGGTGCTGTCGGACGTGCTCCGCTCGGAGGGCTCGCGGAAAGTGCACATCCGGTACGAGGTGACGGGCACCGCGCGGGACGTGGTGCTCACGTACAGCACCTGGCGGGGTGGGGAGCTGTCGACCGGGCGGCTGGCGCTGCGGTCGTTGCCGTGGGCCGGGGAGCTGGACACGAAGGGCTTCCTGAGCGGCGGCTCGTTCGTGGTGAGCGTGGGGCGGGGCGGCGGGGGCGTGTCGTGTGCGGTGACCGTGGACGACGGTACGCGGCGTACGGACTCGGCTTCGGGTGCGTACGCCACGGCGACGTGCGACGGGTACTGAGGGCCGGGCCCCCGGGGGCCCGGCCGGGAGCTGTCAGCGGCCGTAGCGGATGAGGGCGCGGACCATGCGGCAGGTGGTGTCGGACGGCCGGTGGATGCCGAGGCGCTCGGCGGCCGTGCGTATCCGGGCGTTGCTGGCGCTGGACGGGACGTAGACGCCGGCGTCGAGCAGGGCGATGGCCAGGCGCATCGCCTTCAGCCGGCGGTTGTGCGAGACGTACCACTCGCGGGGGCGGCCGGCGGGGAGCCGCTTCTTCTTCAGCGGCTGGTGCAGGGGCTTGTCGAGCGGCTTGGTCGTGACTGCGGCAACGGCCATGGGGCAACCTCCTGGCACAGTGGCGGAACTCATCAGGACCCTCACGAACTACCCCCCATTCTACTGCCCGGCACTGACAATCGTCCCTGGCCAGAGAGGCTTTCGACCGTCCCGCAGAGGTCCGTCCCGTACCTTTGGCCCCATGGAGATCTGGATCAATCCCGCGTGTTCCAAGTGCCGCGGCGCGGTGCGGCTGCTCGACGCCGAGGGGGCCGATTACACGGTCCGCCGCTATCTGGAGGACGTGCCGTCGCCGGACGAGATCCGGGCCGTGCTCGACCGGCTCGGCCTCGAACCGTGGGACATCACGCGGACCCAGGAGGCGGAGGCGAAGGAGCTGGGCCTCAAGGACTGGCCGCGCGAGGCGGATGCCCGGGAGCGGTGGATCGCGGCGCTCGCCGGGCATCCGAAGCTGATCCAGCGGCCGATCATCACGGCGGAGGACGGCACGGCGGTCGTCGGCCGCACGGAGGAGGCGGTCCGGGACGCGTTGGGGCGCGGGGCGTCCTAGGAGCTGAGGAAGTCCTCCATCCTGCGGTTGAGGCCGGGGGCCGTCGGGGCGTGCAGGGGCAGCGCGTGGTGGGAGACGTCCGGCAGTACGGCCGTCTCCGCCTGCGGCAGCAGCCGGTGCGCGGCGGCGGCCGCCTTGGCCGCGTCGTGGGCGCGGCTCTCGCCCGCGAGCAGGATCAGGGTCGGTACGGCGAGGGCGCGCAGGGCCTCCGGCTTCGGGCGGGGGCCGGTGACCGGGCGGGCCGAGGGGAAGCCGGCCGCCGCTTCGCGCAGCCGCACCCAGTGCGGGTCGAGCGCGGCGCCGCCCGTCTCCCAGTCCAGGAAGGCGCGGGTGCGGGCGGCGTTCTGACGGGGCGGGGCCGGCGGGCGGGGTGGGCCCCGCCCGCTGACCCCCGCTCCCCTACTCCGCGCCCCGCGCCTGGGCCTCCGCCTCCGCCAGGAGTTCCGTCAGCCGGAGACCGAACCGCACGTCGCAGGGGTGGGCCTCGCCCGTGCGCACCGAGGCGATCAGCGCGTCCACCGCCGCCGCGAACGCGTCCACCGCGCCGTCCCACCTCGGCAGCGCGGCGACGCCGTGCTCACCCCTGAGGACGACCTCCACTCCGGCCGCGGCCATCGGCGCGCCCAGGGCCAGGGTCACCGTGCTGGAGGCTCCCGAGGTGTGGCGCAGGACGAGGTGGTGGGCGTCGGAGGGGCCACGGGCCGCGGTCAGTCCGGTGACGTCGCCCAGGACCGGGATCAGGACCGAGAGCGCGTGCGGGCCGACGTCCCAGAGGCCGCCCCGCTCGCGGCGCCAGGGGGACGCGGCGTACTCGCTGTCCCTGCCGGGGGCCCAGAGCGCGCCGATCCAGTCGGCCCGGGCGGTGAACCAGTCGCCCACCGCGCCCTGTTCGGCGATCCAGGCGGCGGACCGCGGGGCGAACCTGAGCGTGCAGAAGACGACGGAGGCGATCCGGGCCCGCTCGGCGGCCTCGGCCACCTCGCGGGCCCCGGCGACCGTGGTGGCGACGGGCTTGTCCAGGATCAGGTGGCAGCCGGCCGCGGCGGCGCGGGCGGCCAGCGGGGCCTGCACGTCCGGCGGCAGCGCGAAGGCGACGGCGTCGCTCGTGGCGAACAGCTCGTCGAGCCCCGCGTCGCCGGAGTGGGCCGGGGCGCCGTGCGCGGCGGCCAGCTCCCCGGCGGCCTCGGCCCGGCGGCCCCACACTCCGCTCAGTACGACGCCGGGGTGTGCGGCGAGGGCGGGGGCCTGGGTGTTGCGGGCCCAGGGCCCGGTGCCGGCGAGGCCGATGCGCAAGGGGGTCTCGGGTGTCGTCATGGGTCCAGTCTGCCGGGTGGCGTCGGGGGCCCGGCCGCACGATGCGGTGGCGCCGCCCGCGACCGGGAAATCACGTGGCCGGGCCGGCCGCGGGACTCCGGTGCGACTTCCGGGACGTGCCTGTCGACTAGCCGGGACCCCAGTCCCAGGCTTGCTGCTCGGGTCATCACGGGCCGTGATGGACACCGGCTGCGTCCGGCTCCTACGCGATGAGCGTGAGGGCTGGGGCCGTTGACTGGGCCCCGCGGACCCACGTCATCCGCCTCTTCGGGAAATGTTGTGGGCCGAGTTGTCGTCCGCGTGGTCGATGAAGCCGCAGGCCTTGCACGCGAAGCGGGCCTGGGCAGGCCGGTTTGCGCGTGCGGTGCGGTGGCACTGGGAGCATTCCTGGCTGGTGTACGCCGGGTCGATGCAGATCACCGGCACTCCGGCCTTCTTCGCCTTGTAGACGATGAAGGAGCCGGGCTGGGCGAAGGCCCAGGAGTGGAAGGTGGTGCGTCGAGGCTTTCTCAGCCGTGCCCGCTCGCGGATGCCCGTCAGTTCTTCCAGGGCGATTCCGCGACCGGTGCGTTCAGCCTCCGCCACGATCCGCTTCGAGATCTTGTGGTTGATGTCCTTGCCGCGGCGGGCTTCCCCGCCCCGTGCCCGAAACCTCGGTAACACGGGGTTCACATGAGGGCAACGGTCGGGAAATCGCCCCTTGCGAAGCTGCAGCGCATAGACCGCAGCGCCCGCAAAGGATGGCTTCCGTGACGTTCAAGGCTGAGTACATCTGGATCGACGGCACCGAGCCGACCGCCAAGCTCCGCTCCAAGACCAAGATCATGTCCGGGAGCCCGTCGTCCGACGTGGCCGAGCTGCCGATCTGGGGCTTCGACGGTTCGAGCACCAACCAGGCCGAGGGCCACGCCTCGGACCGGGTGCTGAAGCCGGTCTTCACCTGTCCGGACCCGATCCGGGGCGGCGACGACGTCCTGGTCCTGTGCGAGGTCCTCGACATCGACATGACCCCGCACGCGTCCAACACCCGGGCGCTGCTGCGTCCGGTCGCCGAGCGGTTCGCCGGGCAGGAGGCGATCTTCGGCATCGAGCAGGAGTACACCTTCTTCGACGGCCACCGGCCCCTCGGCTTCCCGGAGGGCGGTTTCCCGGCCGCGCAGGGCGGCTACTACTGCGGTGTCGGCTCGGACGAGATCTTCGGCCGCCAGATCGTCGAGAAGCACCTCGACAACTGCCTGAAGGCGGGCCTGGGCATCTCCGGCATCAACGCCGAGGTCATGCCGGGCCAGTGGGAGTTCCAGGTGGGCCCGCTGTCCCCGCTGGAGGTCTCCGACCAGCTGTGGGTGGCCCGCTGGCTGCTCTACCGCACCGCCGAGGACTTCAACGTGTCCGCGACCCTCGACCCGAAGCCGGTCAAGGGCGACTGGAACGGCGCGGGAGCGCACACCAACTTCTCCACGAAGGCGATGCGCGAGGGCTACGACGCGATCATCACGGCCTGCGAGTCGCTGGGCGAGGGCTCGAAGCCGATGGACCACGTCAAGAACTACGGCGCGGGCATCGACGACCGGCTGACCGGTCTGCACGAGACCGCCCCGTGGAACGAGTACAGCTACGGCGTGTCCGACCGCGGCGCGTCGGTGCGCATCCCGTGGCAGGTCGAGCAGGACCGCAAGGGCTACATCGAGGACCGCCGCCCGAACGCGAACGTCGACCCGTACGTCGTCACGCGGCTGATCGTGGACACCTGCTGCACGGCGCTGGAGAAGGCCGACCAGGTCTGATCCCGCCCCGTACGTCACGGGAGGCGCCCACCGCATGTCGCGCGGTGGGCGCCTCCCGTCGTTCGCGCGCGGGCGTTGTCAGTGGGGCGTGGCAGGCTGGTCGCATGCTCAGCATCAAGGTCGAGACCGAGAACCAGCAGACCCGCACCCGGGTTTCCGAACAGGAGCTCGGCGAGCTGGTGTGCCGCATCGGCGGCTCCGGTGACCGCTTCCTGGTCGTCCAGCGGATACCGGACATCCCCGGCACCTTCATCCAGGTGTGGCACGAGGCGGGCGGGAGCTACGAGTTGGAGCACCGTACGGGCCCGGCGTCGAGCCATGTGCGGGCCGTCATCGACGATCCCGGGCGGGTCGCCGGGCTGATGGCGCGTTGGGCGCGCCAGGAGCCCGGCTGGGACGCGGGGACCCCCTGGGAGAGCGCCGGGATACCGGAGCCGGAGCCCGTGCCGGAGCTCGCCCAGGAGATCCGGGAGCAGGTGGAGACCCGGGTGCGGGAGCTGCTGCGCGGCGGTTACGGGAGTGTGCGGACGCTCACCGAGACGGCCGAGGAGCACCTGGTGAAGGACGGGGTGCGGCCGGTTTCCCCGGCGCAGGCGCGGGAGTTGGTGGTGCGGCTCTGGCTGGAGCGGGTCGAGGAGCAGCGGGGCTGGACGGATGTGACGGACCCGGACCGGCTGGAGCGGGCGTTCGCCGCGCTGGACGGGCGTGGGATCACCGCCCGGGAGCATTTCACGTGCTGCCGCTCGTGCGGGCTGAGCGAGATATACGCGGCCGGGCGCGAGGACGCTCGGGGCTTCGTCTTCTTCCACCTCCAGGGCACGGAGAGCGCGGCGGCCGGGCACGGCCTCACGCTGTACTACGGCGGGTTCGACGATTCCGCGGAGACGACCGCCGCGGTGGGCCGGGAGGTGGCGGCCGCGCTGGCCGAGGCGGGGCTGACCGTGGAATGGGACGGCTCGCCGGACGAGGCGATCGAGCTGACGGGCCTGGACTGGCGCAAGCGGCTGGTGGGATAGGCCGGTTGCCTCCGTACGGGCCCGGAGTGAGGAACGCGACGCGAAGGGTCCGTATCGACGGGTGAGAGGGATCTGCTGCCCGGCGGTGTTCTCTGCTTCAATGGGGGCATGGCCGGTTTCCCGCACACCTCGACAGGTCGCAGCGACCTCGAGCCGTTCTGGCCTTCCCGTCAGCACCACGACTTCGACCGGGTGTGTTGCCGCGCGCTGAACGCGCCGGCCCTCTAAAGCCGCTCACCCGGCCTTCGGTCCGCGCGCACGCAGCAAGTCCGTCCACCGACGACTCCTCGCGCGAAAGAGCTGACCCCTCATGGCGAACACCCGTTCCTTCTCCGCCGCCGCTGCCACCGCAGCGCCGACGGTGGCCGCTGCGACCGCTTCCGTCCGTTCCCACTCCCCCAACCGGCACCGGCTGCGCGCCGTCGCCCCCGGCGAGGCCGTCCAGCAGGCCGACGTCTCCGCGCTCCTGACGCCGGGTGCGACCTGGCTGCCGGCGCCCCAGCACACCCTGCCCAGCCTGCCGGGCCGGCCGCCGATGGTCGGGTACCTGGTGCTCGTGCCCGCCGACCAGCAGCCGGCTTTCGCTGCCGCCGCCGCCCAGTACGCGGTGCCGGAGCCGCCGGCGGAGGCGGCGGGCCCGGTGACCATCGACTCCGTCCAGCGCTCCGCCTCGGTGAACGGGCGGGTGCTCGACCTCACGTACCTGGAGTTCGAGCTCCTCGCCCATCTGGTGGCCCACCCCCACCGCGTCCACACCCGCGACCAGCTGGTGACCACGGTCTGGGGTTACGGGCACGTGGGCGACGGCCGGACCGTCGACGTCCACATCGCCCGGCTGCGCCGCAAGCTGGGAGCCGAGCACCGCCGTTCGATCCAGACCGTCCGCCGGGTCGGGTACAAGTACACGCCCTGACCCGCGAAACGAAACGAGACGGGCCCCGGCCCCCGGTACGCGCTACCGGGGGGCGGGGGCCGGCCTCGGGTGGCCCGGTGAGGCCCGCGCGCCCCGCCCGGCCCGGGGGGGGGCCGCGCCCCGCGCCCGGGCAACGGTGTGCCGG
>NZ_JBEYCF010000073.1:0-27636 GCF_040632605.1 Streptomyces sp. NPDC019224 | reverse complement strand
GGGGGGGGGGGCCCCCGCGGCCGCCCGGCATGCTGGGGGTGTTCCGGGGCCGTCGGTCCGGGGTGGGCGATACTGGGTTCGAACCAGTGACCTCTTCGGTGTGAACGAAGCGCTCTCCCACTGAGCTAATCGCCCGGGCGCACGGCAAACATTACCCCATGTCAGCGGCGCCGCGTGACCACCTCGGGGTCACTCGTGGATCTTCCACGGCATGACGATCCCGAACTTCCACACATAGATCCCGACGAGTCCCGCGATGATCACGAGCCCGGTGACCGTGAGGATGATGTTGCGCCGCCGGACCTTGGGGTCGAGCGCGCGCTGGGCGGCCTCGGTGACCTTGCGCCGGGTCCAGCGCAGCACCAGCTGGGCCCAGACGAACTCGGTCGCCCAGATCGCCATGCCGCCGAAGATCACCAGCCAGCCGGGGCCCGGCAGCGGCAGCATGATGACGCCGGCCGCCACGACGGCGAGACCGACCACGAAGACGCCGACCTGCCAGCTCAGGTGCAGGGTTCGGGACGCCTTGATGAAGCCCGGCGCCCTGGAGCCGAGTGCCCGGTCCTCCTTGGTCACTCCCGGTATGACGTCCCCCGTCGCGTCGCGGGGCGCTTCGCCCGCCGCGGGAGCCGGCCCGGCGACCCCGTCCCGCTCGTCACTCTCCGCATGCATGGCTCCAACCTACCGGACCAGCCCGCGTCACCGGAATGGCCGCATGACGCAAAGTTACACACCGCTGTACGAGCTACCTGAAGGGACACAAAACGGTCAGAGGGGTTTACAACGGCACCGTAGGTGGCATGTCGATTTCGCCGACGTGCGAATCCCCGAGCGCACACTGAGCGAAAGGCCCTGGCGCTTATGAACACCACGGTCAGCTGCGAGCTGCACCTGCGCCTCGTTGTGTCGAGCGAGTCCTCACTGCCTGTACCCGCGGGCCTGCGGTATGACACGGCCGATCCCTATGCCGTGCACGCCACCTTCCACACCGGAGCGGAGGAGACGGTCGAGTGGGTTTTCGCCCGCGACCTCCTTGCCGAGGGGCTGCACCGGCCCACCGGCACCGGAGACGTCCGCGTCTGGCCATCCCGTAGTCACGGCCAGGGCGTCGTCTGTATCGCGCTGAGCTCCCCCGAGGGCGAAGCACTGCTCGAGGCCCCGGCAAGGGCCCTGGAGTCGTTCCTGAAGCGGACCGACGCCGCGGTTCCACCGGGCACCGAACACCGTCACTTCGACCTCGATACGGAGCTCTCACACATCCTGGCCGAGAGCTGAGCCAGGCCGAGAACTGCACGACGCCGTCCGACTCGGGGAGACGGCGTCGCGCGGACAACCTCATACGGCTGCCCCCGGCGCCGGTCACCACGGATCCACCGTGGTGACCGGCGCCGGTCCGCATCGCCGCCCCGGCCTCTCGACGCCCGCCCGGCACAGCCGCACTCCCCGTACACCTCTGGGCGCCCCGGCCGAGCCAGTAGAGTCGTCCGGCATCGGCGGGCGCCCGCCCGCCGGAGGCCAGGGAGCGAAAGCGTGCTGATCCCCCACGACACCCGGATCGCCCTCGACCTAGTGGTCGATCTGGTGAACACCGCGCCGGAGAGCGAGCCGGAAGGGGACGGGGCGCCGGCCGACGGGCTCGCCGACGTCTCGGCGCTCCACGCGTTCGCCGTACGCCACCGGGTCAGCGGGGTCGGCGCGCTCGACGAGAGGGACCTGCGGGCCGTCCACGACGTACGCACCCGGTTCGCCGAGGTCTTCGCCGCCGGGGACGCACGGACCGCAGCCGGGCTGGTGAACGCCCTGGTGGCCGCCGCGGGCACCACGCCGCAGCTCACCGCCCACGACGGCTACGACTGGCACGTGCACTACTTCTCGCCGGACGCCTCGATCGCCGACCACCTGGCGGCCGACTGCGGCATGGCCCTCGCCTTCATCATCGTGGCGGGCGAGACGGAACGGCTGCGGCGGTGCGAGGCACCGGACTGCCGGCACGCCTTCGTCGACCTCTCGCGCAACCGGTCCCGCCGCTACTGCTCCAGCCGCACCTGCGGCAACCGTCTGCACGTGGCCGCGTACCGGGCGCGCCGCAGAGAAGCGGCCGGCTGACCGCTCACAGCAGGAAGAGATCGTGCAACGCGGCCATCAGCAGCAGAGTGCCGATGACCGTGAGGAAGATCATCAGAGGGGGCTGGGAAAGCGCGAAGAGGCAGCCGCGCGGCTCTTCGCCAGGGGGTGCGGGGGCGTCGCCCCGAGAGGTGTCCACCATTTCGGGAAGATCATGACGCAGTCCGAGGTGTGCTGAGTACCAACATGCCTCTTCATGACGGGAGTTCACCCGTCACGGGGGCGTCCGTAATCGCTCCGGCGTCCGAGCGCCCAGCACATTTTCTAACCGTTTCCCCACCCCCCTGCCGATTCCGGCGGCTCAGCGCAGGTCGCGCAGCATCCGCAGCTGGGCCTGGCGATGGACCCCGGTGCCTCCCTCGTGGCCGTTCCAGGGGTAGATCTCGATCTCCTTGGGCCCTGCCCAGCGGTTGTAGGCGGCGAAGACGGTGGAAGGCGGGCAGATCGCGTCCATCAGGGCGACCGAGTAGAGCGCGGGCACGGTCGCCCGGGCGGCGAAGCTGACGCCGTCGAAGTACGACAGGGTGCGGAACACCTGGGACTCCGCGCCGTGCCGGGTGGCGAGGAACCGGACGATCTCCTGGTACGGGTCCTCGTTGGTGATCTCGACGGCCCGCCGGTAGTGCGTCAGGAACGGTACGTCGACGAACGCGGCCTTCACGTGCGGGCTGAGGGCGGCGACGGCCTGGGTGATGCCGCCGCCCTGGCTGGCGCCGTTCACGACGATGCGGGCGGGGTCGACGGAGGGGTGGCTGCGGGCGACCTCGACGGCGCGCACCGCGTCGGTGAAGACCCGGCGGTAGTAGTACGTCTCCGGGTCGAGGATGCCGTTGGTCATGAACCCGGGCGACTGCGGGTTGGCGGCGCCGTGCGGGTCGGGGGTGGCGCCCGCGGAGTGGTGATTGACCGCTCCCTGACCCCGGGTGTCCACGATCAGGGCCGCCCAGCCGGCGGCGGGCCACACCAGGTGGTCGAGCGGCAGCCCGCGACCGCCGCCGTAGCCGAGGTAGTGGACGACGGTCGGCAGGGGGCCCTCGGCGCCGGCGGGCACGTTCAGCCAGGCGCGTATCCGGTGCCCGCCCCAGCCGGCGAACGACACGTCGTACGTGTCGAGGGCGGCCAACGCGGCGTCGTAGGGCGCGAATTCGGCGTCGAGCGGGTGGGCGGCGGCCTCGTCGAGGGTGCGCCGCCAGAAGGCGTCGAAGTCCTCCGGCTCGTCGGGGTCGGGGCGGTAGCCGCGCAGTTGGTCCAGGGGCAGGTCGAACAGGGCCATGGCTTCTCCGTTTCGAGCATGCGGAAGGGGGCTTCCGCCGCACACGCCACGCGTCCCGCCCCCTGGTGTCATGAGGCCGGAACGAATGGATTCACGGCCCAGCGGGACGCTATGCGGCCTCGCGAGCCAGGGTCAAGGAATCCCGGGCGAAACGATTCTCCTGGTGAGACGGCGTGAGCCCCGCCGCATGGTGCGGCGGGGCTCGCCGGCCCGGACGGCTCCGGTGTCAGATGCCGTGTTTCTTCAGGATGGCCTCGATGTCACTGAAGTCCTCACCGGCTCCGGACGGGGCCGACCGCTTCTCCGGCTTGCCCCGCGAGCGCGTGCTCGCGGCCGGGGCACCCGCGCCCAGCGAGGGGCCCGACGCGGCCGGGGCCACGGCCTCGTCCCGGGCGGCCCGGGCGGCCGCCCTGCGCTCCTTGCGGCTGCCGCCGCCCCGGCGTTCGACCGCGCGCGTGAGCATGAACAGCAGCCAGGCCACGCCCAGCAGGCCGAAGCCCAGCCAGACGCTCGGCTTGAAGGCGATGTCCGACACCCACTTCACGACCCCCGTCAGCACCAGGCCGACCGGCACCAGCGAGTAGGCGGCGATCCTCGTCGCGGTGAGGAACCGCTTGCGGTACGCGGTGACGGCCGCGATGCCCAGGCCCGCCGCGGACACCGCGGAACAAATGGTCTCGGCAAGCATCGGTGCCTCCTGGCGCAGGGGGATACGTCCCTTCCATCCTGCACCGGCCGCCCGGCGGGCGGCCATGCCCCGGGCCCGTATCAGGGACATCTCAGGGGCCGGACTCCTCCCCAGGTGCCGTACGAACGGTGCCGGGAGGAGCCCGGAGCGCGCACCCTGCGAAACTGGTCCCATGAGCGATTCCTCCCCCGCCGCACCGGTCGTCCTCGACGTCTGGTGCGAGCTCCAGTGCCCCGACTGCCACCACGCCCTCACCGATGTGCACGCCCTGCGGGCCCGGTACGGGGACCGGCTGGAGATCCGGCTGCGGCACTTCCCGCTGGAGAAGCACAAGCACGCCTACGCCGCCGCGCAGGCCGCCGAGGAGGCCGTGGCCCAGGACAGCGGCTGGCCCTACATCGAGGCGGTCCTCGCCCGCACCGACGACCTCGGGGCACGGGGGGAGAAGCTGCTGGTCGAGGTGGCCGGGGAGCTGGGTCTCGACGCCGAGGAGTTCGACACCGCGCTGATCGACGGCCGGCACATGCTGATCGTCGACGCGGACCAGGCCGAGGGCAAGGCGATCGGGGTGACGGGCACACCGACGTACGTCATCGGCGGGGAGCGCCTGGACGGCGGCAGGAGCCAGGAGGGGCTGCGCGAGCGGATCGAGGCGATCGCCGACCGGCTCCTCGCCGAGCAGGACTGAGGGCGGGGGCGGGCGCGGGCGCTCTACAGCGGTTTGGCCAGGTAGGACTTGGTCAGGGCGTAGCCGAGCGACTCGTACAGCCGCACGGCCGGGGTGTTGGCCGTGACGACGTGCAGGCCGATCTGCGTCTCGCCCGCCGCCAGGGCTATCCGCTCGGCCTGGAGCATGAGCGCCCGCCCGTAACCCCGGCCCCGGAAGCCCTCCCGCACCTCTACGTCGAACACGTAGCCGACCCGCAGACCGGGACTCATCTCGAACGGCGCCACCCAGACATTGCCCATCGTCTCGCCCTCATGGATCACGTGGTCCAGCCGCGCCCCCTCGGTGGCGAGGCCGTCCGGGAGGTAGCGGGCGTGGGAGGCGCGGGACATCTCGAGCGCCCGCTCCTGCGGGAAGCCCCTGCTCACCAGGCTCTCCGCGTATCCGGCGACCGCCTCGCCCTCCCAGACCGTGAACTCCTCCGGCGTCATCGGGCGCGCGGTGAGACCGGCGGGCAGGACCGGCGGCTGCTCGGGCAGGGTCTTGAGCATGTGCCGGCTGCGCTCGGTGTAGCCGAGGGCGTCGGCCATCCGCTGCCCCGCGGTGTCACCGGCGGCCACCTCGGTGAACACCTGCGTGCAGCCCCACCCGCGCAGGATCTCCTCCGCGGCCAGCGCGGCGATGGTGCCCCGGCCGCGGCGGCGGACGGCCTCGTCGATCCGCAGCTCCTTGACCGCCCCCGCGGCCCCGCCCGCCTCCGGTTCGACGGCGAGCATCACGGAGCCGACGGGGCGCCCGTTGTCGCATACGTCGTACGTGCGTCGCCGTGCGCCGTCGGCGCCTGACTGGATCGGCCCGGCCGGCCGCAGTGTCGTCGTCATCCAAGGGGTTCTATCCCCTGCGCGGGGGCCCGTCACCCGCTTTTACGGAGCCGGAACGGGCGGCGGGCGACCCGTCACGGGTCGATGTCGCCCGCCGCCCGTTCGTCGAACACGCGCATCGCCTTGGCTGTCACCGGTCCGGGCGCGCCCGGCAGCTCCCGGCCGTCGACCCGGTGGACGGCCTGGACGTCGCGGAGGGTGGAGGTCAGGAAGATCTCCTCGGCCCGGTCCAGGACGTCGAACGGCAGGTCGGTCTCCTCGGCCCCGGTCCACTCCACCGCCAGCGCCCGGGTGATGCCGGCCAGGCAGCCCGAGGCGACCGGCGGAGTGAGGAGCTGCCCGTCCAGGACGACGAAGACGTTGGACCCGGTGCCCTCGCAGAGCCGGTCCGCGGTGTTGGCGAACAGCGCCTCGGACGCGCCCTGCTCGTGGGCGCGGGCGAGGGCGACGACGTTCTCCGCGTACGAGGTGGTCTTGAGGCCCGTGAGCGCGCCGCGCTCGTTGCGGGTCCACGGCACGGTGACGACGGCCGTGGTGTCCGGGCGGCGGGCCACCTCGCCGAGGGCGACGACCAGGCCGGGGCCCTCGTCGCCCCGGTCGGAGCCGAGGGGCGAGATGCCGCCGGTGTACGTGACGCGCAGCCGGCCCAGCTCCACCGGGTTGGCCTCGACGACGGCGGCGCAGGCGCGGCGCACCTCGTCGAGGTCGGGGGCGGGGAGGCCGAGGCCCCGGGCGGAGCGGGTCAGGCGGTCGAGGTGGCGGGTGAGGGCGAAGGGGCGGCCCTGGGAGACCCGGAGCGTCTCGAAGACGCCGTCGCCGACGGTGAGTCCGTGGTCGAGCACGGACACCCGGGCGTCCTCGGCGGGGCGCAGCTCGCCGTTGACCCAGATCCTCATGGTGCGGTCCTTCCGGTCGCTTCGTATGCGCCCGACGCTACAGCGAGCAGCCGGGAGGCCTTCAGTTCGGTCTCGTCCCATTCGCGGTCCGGATCGGAGCCCCAGGTGATGCCGGCCCCGGTGCCGAAGCGCAGGAGGGGGGCGGGTCCGGTGCGGTCGGTCCAGAAGGTCCTGATGCCGACGGCGAGCGAGGCGGTGGCCCGGTCGGCGTCCACCCAGCCGATGCCGCCGCAGTACGGGCCGCGCGGGGCTGTCTCCAGTTCGCGGATGATCCGCAGCGCGCTGGACTTGGGGGCGCCGGTGACCGAGCCGGGCGGGAAGGCGGCGGCGAGGATGTCCGGCCAGCCGGCGCCCTCGGCGAGGCGGCCGCGCACGGTGGAGACGAGGTGGACCAGGCCGGGGTGCTTCTCGACGGCGCACAGGTCGGGGACGGTGACCGATCCGGGGGCGCAGACGCGGCCGAGGTCGTTGCGGACCAGGTCCACGATCATCACGTTCTCGGCGTGGTCCTTCTCCAGCAGGTCGGCCTCGGTGCGGCCGGTTCCCTTGATGGGGCCGGACTCGATCGTGCGGTCGTTCCTGCGCAGGAAGAGCTCGGGGGACGCGGTGGCGATCTCGACACCGTGCGCGGGGAGGCGGATCGTTCCTGCGTACGGGGCGGGGTTGCCGCGCGCCAGCAGCGCGGTGAGGGCGTCCACGTCGGCCGCGCCCGGCCCCGGCAGCGGGGCCGTCAGCACGCGGCAGAGGTTGGCCTGGTAGACCTCTCCGGTCGCGATGTACGCGCGGACGCGCCGGACGCCTTCCGTGTACGCGTCCCGGTCGAGCGAGGAGGTCCAGGCCCCCGCGGCGGGGCCGCGCCAGGCGCCGGGGACCGGGGCGGGCACGGGGGCGGTGCGCACGGTGTCGAAGCGGGCGCAGGTCAGGGAACCCTCGAAGCCCGCGCAGACGGCCCAGAAGCCGGACGAGTCGAGGGCGGCGGGATCACTGGTCACGTCCCGCAGACCGGAGGCGACGAGGCCGCCGAAGCGGGCCATGGGAGCGAGGTCGTGCACGTCCGCGAGTGTAGGGCGACGCACGGTGACCCACGCCGGGGCGAGCGCACCTCAGCACGCTGCACAAACGCGTTTTTGTACTGGCCCGGGAATCCGCTAGAGTTCAACACGTCGCCGGGACGCGCAAGCGGACCGGAAGAGACAAGCGGACGTAGCTCAGTTGGTAGAGCGCAACCTTGCCAAGGTTGAGGTCGCCAGTTCGAACCTGGTCGTCCGCTCGCAGAAGGTGGGGGATCTCCCGGACTCCCCGCCCCTGGTGGAGTGGCCGAGAGGCGAGGCAACGGCCTGCAAAGCCGTCTACACGGGTTCAAATCCCGTCTCCACCTCCAAGGACGATTAGCTCAGCGGGAGAGCGCTTCCCTGACACGGAAGAGGTCACTGGTTCAATCCCAGTATCGTCCACCGATCCGCAAGGATCATCGGTCCGCAAGGATCACCCGCGCGATTAGCTCAGCGGGAGAGCGCTTCCCTGACACGGAAGAGGTCACTGGTTCAATCCCAGTATCGCGCACGCAGTACACGCAGGTTCACCTGCGCGATTAGCTCAGCGGGAGAGCGCTTCCCTGACACGGAAGAGGTCACTGGTTCAATCCCAGTATCGCGCACTGTCACGAAGCCCCGGTCGTCTCGGCGACCGGGGCTTCGTCGTGCTCGCGCGTGAACGGGCGGACCGCCGGCACGGGGGCCGGGGCCCACCCGACGCGAGTCAGGAGGAGAAGAGCATGCGGCCGAAGCTCTTCTGCCGGTAGTGACCGTGGTGGCCGCCGTGGTGCGGGGCGCCCCAGGCGGGCGCGGGGGCGGCGGGGTACGCCTGCGGCGGGGCGGCCGGCGGCGGGGCCTGCTGCGCCCACTGGGCCTCGATACGGGTCAGCGTCTCCAGCTCGCCGTAGTCCAGGAATATCCCCCGGCAGCCGCTGCACTGCTCGATCTGGATGCCGTTGCGGTTGTACGTGTGCATCTGTGCGTGGCACTTGGGGCACTGCATCTTCGGGCTCACTCCTCGCCGTCGGTTCGCCGTCGCCGGAATGCATGCCCGCCGACGGTCGGTTCACCCTACGACGTGCGTTCGGCCGCCAACTCGGGCGGGAGCGAGGCAATTCGGGCGCATGCGTCGATCATGACCTGCTCCACCTCATCCGGAGCCCGGCCCTCCGCCGCCGACTTCGCCCATGCCAGCGCGGCGGTCTGTACGGTCAGCGCGCGGGCCGGCACGTCCAGTACGGGCCAGGGGTCGCCCTCGGCGGGTACTGCGGGGCCGTCACCTGCCCGGTAGGCGTCCAGGAAGCGGAGCCAGACCTCCGGCGGCAGCAGCCCCGCCGCGTACCAGGCCGCCGGGCGCGCGAGGTCCCAGGCGGGATCGCCGAAGCCGGCGTCGTCGACGTCGATGAGCAGCCAGGGGCCGCGCGGAGCGGGATGGCGTACGAGCTGGCCCAGGTGCAGGTCCCCGTGGCAGAGGTACGCCCCCCGGCCCGCCGCCGGGGCCTCCTCGCCCCGCGCCCAGCCCGGCAGCCCGCGCCAGGCGGTGAGCACGGGGGCGACGGCCGGGTCGCCTGGGCGGGCGGTACACATCCGGGCCACGGCGAGCGCGGCCTTCACCGGTCCGCGCATGGCGGGAAGCCGGGATGCGCGGACCTCGGTGCGGTGCAGCCGCGCCAGGAGCGCCCCGGCCTCCTCCCAGGGCGCCGCGTCGGGGTCACCGGGATCGACGGGCTCACCGTGGGGCCACACGGTGACGGGGCGGCCGTGCAGTTCGGTGAGGTGGACGCCGTGGGCCGGGTCCGGGGCGGATGGCACGGGCAGGGGCGTCAGGAAGGTGCCGGCCTGCCGCGGACCGGCTGCCAGGCGCAGGCGTGCGGCCAGGGCGGCGGTGTCCGTGCCGGGTGCGTGGGCCTTGGCGACGACGGGGCCGCTGCGGACCACCGTCCCGTCGGCCCGGTCGGCGAGCACGGCCGGGGGCGGGCAGGAGCAGCCGCCGTGCCGGGATGTGTGGGCCGCCCGGTGGGCGAGGTCGCCCAGCGCGCGTACGAGTGCGGTGGTCACGGTCTCCCCGGTGGCACGGACGGATTCTCGGGCCGGTGGGCGAGGTGCCCGGGCCGAGCGTACGCGGCGGGCGTCGGGCCGGGTCGTCCGGGGCGGGCGCATGCGGGCGGCGGAAGCCGCCCGGCACAGGGCCTCGGGGCGGGTGCCCACCTGCAGGTGACGGCCGGATCACCCGGGGCGGGCAGGTACGCGGGATCGTGGAAGCCGCCTGGCACAGGGCCTGCGGCCGGCCCGCCCGGCCCCGGGCAGCGCGATGTCCGGTCAGCTCCCCAGCTGACCGGACAAACGCTGCCGTCCGCCGCACCCCCGTCCCCACGGGGTTGTTGGCCGGATGTCCCGGTCCGGACCGCTCTTCCGGACCCGGGGCGCCGCTCAGCGCCCCAGCATCACGCCCACGGACGACGCCTGTGTGACCACCGCTTCCCAGCCGCCGAAGACGACGACGAGCAGGGCCGCCAGGGGAAGAACCATGGCCGTCGCCACCAGCGGGTGACGCTTGCCGGAGGACGGGCGGCTGCCGAACGCGGCGTACGCCCTGCGTCCCCGCGTGCGGATGACCGTCCGCGCTGCCGTGTCCGCCATGGTTCCTCTCCTGACCTGATGTGGGGCGGCGGGCGTGTGACCTCGGGGGAC
Source organism: Streptomyces sp. NPDC019224 (assembly GCF_040632605.1). Classification (NCBI taxonomy): domain Bacteria; kingdom Bacillati; phylum Actinomycetota; class Actinomycetes; order Kitasatosporales; family Streptomycetaceae; genus Streptomyces; species Streptomyces sp. NPDC019224. The sequence goes on along the minus strand of NZ_JBEYCF010000073.1, from coordinate 17,382 downwards.
GAGTGCGACGCCCGCCGCTTGACCTCAACATTAGGGTTCCGGGGGGCGGGCGGCGTCATGCCCGCGTACCGAATCCCGGGCCTCCCGGAGGATGAGCCGTGCGCGCCCGGCGTACTCCCCTGGGTGGAGAACCGGCTACGCGGAGTGGGGGTCTTCCCCGAGGGGACGCTCGGAGGCGTCCTCCCCGGGGACCGGCTGTTCGACCAGGGCGAGCACCCTGCTCGCCATGAAGCGGGCCGTGCGCACCACGGATCCGTTCCTGGTGACTTCACTCACTTCCACCACCCCTCGGCGGACCGCGGTCTCCACTCTGCGGCCGGCCCGGGAGGCCACCACCTCGTAGGTCCGGGTGCTGTCCCCGGCGTCCACGACTATCTCGACTCGATCGCCCTTCATTGATCCAATCTCCCTTCTGAGACGGACCTTTGAGATCTCGCACGGGCCGGGGCGCCTGGATTCGCGGCTCCCTGACCACTCCTCAAGTCTCCCATCCACCACTGACAATCGAATCTCCGGCGAGGGCGCGGCCTCTGAGCGCCCCGGGCGGCGGGTACGTAAGCTGTGCCTTGTCAGGCGTACCAGGCAGCGGGGATGGGCAGACATGGCGATGATGCGGCTCCGGCGCGAGGACCCGCGTGTCGTCGGCTCGTTCAGGCTGCACCGGCGGCTCGGTGCCGGCGGCATGGGCGTCGTCTACCTGGGTTCGGACCGGCGTGGCCAGCGGGTGGCGCTGAAGGTGATCCGCCCGGACCTGGCGGAGGACCAGGAGTTCCGTTCGCGGTTCGCGCGCGAGGTGTCCGCCGCCCGGCGGATTCGCGGCGGCTGTACGGCCCGGCTGGTGGCCGCCGATCTGGAGGCGGACCGCCCCTGGTTCGCCACGCAGTACGTGCCGGGCCCGTCGCTGCACGACAAGGTGGCCGAGGAGGGCCCCCTGTCGGCGGCCGAGGTCGCCTCGATCGGTGCGGCACTCTCCGAGGGCCTGGTGGCGGTGCACGAGGCCGGCGTGGTCCACCGCGACCTGAAGCCGTCGAACATCCTCCTCTCCCCCAAGGGCCCCCGGATCATCGACTTCGGCATCGCCTGGGCGACGGGCGCCTCCACGCTGACGCACGTCGGTACGGCGGTGGGCTCGCCCGGTTTCCTCGCGCCCGAGCAGGTGCGCGGCGCGGCGGTGACCCCTGCGACGGACGTGTTCTCGCTCGGGGCCACGCTGGCGTACGCGGCGATGGCCGACTCACCGTTCGGGCACGGCAGTTCCGAGGTCATGCTGTACCGCGTGGTGCACGAGGAACCCCAGCTGTTCGATGTGCACGACGCACTGGCGCCGCTGGTGAGCGCCTGTCTGGCGAAGGACCCGGAGGAGCGCCCGAGCACCCTCCAGCTGTCGATGCGGCTCAAGGAGATCGCGGCGCGGGAGGCCCAGGGGCTGCACGAGAGCCGGCCGCCCGTCCAGCGTTCGGCCCAGGAGGCGGACCAGCCGACCGGCCGGCTGGACGGCCCGTACACCGAACAGCAGACCCGCCGGGCGGCCGGTCCGGCGCCGGGGTCGCGTCCGCAGAACCGGCCGTCGGCGTCGCGCCCCGCCCCCGCCCGCACCGGTGGCGGCCGTCCGGCGCAGCAGCCGCCGCGCGGGGCGACCCGGCCGGGCAGGCGTCCGCAGGACACCAACGGGACGAACGGCAGGCCGGGCACCCGGCCCGGGACCCGGACGACCTCGACGGGACGGCGTCCCGCCAACCCGAAGCTGCTGCGGCAGCGGCTCGTCGTCTTCGTGGTGGTGACGCTGCTGGTGGCGCTGGGAATCGCGGCCGCCCAGGGCTGCCAGGGGCCGGCTCGGGGGCTGGGCGTGGACCTCGGGCACAACCACACCCTGGATCACGGGCCGGACGGACGGTAAGGGGGTCCGGTCAGCTCTCCGGGCGGCCCGTGGCCACCGCGTAGAAGGCGACCGCCGCCGCGGCGCCGACGTTCAGCGAGTCCACGCCGTGGGCCATCGGGATGCGCACCCACTGGTCGGCGGCGGCGAGGGCGCGGGCGGAGAGGCCGGCCCCCTCGGCGCCGAGCATCAGTGCCACCCGGTCCATCCGGTGCGGCGCGGCCTCGTCGATGCTGACGGCCTTCTCGGCGGGCGTCAGGGCGAGCAGGGCGAAGCCCGCCTCTCGTACGGTCTCCAGGCCCGCCGGCCAGGTGTCGAGCCGGGCGTACGGGACGGAGAAGACCGCACCCATGGAGACCTTGACGGAGCGCCGGTAGAGCGGGTCGGCGCAGTCCGGGGAGAGCAGGACGGCGTCCATGCCGAGGGCGGCGGCGCTGCGGAAGATCGCGCCGATGTTCGTATGGTCGTTGACGGACTCCATGACGGCCACGCGGCGGGCCGTGCGGAGGAGTTCATCGGCGGCCGGGAGGGGCTTGCGCTGCATGGAGGCGAGGGCGCCACGGTGGACGTGGTAGCCCGTGACACGTTCGGCGAGGTCGGGGCCGACCGCGTACACCGGGGCAGGGACCTCGTCGATGACGTCGCGCATCAGGTCGATCCACTTCGCCGAGAGCAGCATGGAGCGCATCTCGTAGCCGGCGTGCAGGGCGCGCCGGATCACCTTCTCCCCCTCGGCGATGAAGAGGCCCTCGGCGGGTTCCTTCCTGCGCCGGAGTTCGACGTCGGTGAGGTCGGTGTAGTCGCTCAGGCGGGGGTCGTCGGGGTCGTCGATGGTGATGATCTCAGCCACGGTTCTGCTGCTGCCTTGTCCGGTGTGGGGGGCGTCGGTCTGGAGGAGGCCGTTGCCGCTGGTCATGTGCCGCTCGGCGCGGTGGCCGCGCCGACCTCGACCACGTCACCGATGACGATGACGGCGGGCGGGCGGATGTCCTCGGCGGCCACCCGCTCGGCCACGGTCGCCAGGGTCGCGTCGACGCGGCGCTGGGCGGCCGTCGTGCCCTCCTGGACGAGGGCGACCGGGGTCTCGGGCGACCTGCCGTGCTCGACGAGCGCGCGGGCGATGGCGCCGATCTTGTCGACGGCCATCAGGAGGACCAGGGTGCCACGCAGCCGGGCGAGGGCCGCCCAGTCGACCAGCGAACGCTCGTCGTCGGGGGCGACGTGGCCGCTGACCACGGTGAACTCATGGGCGACGCCGCGGTGGGTGACGGGGATGCCGGCCGCGCCGGGGACCGAGATCGAGCTGGAGATGCCGGGCACGACGGTGCAGGGGATGCCCTCGGCGGCGAGCGCCTGTGCCTCTTCCATGCCGCGGCCGAAGACGAACGGGTCGCCGCCCTTGAGCCGGACGACCGCCTTGCCCGCCTTGGCGTGCTCGATCAGCGCGTTGTTGATGGCCTCCTGCGCCATGTAGCGGCCGTACGGGATCTTCGCGGCGTCGATCACCTCGACGTGCGGCGGGAGTTCGTCGAGCAGGTCGCGGGGGCCGAGCCGGTCGGCGATGACCACGTCCGCCTCGGCGAGGAGGCGGCGGCCGCGGACGGTGATCAGGTCCGGGTCGCCGGGGCCGCCGCCGACCAGGGCGACGCCGGCGGTCCGGGTGCGGTGGTGGGGGGCGGCGATGCTGCCGTCGCGCAGGCCCTCGACGATGGCGTCGCGGACGGCCGCCGAGTGGCGCGGGTCGCGGCCGTGGGCGCCGGCGGTGAGCACGGCGACGGTCACGCCCTCGCTGCGGCCGGTGGCGGGGGTCCAGGCGGTGGCCGCGTCCGCGTCGTCGCTGCGGACGCACCAGGTGCGGGTGCGTTCGGCCTCGGCCGAGGCGGCGTCGTTGGCGACCGGGTCGTCGGTCGCGATGAGCGCGTACCAGGTGTCGGTCAGGTCCCCGTCGGCGTACCGGCGGCGCTCCCAGCGGATCTCGCCGGCGTCCGCCATCGCCTCGACGGAGGGGGTGGCGGACGGGGACACGAGGACGATGTCGGCGCCGGCCGCTATGAGGGCGGGGAGGCGGCGCTGGGCCACCTGGCCGCCGCCGACGACGACTACGCGGCGCCCGCTGAGGCGCAGTCCGACGGGGTAGGCGGGGCGATCGGCGTGCTCGGCCATGGCGGTGCGGGCTCCTCGTACGATGCGGGGTGCGCGGCCGCTGCGGCGGTGGAGCGGCGTGTGGGCGGGGTTCACGATACGGGGTGGGCCGGCGGGCCACGGTGTTCGGTGGGCGGGGGCGCCTGCGGGGGCCTTGTCCCCTGCCCGTCCCCGAGCTCTCGACCTCGCTCGGGCGGGGGAGGCCCCGTCCTTCCCTTAATCGGGGCTCCGACCCGGGCCCCGCTCCTCGGACGCCGGAGGGGCTGGGTTTCGCTCACCGGGGCGGGGGCCGGGGTCGGTGCCCCCGGCCCCCGCCCCGCCTACTTCTCCGTCACGCCCGCCGAGTCGAACGTCGCCACCTCGTGCATCGCGCGGGCCGCGCTCTGGACGATCGGGAGGGCCAGCAGGGCGCCGGTGCCCTCGCCGAGGCGGAGGTCGAGGTCGACGAGGGGGCGCAGGCCCAGCTTGTTGAGCGCGGCCACGTGGCCGGGCTCGGCGCTGCGGTGGCCTGCGATGCAGGCGGCCAGGGCCTCCGGGGCGATCGCGCGGGCCACCAGGGCCGCCGCGCCCGCGCTCACGCCGTCCAGGATCACCGGCGTACGGAGCGACGCACCGCCCAGCAGGAAGCCGGCCATCGCCGCGTGTTCCAGGCCGCCGACGGCCGCCAGCACGCCGATCGGGTCCGCCGGGTCCGGCTGGTGGAGTTCGAGGGCGCGGCGGACCACGTCGATCTTGCGGGCGTGCATCTCGTCGTTGATGCCGGTGCCCCGGCCGGTCACCTCGGCCGGGTCCATCCCCGTGTACACGCAGATCAGCGCGGCCGACGCCGTCGTGTTGGCGATGCCCATCTCGCCCGTCAGCAGGCCCTTGTTGCCCGCCGCGACCAGATCGCGGGCGGTCTCGATGCCGACCTCGATCGCCGCGTGGACCTCCTCGCGGGTGAGCGCCGGGCCGGTCGTGAAGTCCGCCGTGCCCGCCCGTACCTTCCGGGGCAGCAGGCCCGGCATCGCGGGCAGTTCCGCGACCGCGCCCACGTCGACCACGCACACCTCGGCGCCCACCTGCGAGGCGAACGCGTTGCAGACCGCGCCGCCGCCGAGCATGTTGGCGATCATCTGGCCGGTGACCTCCTGGGGCCACGCCGTGACGCCCTGCGCGTGCACCCCGTGGTCACCCGCGAAGACCGCGACCGCCGCGGGCTCGGGGATCGGCGGCGGGCACATCCGGGAGAGCCCCGCCAGCTGCGCCGCGATGATCTCCAGCATGCCGAGCGCACCGGCCGGCTTGGTCATCCGCTTCTGGCGCTCCCACGCCTCGCCGAGCGCCTTGGCGTCCAGCGGGCGGATGTTGGAGATCGTCTCCTGGAGCAGGTCGTGCGGCGCCTCGCCGGGCAGGGCGCGGCGGCCGTACGTCTCCTCGTGGACGACCCAGGACAGCGGACGCCGCTTCGACCAGCCCGCCTGCATCAGCTCGGGGTCCTCGGGGAACTCGTCCACGTACCCCACGCAGAGGTACGCCACGATCTCCAGGTGCTCGGGCAGCCCCAGCGCGCGCACCATCTCGCGCTCGTCGAAGAAGCTGACCCAGCCCACGCCCAGGCCCTCGGCGCGTGCCGCCAGCCACAGGTTCTCCACGGCGAGCGCGGAGGAGTACGGGGCCATCTGCGGCTGGGTGTGCCGGCCGAGCGTGTGGCGGCCGCCCCGCGTCGGGTCGGCCGTGACGACGATGTTCACCGGGGTGTCGAGGATCGCCTCGATCTTCAGTTCCTTGAACTGCTTCGCCCGGGCCTTCGGCAGCGACTGGGCGTACGCCTCCCGCTGCTGCTGCGCCAGCTCGTGCATCGAGCGGCGCGTCTCCGCGGACCGGATGACGACGAAGTCCCACGGCTGCGAGTGGCCCACGCTGGGCGCCGTGTGCGCGGCCTCCAGGACGCGCAGCAGCACCTCGTGCGGGATGGGGTCGCTGCGGAAGCCGTTGCGGATGTCCCGGCGTTCCCGCATGACCCGCAGGACCGCCTCGCGCTCGGCGTCGTCGTAGCCGGGCGCGGGGGGCGTGGCGGGCGCCGTGGCCGCCTCCTCGGACGCCTCGGGCTGTACGGGCTGCGCCTCGTCGCTCAGGTCCGGGGTCTCGATGACCTCGGGGCCGGGCTCCGGCTCCGGGGCGGCCGCCCCGACGACCGGTGCCGGGGCGTCCACCGGCGGGGACATCGGCAGCGCGTCCGCCTCGGGCACGGACGCGACGTCCGAGGGCGCCCCGTCCGGGAAAGCACCGTCCTGCGCCGGGGCCGGTGCGGTCACGGGTGCGGTTACGGGGGTCGGGGCCTGGACGTACTCGGCGACCGGGGCGGGGTCGGTCGCGGGGGCCGGCTCCGGCTCGGCGGCCGGTGCGGGCTCCACCACGGCGACGGACTCGGACACCGCCACGACGACGGGTTCCGGCTCCGCCACGACGGGTTCCGGCTCCACGGCCGGTGCGGGCTCCACCACGGGGAGGGGTCCGGGCTCCGCCGCGACGGGTTCCGGCTCCACGGCCGGTGCGGGCTCCACCACGGGGAGGGGTCCGGGCTCCGCCGCGGGCTCCGGTTCCGCGGCCTGCGCCGGCTCGGGCTCCGTGACCTCGGCGGGCTCGGGGTGCGGGACCGGTGCGGGCTCCACCACGATGGCGGGCTCCCGCTCGGCGGCCGGTGCGGGCTCCACCGCAGCCTCCGGTTCCACGGCCTGCGCCGGCTCGGGCTCCGTGACCTCGACGGGCTCGGGCTGCGGGACCGGTGCGGGCTCCACCACGGCCTCCGGCTCCGCGGCCTGCGCCGACTCGGGCTCCGTGACCTCGGCCGGTTCGGTGACCGGCTCCGCGGCCGCTTCGGCGGCCTCGTTCGCCGCTGCCGCCTCCGCCACCGTCTCGGGGGCCGGTGCCGCGTCGGGGGCCGGTGCGGCCTCGAAGGCGGGTGCCGCCTCCGCCGTGACCGGTTCCGGCTCGGGCGTCGGCGCCTCGGCCACGACCGCCGGCTCCTCGACCGCCGGCTCCACGGGCGCGGCTTCCGCCTGCGCGGGCTCCACCACGGCGGGTGCCACTGCGACGGGCTCAGCCACGACGGGCTCCACCACGACGTCGGCGGCAGCCTGTTCCGCGGCCACCACCGGAACAACCGCTTCCGGAGCGACCGTTTCTGCTGCCGCCCCCTGCGTCACCGCCTCCAGGGCGCTCGGCGCGGCCGACGTCCACTGGTAGGCGTTCTGCGGCGGGATCTCGCCGAGCTGCGGGCCCGGGAGGGGCTGCTCGGCGGGCAGCGGCTCGAAGTACTCGGGTTCGGCGGTCGCCGGCCCCGCGTGGCGGGCGGGAGCAGGCGCGGGCGCCTGGGGCTGGGGGGCTCCGGCCGGGCCCCGGTCGGCCAGGGAGCGGACCACGCCGGCCCCCGACGTACCGCCGTAGGACGGCTCGGGAGAGGCCGGGCCGCGGTGCAGCGGGCGGCGCACGGGGGGCTGGGGCTGCGGGGCGGGTGAGGGGGCGCGGACGGCACCGAGGTCGACGGAGCCGGAATCGCGGCCTCCGAACTCGTGCGCGCCGGGACCGGCCGCCGGCAGCGGCTCGGCGGCCTGGTGCATCGCGTACGCCGGGACCTGCTCCTGGAGCTGCACGGGGCCCTGGGCGTGCGCCGGGTCGGCCGGCTGGGGGTGGAAGTGCTGCTGGTAGGCGCCCTGCGCGGCGGCGTCCACGAAGTGGCCCGGGGCCTGGGTCGCCGCCTGGGGTTCGCCCCAGGCACCCTGGGCGCTCGGCATCAGCAGGAGGTCTTCGTCCTCGGTGGTGTGCGCGGAGGGTTCGAGGTAGGTGTAGGAGTCCGGCGCGGGGACGCCCGACTGCTCCACCGTGCCCGCGTTCTCCGGCAGTCCCTCGCCCGGGATCCGGCCGGTGTCACTCATGCGTTCCCCTCGCCCATCGTCAGTGCTCCTTCGGCCCTTCGCCCGGGACGCCCGGACACGGCACACGGTGCTCGTCCAGTGGAACGAGCGGGCGCGCCGCGCGGCACGAATCGGTCGCGGACATCCTGCATTCTCGCGGTCGTTCGCCGCCGCGGCAGGTCATTTCGCCGCGGCCCGCTGTGGACTGCGCCACGTTGCGCGTCCCAGGGTGCTGCCGTACCACAACGAGGGCCAAAACGGTCCCTCTTTTCGGACATTGACGAACGAAGCGACGAACGTCCGGGAGCGGTGCGACGATCGGCCAGCCTACCTCGCACCGTATGCCGACGGGTCAGGGGGCAAGGTCCGAACGCAGTGCGGAAAGCAGAAAGACGACCGTGCGTTCGCGCTCCGACCATGCGGTCGGGTCGAGTTCGACGGACTGGAGGAGCGAGCAGGCGACGGTGTAGCCGTTTCCGGCCAGTGCGGCGCCCAGCGCCTCGGCCTCGTCGCGGGTGGAGGCGTGCGTGACGATCCGCTCCGGCCGGCGGTCGGCGACGGCGGTGACGACGGGCACGCCGCCGCCTCCGATGCGGACGACGTCGGGTTCGGGCAGGCGCTCCAGTACGTGCGGGGCACGGCCCTCGACGACCTGGAGCTGGACGCCGAAGGCGCGGGCCGCGGCAGCGGTCCGGGCGCAGGCGGCGGGGTCGCTGTCGACGGCGAGGACCGCGGCGCCGAAGCGGGCCGCCTCGACGGCCAGGGCGCCGCCGCCGGAGCCGATGTCCCAGACGAGGTCGCCGGTGCGGGGGCCGAGGTGGGCGAGCTGGGCGGCGCGCAGGACGGGGCCGTCGCCCTCGCCGCTCTCCCCGGACGGGCGGGCGCCGGGACCGGGGTAGGCCGCGGCGGGCAGGGCCCAGCCGCGTACGCCCTGGGGGTACGCCGGGTGGCGTCCGGCGATCCAGGCGCCCTCCTGCCGCTCGGGGCCGCCGCCGATGACGATGACGACGTTGGGGTCGCGCCAGACGTGGTCGGCGGCGGTGTCCGAGGTGACGACGGTGACCTGTTCGCGGTCGGTGCCCAGCTCCTCGCAGATGACGAAGGTGCGGTGGACGCCTTCGAGGAGCAGGGCGAGTTCGGCGGGCCCCGCGCCGGGCGAGGTGAGGACGGCGACCTTGTGGTGGGCGCGGCAGACGTTCACGGCGCGGCGCAGGGTGCGGGGGTGGGCGACGACCGTCTGGGCGTCCTCCCACGGCATGCCGGCGCGGGCGAAGGCGGTGGCGACGGAGGAGACCGCGGGGACCACCTCGACCTCCAGGCCGTGTTCGGGGGCGCGCAGGGTGCGGACGACGCCGAAGAAGCCGGGGTCTCCGTCGGCGAGGACGACGGCGCTGCCGCGGTGGCCGGCGATGCGGCGGGCGGCGAGGTCGACCGAGCCGAGGCGGACGCGTTCGGCCCCCTGCGGCACCTCCGGCAGCGCGAGGTGGTGGGCGGCTCCGGCGACCAGGGTCGCGGCCGAGAGCGCGGCGGTGGCCGCTCTGGTCAGCGGTGAGCCGTCCCAGCCGATCACTGTGACCCGGTCGGCCATCTTGGTGTCATTCTCCTGGAGTCGTCGCAGGCGGGGCGGGTTGCCCGGAGGCAGGCAGGGTGAGGTTACCCGGTCCCCGCCACCGGGGCGCCGGGGCCCCGGCGCGGGTCAGTTCCAGTCGCTGTAGGTGCCGTACCCGCCGGCCTCGGCGAGCTGTTCGGCGACGCCTTCGAGGTCTTCGGGCAGCAGGCCCCAGACGATGAGGTCGGTGCGGATGTCGGTCCATCCTCCGTCCGTGCCGTTTTCGGTCCGGGTACGCGCTATGCGGGCGTTGCGCAGGACGCCCTCGCTGATGCAGCCGAGCTTCTGGGCGACCTGCTGGGAGGCGGTGTTGTCGGCGGCGGTGCGCAGTTCGAGCCGTTCGAAGCCCTGGTCGCGGAAGAGCCACTGGGCGACGGCGAGCACGGCCTCGGTGGCGTATCCCTCACCGCGCGCCCAGGGGGCGGTGATGTAGGCGGCCTCGGTGGAGAGGGTGCGCCAGTCGGTGTTGCGCAGCCGTACGGAGCCGACGAGGCGCTGGGTGAGGAACTCGGTGACGGCCAGGGCGATCCCGTCGCCCTTGGTGCGGTGCGCGGGAGCGATTCTGCGCACCCAGCGTTCGGCGTCGACCTGGGTGTAGGGGTGGGGTGCGTCGGTCCAGGCGGTGACGAGCTCGTCGTTCATCATCTCGATGTACGCGGGGATGTCCGCCATGTCGAATGGGCGCAGCACCAGCCGGTCCGTGCTGATGGAGATGTCCGGGAAGGTGGAAGTCATGCGCAGCTCCATGCCGAAGACCGTGTAAATGCACAGCATGCAGCATCGCGGGGGCGGCGTGCATGGCCGGGTCCGTACGGCGGAGCCCCGCACCCCCGGGGCGGGGTGTGCGGGGCTCACCGGGCAAGTGCCGGGTGCGGGTCAGGACTTGGCGGCCTCACCGAAGGCGGGGACGACGGAGCCCTGGTAGGTGTCCTCGATGAACTTCTTGACCTCGTCGGAGTGGAGGAGCTCGATGAGCTTCCGGACGCGGGCGTCCTTCTCGTCGCCCTTCTTCACGGCGACGATGTTGGCGTACGGGTTGCCGTCGGCCTTCTCCAGGACGAGGGCGTCCTTCGCGGGCTTGAGCTTGGCCTCGATGGCGTAGTTGCCGTTGATGACGGCGGCGTCCACGTCGTTCAGGGCGCGCGGGACCGTGGCGGCCTCCAGCTCCTTGAACTCCAGACCCTTCTTGTCGGTGATGTCGCTCAGCTTGGCGCTGGTGCCGACGCCGTCCTTGAGGGTGATGAGGTTGTTCTCGGCGAGCAGCTGGAGCGCGCGGCCCTCGTTGGTGGTGTCGTTGGGAACGGCGATGGTCTGGCCGGCCTTGATGCCGTCGAGGCCCTTGACCTTCTTGGAGTAGAGGCCGAGGGGCTCCAGGTGGACGGTGCCGACGGAGACCAGGTGGGTGTCGTTCTTCTTGTTGAAGTCGTCCAGGTAGGGCTGGTGCTGGAAGAAGTTGGCGTCGACCTGGCCGGTCTCGGTGGCGGTGTTCGGCAGGACGTAGTCCGTGAACTCCTTGACCTCCAGCTTGAGGCCGGCCTTGTCGGCGAGGTTCTTCTTGACGAAGCCGAGGATGTCGGCGTGCGGCGTCGGGGACGCGGCGACGACGAGGGCCTTGGAGCTGTCGGCGGCGGTGCCGCTCTTGGACGCCGGGTCGGAGTCCGTGCCGCAGGCGGTGAGGCCGAGGGCGAGGGCGGTGGTGGCCGCGGCGGCGGCGGTGATCTTGATGGTGGTACGCACGAAAAGTGCCTCTTTCAGGTGGTGATGGTGGTGCGCCCGGACAAGGAGTGCGGGCTTGGTGGGGAGGAGAAGTCAGGAGGTGCGGCCCCGGCGGGCCAGCAGGCGGACGGCGAGGTCGCCGATCAGCTGGACGAGGGTCACGATGACGATCAGCAGCGCGACGGTGATCAGCATGAAGCGGTTGTCGAAGCGCTGGAATCCGTAGGTGACGGCCTTGGAGCCGAGTCCTTCGCCGCCGACCGCGCCGGCCATCGCGGAGTAGCCGATGAGCACGATGACGGTGGTGGTGATACCGGAGACGAGGGACGGCAGGGCCTGCGGGAGGAGGACCTTGCGGACGATCGTCGGGATGGAGCCGCCCATGGACTGGACGGCCTCGACGAGCCCGTGGTCGACCTCGCGCACCGCCGTCTCGACGAGCCGGGCGAAGAACGGGATGGCGCCGACGGCGAGCGGCACGATCATCGCGGTGGGGCCGATGAAGGTGCCGACGACCCAGGTCGTGAAGGGGATCAGGGCGATCAGCAGGATGATGAAGGGCAGCGAGCGGCCGATGTTCACGATCACGCCGACGACCTTGTTCACCGGGGTGTTCTGCAGCAGGCCGCCCTTGTCGGTGAGGACGAGGAGGACGCCGAGCGGCAGGCCCACCAGGACGGTGACGAGGGCCGACCACAGCACCATGTAGAGGGTGTCGACGGTGCCCTGCGTCAGCAGCGGCTGCATTTCGGACCAGGTCACTTGGCCACCTCCTCGGTGAGCGGTGCGGGGGCGGGTTCGGCGTCGACGATCTCGACCTGCAGGCCCTGCTCGCGCAGGAAGCCGATCGGGACGACGTTCTCCTCGAACCGGCCGGGCAGCTCGATGCGCATCCGGCCGATCTGCCTGCCGCCGACGGTGTCCATCGCGGCGCCCAGGATCGAGATGTCGATGTTGTACGTACGGGAGAGCTGCGAGATCACCGGGCGGGCGGCGGCCTCGCCGTGGAAGGTGACGTCGACGACGGTGCGGTCGGGCGCGGACGCGGTGCCGCCGACCGGGAACAGCTCGTGGGCCAGCTCGGAGCCGGGGGTGGCGAGCAGTTCCCCGACGGTGCCGGACTCGACGATGCGGCCTCCCCGCATCAGCGCGGCGGAGTCGCAGATCGTCTTGACGACGTCCATCTCGTGCGTGATGAGCAGGACGGTGAGCCCGAGCTGCTGGTTGAGGTCGCGCAGGAGCTGGAGGATGGAGCGGGTGGTCTCGGGGTCCAGGGCGGAGGTCGCCTCGTCGGAGAGGAGCACCTTGGGGTCGCCGGCGAGTGCGCGGGCGATGCCGACGCGCTGCTTCTGGCCGCCGGAGAGCTGCCCGGGGTAGGACTTCGCCTTGTCGGCGAGGCCGACCAGGTCGAGGAGTTCGAGGGCCTTGCGGGAGCGCTCGCGGCCGGTGACGCCGAGGATCTCCAGCGGGAGTTCGATGTTGCGCTGCACGGTGCGGGAGGCCAGCAGGTTGAAGTGCTGGAAGACCATGCCGATGCGGCTGCGCGCCTCGCGCAGTTCCTTGTCGGCCCGCCGGCCCCGGCCCGCGAGGGCGGTGAGGTCCTGTCCGGCCACGGTCACGGTGCCGGAGGTGGGGCGCTCCAGGAGGTTGACGCAGCGGATCAGGGAGGACTTGCCGGCGCCGCTGCGGCCGATGACGCCGTACACCTCACCTTCGCGTACGTGCAGGTCGACGCCGTCCAGGGCGGTGACCTCTCGGTCGCGCGACCGGTAGACCTTCGTGAGGCCCGTCGTGGTGATCACAGGGGTTTCCGTCACTGTCGAGTGCGCGGCGCGGTGTCCGCCGGGCACGGGGCATGCGCCCGGGGGTGATCCGGACGTTTCGATCGGACGTTCCGAGCGGTTTCCCGGGGCGGCCGGGCGCGGCGGTCACCGCGGGCCGGGGCCCGTGCGGGCTCGTTCCACTGGGTGCGGACGGCCGGGGAAGTGGTCTCGCTTCGGGGCGCGAGGCTCGGTCGTGGGCCCTCAGAAGGCGCGCATTCGACACATACAACGAGCACCGGGCGTCGTGATCGCCTCGGTCGCAAGGGTGCGGCTGCTCGTCGTGGTCATGGGCACAAGTAAAACAGATGTGAGGTTCCGCCTGGACCGATTGTCCGGATAGCGGACAGCGCTGGGTGGTGCGGCGCGACCGGCGCACATCGGCTGGCCTTTTCCGGCCACACCGCTCTGACCTGCACTGATGCGGCCGACGTGCGGCCGATGCCCCTGCTCGCGGGGCGGCCGGGAAGCGGCGCGCGCTGTGGTCAAGGCCACGATCGCCTGTCCGAGGCCCGCCTCCGGCAGCGAGCCCGGCCCACCGGTCCTCACCGGCGCGGGGGCGCACGCGGCCGGCCCGGCGCCCCGTAATACCCTCGGCTCATGCTCGACGCCCTGACGGTCGCGGTCGCCGCGGCCGCCCTCGCCCTCGCCGCCTGGTGCGGATACGCCGCCTACCGGGACCAGCCCACCAAGGACTGGCACTTCATCGGCATGGCCGTCGTCTCGTTGCTGGCCCTGGCGCAGCTGGTGACGGGGATCGTGCAGCTGGCCCGCGGCGAGCGGCCCGAGCAGGGCATGACCATCTTCATCGCCTATCTGGCCGGGGCGTTCCTCGCCGTGCCGGCGGCGGGGTTCCTGTCGCTGAGCGAGCGGACCCGCTGGGGCTCGGTGACGGTGGCCGCGGGCGCGGTCGTCCTGGCCGTCCTCGAAGTACGGCTCTACGACATCTGGGGAAGCTGACCGTGACCGACACCGACATCACGCCGGCGACGGCCGGCGGCGAGAAGCGCCCCTTCGACCTCGGCACCGGTCCCGGCCGCGTCCTGGTCTGGTTCTACGGCGTGTTCACCGTGGCGGCGGCGTCCCGCTCGATCGTCCAGATGATCCTGGACTTCGGCCGCGCGCCCCTGGCCTACGTGCTCTCGGCGGTCGCCGCGCTCGTCTACGGCTTCATCACGTACTCGCTGGTGCGCGGCGGCGAGCGGGCGCGCCGGACGGCACTGGTGTGCTGCGCCGCGGAACTCGTCGGGGTGCTGATCGTGGGGACGTGGACGCTGGTGGAGCCGTCCGCGTTCGCCGACGCGACCGTGTGGTCGTACTGCGGCCGGGACTACCTGTTCATCCCGGTGATCCTGCCGGTCACCGGGATGATGTGGCTGCGCCGCGCCCGGACCGCGTGACGGCGGGGCGCGGCGCGCGTACGGCTATGCGCTGGTCACGTACGCCGTCGAGGCCGGGGCCTCCTTCTCCAGCAGGATCATCATGACCCCGTCGTCGCCGGTGGCGTTGCCCACGGCGGCGTATCCCGCGCGCCGGTAGAGCCGCAGGTTGCCCTCGCTGCGGTGGCCGGTGTGCAGCCGGAAGCGGGTGGCGGCGCGCTCGCCGGCGAGGCCCGCCTCCGCCGCCCGCAGCAGCCGGGCGCCGAGGCCGTGGCCGCGGAGGCGGGGGTGGACGCAGAGCCTGCCGATCCGGCCCGTGCCCTCCTGGTCCGCCGAGCCCCGCACCGAGCCGACGACCTCGTCGCCGAGCCGTGCCACGTAGACCAGGTTCTCCGCGATCTCGGCGCGGACCGAGTCGAGGGTCTGGACGAGCGGGTCGATGCGGTAATTGCCGTACAGCTCCGCCTCGCTCTGGAAACAGAGGTACTGAAGCTTCAGAATCTCTTCGGCGTCCTGCGCGTCCGCCGCCGAGATGATCACGCTCATACCCATGTGCGCATGCCTCCCGCTCACCTGATCCGCCGGTTGTCCACTGCTCCTTTCCCACGGTCCAGGAGCGACAACCTCCGCCGCGAGCATTCTGCGCAGACATCCAAGGCGACGGGAACGGATGGGACCCAAACTCCCCTGTGACATACCCGACTCCCCTGCGATGTGACGGAAGCCGGGCGCTGACGGGGAGTCGGGTCCGCCGCCCTACCTCTTCGCCGCGAAGTCCGCCGCCGCGAGCAGGGCGGTGTCCGGGTTGTCGGAGAAGATCCCGTCGATCCCGGTCGCGAAGTACGCGGCGAAGGCGCCGAACGCGTCCCCGTACGCGCTGGGGTCGGTGCCGCGCCGGAAGTCGGCGGGCAGGAAGGTGTTCTCGTTGCGCATGGTGTACGGGTGCAGGACGAGGCCCTGCGCGTGGGCGTCGCGCACCAGCGTGGTGGGCTCGGCGAGCCGGCCCGCGGCGTCCTTGGGGATGATCAGGTCCAGGGTGGGGCCGATGCCCTGCGCGAAGGAGGCCATCCACTTCAGGCCGGCCGGCTTCACCAGGTCGTCCGTGGTGCGCGGGTCGCCGGACGCCTGGAAGTCCCAGGGCCGGGTGCCCGCGCCGGAGAGCAGGACGATGCGCGGGGTGGCGACGAGGCGCGCCAGACGCTGGACGCTGCCGGGCTCGAAGGACTGGAGGATCAGCGGGGCCTGCGCGTGGTGCCGGCCGTAGCGGCGCAGCAGCTTGGCGAGCGGCTCCTCCAGGCCGAGTCCGAGGCCCCGGAAGTAGGTGGGGTGCTTGGTCTCGACGTACAGCCAGACGGGCTTTCCGCGGCGGCGGCCCTCGCGGTCGGCCCAGCGCAGGACCTCCTCGAAGGTGGGGACCTCCCAGCGGCCGTCGTAGAGCGTGTTCTTCTGGCGGTTGGCCGGGATGCGCTCCTTGGCGCGCAGCGTCTTCAGCTCGGCGAGGGTGAAGTCCTCGGTGAACCATCCGGTGAGGGAGACGCCGTCGACGGTCTTGGTGGTCCTGCGGCTCGCGAACTCGGGGTGCGCGGAGACGTCGGTGGTGGCGGTGATGTCGTTCTCGTGACGGCATACGAGGTGGCCGTCCCGGGTGGGGACGAGGTCCTGCTCGATGATGTGCGCGCCCATGTCGAGGGCGAGCTGGTAGGAGCCCAGCGTGTGTTCGGGACGGTAGCCGCTGGCGCCCCGGTGGCCGATGACCGTCGGGACCGGCAGGTCGAGACGGCGGCCGCCGCCGTGGCCGCCGGACCGGTCGGCCGCCTGCGCCGTCGTGGTGACGCCCAGGGCGGCGGTACCGAGGACCGCCGCCCCCGCCCCGATGACGGTCCGTCGTCCCGGCGCGGCCTGCGCACGCTCTGTCATGAATGCTCCTCGCATGTGATGTACGGCACCTGTCGAGCGAGGACCGAGCGTAGGCAGAACGGCGGTACCGAGGGCGGCACCTGGACGAACATGGCGCGAACACATGTCAACACGCCGTATCCGATGCGTGAACCCGATGTGCGATCAGCGAGTACCCGCGAGTATGGTCCTCACCTGCAGGACCTTCTCAATCCGTCGCCTCGGCCGGGCCCGGCCACTACACCGGAGGAAGCGTTGTCCCGACTCGCACTCATCAAGGCAGTGCTCGGACCGATCCTGCGCCTGATGTTCCGTCCCCGGATGGAGGGCATCGAGAACATCCCGGGCACCGGGCCGGTGATCCTCGCGGGCAACCACCTGACCTTCATCGACTCGATGATCATGCCGATCTGCTGCGACCGTCCGGTGTTCTTCATCGGCAAGGACGAGTACGTCACGGGCAAGGGCCTCAAGGGCCGGCTGATGGCCTGGTTCTTCACGGGCGTGGGCATGATCCCGGTGGACCGCGACGGCGGGCGCGGCGGTGTCGCGGCGCTGATGACGGGCCGGCGGGTGCTGGAGGAGGGCAGGGCCTTCGCGATCTACCCGGAGGGCACCCGCTCCCCCGACGGCCGGCTCTACCGGGGCCGTACGGGCATCGCGCGGCTGACGCTGATGACGGGTGCGCCGGTGGTGCCGTTCGCGATGATCGGCACGGACAAGCTCCAGCCGGGCGGCTCGGGCCTGCCCCGGCCGGGCAAGGTCACGGTGCGCTTCGGTGAGCCGATGGAGTTCTCCCGCTACGAGGGCATGGACCGCGACCGCTATGTGCTGCGGGCGGTGACGGACTCCGTGATGGCCGAGGTGATGCGGCTGTCCGGCCAGGAGTACGTCGACATGTACGCGACCAAGGCGAAGGCGGCCTGATCCGCTGACGCATGCGAGAGGGCCCGCACCCCCGGGGGTGCGGGCCCGATGTAAAGGGTGCCCCTACGGCAGCGTGCGTCCCGCCGGCTCCCCGCAGCCGCACGAGCGGCGGACCACGAGC
>NZ_JBEYCF010000072.1:0-28278 GCF_040632605.1 Streptomyces sp. NPDC019224 | reverse complement strand
AGCGAAGACCTCGACACCCTGCACCCCGAACCGTGGTGATCACAAACAGCAAAACTGCAGGTCAAACACCTGATTGGTTGGACAACAGCTAGTGAGAGGACGCTCGTGGGACGAGTCAAGCCCGGAAAGACCCGGCGGCGACGCCATGACGACCTGCCTCCCGGCGTTCGGATCAGGGAGGCCCGGCCTGGGGAGGGCACGGCGTTCACCGATCTTGCCGCGCTCGCGATGGAGGGACACGGCGACTTCGACGATCGCGAGGCCATGAGTGAGACCGTTGACGCGGGCGGTCCGTTCATCAGCCGGTTCGGGGCCGGACGGTTCCTGTTTCTGGTGGCCGAGCACACGTCGTCCGGGCGAATCGTCGGCGTCTCGTCCAGCATCCCGCCGCTGGCCGTTCTCGACGGCATGGAGCGCAATGGGGCAGATCCCGTTGTCCTGGGCGCTACGGCGATGGCCTACGTCAAGGTCCGTGCCCTGTCCGTCGCAGACGACTACCGCCGTCAGGGCATCGCTTCTGCGCTTCTGGCCAAGGCCCTGGCCGTCCACCGTGATCACCGCGCGTTCTTCGCGTACGGGCAGTTCACCGCCGGTGACGCCGCCCTGGCACGGTTCTACCGGCGCCACGGCTTCACCGTTCACGCCCCGGCTGAGCCGGTCATTCTTCCGGGCAGCTCCCGCCACCGTGATGTCGGTGCCTCACCCTTGCCCGGCGAGCAGATGTTCTCGCGCCCGATCTAGGTGGGGGTGCGTCAACGCACGGCCCGCGGTCGGGGGCGGGCCGAGTCGCGGCCCGGCCTTGGACGGGGAGAGGAGTGGTGGGCGATGAGCAAGGAACTGCAGGGCATGGCCTCCTGGACGGAGTGGGTGCCGCTGATCAGCGCGGACCCGCCGCCCTCACCGGGCGTCTACCTGGCCCGGCAGGGGGCGGGCGGTCCCGTGGTCTACGTGGGGGTGGGCGCGGGGGCGCGCAAGGGCGGTGGGCTGCGCGGGCGGTTGCGGCGCTACACCAGCGGCAAGGCGCTGGCCTCCGGGCTGGGTGAAGGGATCTTCGACCGGGCGCTGGCCGACCGGGACTGGTTGCGCGAGCGGCTCGCGGAGGTGGAGAGCGGTCGGCCGATGCGGGCTGTCCAGTGGGGCAGGGCCGCGCTGGTGTGGGCGGATCTGCATGTGTGCTGGGCCCTGTCCGAGGACCGTGAGGAGGCCCTGGCCCTGGAGCGTCGGGTGCTGGCGGTCCAGGGGGTCGACTGGTGGAACCGGGCGCACCGCGCCGGTCAATAGCTCACCGCGTGGGCGCTGTCCCTGGTCGGCTACGGGCCGGGCCGGCAGAAGGGAGACCGGGCTGGTGACCTGGGGGTCAGGGGTGCGGTGGAGCGGTAGCGCGGTGGATGGTGAGTTCGCTTGAGGGGGCAGGGGTGATGAGGCGTTCCAGGGCGGATTGCAACCGTTGGGCTTCGCCGCGTACCTGGGCGGGGATGTCGCCTCGTTCCGCGATGAGGCGGTGGTAGATCGGGGTCTCGTGGAACACGGTGGGCGCCTGTCTTCCGGGGCGGGCGGGGGGTCAGGTCTGCGGGTCGAGGCCGAACTGGTTCATCAGGTCGGTGAAGAGCTTGTGGGCGGCCTCGTCACGGGCAAGGTCGCCGTCGGAGGGGGGCAGGCTGGTGGTGACGGGCTGGATGCGGAGCGGGCGGCGGGCGTCGTGAGCGATTTCGGGGAAGGCCCCGCCGTACTCACCCCTAGATAAAGGGCCTGCGCTCGCACGACGAGCGCCTGGTCGAGCAGCTCGCCTCCCGCGCACTCACCAGCGGCCAGCGCACCATCCACGTCCAACGCGACGAGAACGGGCAGATCCTCGGATCCGGCAGCGAAAGCGACGGAGAGGACCAAGAGCACGACGACGGCACCGACGCGGCAGCCGAGTCCGTGCTGCTCCACTTCTCCAGCCCCCGCGACGCAGCCACGATCGCCGCATTCCTCCGGACCCGGGTCTACCGGCCCGAATCCCTGGTCTGGCTGGAGGGCTACCAAGCCCTCATCCGGTGGCGGAAGGAGAACAAGATCGCCGGTCTCCACGCCGTCCCGTACGACACCGAGGTCGAGCTGGGGATCACGAAGTCGTTTCCGCTCGGCCGGTGGGTGCATCAGCAGAGGAAGGCGCTGCGGGCCGGGGAACTGGAGGACCGGCGCAAACTCCTCCTCAACCTGCCGGAAGCCGGGATGGTCTGGGAACCCGGCGAAGAAGCATGGGAGACCAAACTCGCCGCCCTCCGCTCCTACCGGCGCGCCACCGGCCACCTCGCACCCCGACAGGACGCCGTCTGGGACGACCCCACCGGCCCCGGCCCCGTCCCCATCGGCCAGATCATGGCCAACCTCCGCCGCGAGGGCACCAAGAACGGCCTCGGGAAAGACCCGGACCGGGCCGCGGAGCGGGCGGCGCAGCTCACCGCGATCGATGCAGACTGGAACTGCCCCTGGTCCCTAAACTGGCAGCGGCACTACCAGGTCCTCGCCGATCTCGTCGACGCCGACGGCCACCTGCCCCACATCGCGCCCGGCGTCATCTTCGAAGGCGACGACATCGGCACCTGGCGGTGGCGGCAACAGGAACCGGGCACCTGGGCGCAGCTCCTGCCCGAACAGCGCGAACGGCTCACCCAGCTTGGCATCCAGGGCGCAACCGCGCCGCCGGCCACCCCGACGACGTCGCGTACGGTCAGGGGCCCGGCGAAGGCCGGGAGCAACGGACCGGCCCGTACCGCGCTCGGCCGTCGTCGAGATCACCGTCAATGGCCAGAGCGACCCGGCGCCCCACAAACTGGGTGTATGGCTATCCAACGCCCGCTCACGCCGCGACAAGCTCACCTCAGAGCAACTCGGCGCACTCGCCAACTTCGGCATCGCGTGGGCGGGCCCGGCCCCGGAGCCCGAGGCTGCCCCGGAGCCGTCCGCGGCGCCGCCGACGGCCCGGTGAAGCGGGCTGTGAAGGAGCACCACGACGAGTGCAACAAGATGCTGTACGAGGGTGGCACCTGCACCTGCGGCCTCATCAAGCGACTAGGGCTGCACTCCGAACGAGAGAATTTCTACTGCGACAACCTCTGACCGCTCCGGGCCGAACCGGATTCCGGCTCAGGTCTTCAACGTCCTGGGCACGTTCCACGGGCGGGACCCTGGCCGGTCACTCCCTGGGCCGCTCCCGGCGGACGGTATGGGTGCGCCAGTCTCCAAGAGCCTCCATGGCCTCCTTCGGCCAGAACTGCTCGCCGCAATCACAGATCCAGACCATCCCGGTCCCACCCGGCCAGACATAGTTGTCGGACCAGGGCTTGTGCTTGGTGCGCCAAGCGTGCCACGCCGCTCGAATTGCAGGATCCACTGACGTTCCCCTCTTCGTGTTCGAGGTCTCAGTGTCCCGTTAACGGTGAGCGCCCCGTACTGCAGTCCGACAACCCTGTAGAGCGAATCGTTACGCGGCGAGCGCCACCGGCCGACCCACCCACGTCGGCGCCCACCGGATACCGGCCCCAGAACTCGTGGCGGGACCGAGATCACCGAATCGAGGGAAGGTCCTCGGGCTCCCGTGCCCTCCCGCAGGGCGGAGGTGTTGAGGTTGCGGCATGGGCTCGATGCGGTGCGGGGAGGACCTGGGTGTCAGCGGTGGCGGGGACGGCAGCGGCCGTGCAAGAGCTCGACGTGGAGCAGCGCGCGGCGCTCGATGCCTGCGTGGTCGCGGCTTTGGCCTTGAGCAGCAGTGAAGGGGACGCGCAGGGGCGGATGCGGCTGCTGATGGAGTGCCATGGTCGCTATGTGCGCTCGTTCGGGGTTTTCGAGCAGGCGCCGTCGTACGAGGTGTTCGCCCGTCGGCTCCGCGGAAGCCGGGTGAGTAATCTTCTGCCCGGGCGCCCTCAGGAGTCTGTGTTCGGCGAGCTGTGGCTGCTCGATGAGGACGGCATGCCCAGTTCGGCGCTGCACCGGCTTGCGGTGGAGGCTTCTGAGCACGGCCATCTGGCCCCGGGGATCGGTGCTGACATCCGCCATCTGCACAGCCTGCTGCGGGCGGTGGGGATGCTGCCGGTGGGTACCGGGCTGTCGCGGATCTCCGGCGAGGCCGTCCAGCACGCTGTCTTTCGCGCGCTGCGGGCCGTCGGCTTCGAGGCGTACACCCTGGGCCGGGAGGCGATGGTCCGCACGCCCGTTCTGACACGGCGTGTTCTGTCTCGGAACACCGCGTTGGTGGAGCTGGGCGCGTACACCGGTATCTCCCCGACGCGGCAGTTCGGCGGTCTGTGGGCAGCGTGTCCGATGTGCGGATGGACGATGCGAGCCACCTACCGTCCGAGTGGTGTAGTGGATGTTGAGTGTGAGGACGAGCGCCACAGTCTGCTGGGCGCCCGGTACCGGGCCGAGGCGACTGCGATTGGGGGCTGGTGTCTGGCGCCGTGCGGTGAGCTGCGGACCGTGCCGGAGCTGCTGCCCGTGGAGGGCTATGTGGCGTTGCCCTACGCCCTGTGGTTGTGGGTGACGCTCCCGGGCCTGCTGGAGGTTGAGCTTCGCGACCGGCTGGCCGCCTTGGGCGCGGACGTGCGGCTGTGGCCGTTCGGCGACGCCTATGACCTGCATGTCACTCGTGCTGGCGGGTCCAGGGTGTGGCGCGTCGACGTGAAGACGTGGGCCGACCCGTACGGGCTGGCTGAGAGGCTGCGCGAGGAGCCCGACGGGCACGGTGAGCTGTGCTTCGTGGTGCCTGAGCACCTGCGGGGGTACCTGCCGCTGCTGCGCCGGGTGGTGCGAGGCAGCGGGGCCCGGGTGCTGACCGATGCCGACCTGGTGGCGGAGGTGGCGGGGGCGTGAGCAGGACGCTTGCCGGGGCTCTGGCCCTGGCCGAGTATCTTCTTCCCGCCCGGTTCCGTGACGGGCGGCAGGTGGTACGCGTCGCGGACGCCCATGTCCTGCTGAGCGGGCACGCGCCGCGCGTCGTGGCGGGCTGGGAGCAGTGGTCGGAGACGGACAAGCAGCGCCTGGGCGCGCTGTTGGGCACCCGCCATCGAGGTGAGGCGCTGCTGCACCACGTCGAACGGACCGTCTATAACGTCTTCCAGACGCCGGACGCGGACGACCCGCTGCTGGCTCTCTACGCGCTCGGATACCACGAGCGAGGGCGAGCTCTTGAGGTGCTGCCGGTTCACGGGCAGGACCCTTCGGACGTCGCCGACCGCCTGCTCGTACCGGCCGTGCCCCGGAAGTTGTTGCGGGTCGCGAGCGGGTCGGGCTGGTCGGCGCCGACATCGCGGGGGCGGGTCCAGCTCGCTTTCCCCGACGAGCAGCGTGTGTACAGGCCGCCTCAGGTCGTGACCGCGCCGTCGGTGGAGTTGGTGGTGGACGCTGATGAGCTCGGCTGGCAGAGCCGGGACACCGACCAAGGCATGGAGGGGCCGGCTTTCCGTGAGAGGCAGATCGCGCTGCTGTTGCGCGGGACGATCGGTGGCGGGCAGCGCCCCCTGGAACCCGTCGTCCTGGCGCCGGGCCGGACGCATTTGCTGAGTGCGCCCCCGGGCGTGGGCAAGAACGTCTTCGGCCGGGGGCTGGCGATCCAGCAGGCGGGCCTGGGCCGCATCACCGTGCTGGTGGTCAGCGACAACGGCGACGTCTACGGCGAAGCCTCCACCTTCCAGCAGGAGCTACGGGCGGCGGGCGTCAAGGAGACGGCCACGCCGTTCATCGCCCCGAACAGCCGGTACGACTTCGCGCTGCGCTCCGCCGCGAAGCTGGAGGGCACCGGTGTGCCACTGGCGCAGGCACCGGCGAGTATTGCCTTCCTCGTCGACAACTCCGCCTACGGGTGCGCTGTGCAGGCGCAGCTGGAGGGACGTGATGCGTTCGAGGGTGGCAGGGAGCCGTGCACGGTTTCGGCGTCGGATGCTTTCGGGCAGCCGGAGCGGGCGCTGTGCCCGTATGTGTCGTCGTGCGGGAAGTTCTCCCATGTCGAGGCCGCGACGACGGCCAGGATCATCGTGACTACCCACGCCTGCTTTCAGTCCGGGATGATCAAGGTTCCGGTGGAGGTCGACGGGGAGGTCCGCAACAGCATCAGCGTGCGGGAGTTCCTTCTGCGTCTGGCGTCCTATGTGGTCATCGACGAGGTCGATGCCTTTCAGTCGCGGGGGTTCGGGGAGTGCGGCGTGCTGGAGCTCGCGTCCCGCTCCCGCCCGACGACGGTGCTGCGGCGCATTCGCGACAGTCTGCACCAGGCGCCGCCGCGGCTGGCGGTGGCCGTGCGCCGGCCTCTGACCCGTGCGGTGTTCTTGGCCGAGCAGCTACTCGACCTGGTGGCCGGAGAGGAAGTATGCACCGAGGTCGCCCAGGCCCGGGCTCTGGCCCGCGGGCAGGACCCGCGCCGGGCGCGGGAGATCGTGCAGGACCGCAAGCGCTGGTACCAACCCCATCGATGGGACCGGCATCTGCTGGAAGACCTGATCGGAGTGGATCCCGAGGCCGCGGCCACCGCCGAGCAGGCCGACTGTCTGCAGGCTCTGCTCCCGCGCGTGGCCATCCGCCCGGGCGACCGCCCTTCCGGCGCCGTGCTGCCGGATCGGCTGCTGCCCATTCCGGGCGTGCTGGAGCGGATGCTCACGATCGACGAGGGCGGGGAGTGGCAGCTTGCCCCCTTCAAGGACGACCTGCGGGAGATCGTCTCCGCCGCGCTGCCCGCCTTCTGCGCTGCCGAGGACGGAGCCGATGAAGCCCCGGCCGAGTCCACGGTTCCGGCGCAGCGCGGGCTCGACCGGCCGGAACAGGCGCGGGCGCTCTCGCGTGCCGAGGTCACCGCCGGGGTTTTGCACGCGTTGATGATGAAGACGTGGCTGACAGCCATCGTCCACACGATGTTCGACCTGACGGACCGGGCCGGCGAACTCACGGGGCACGGCATCGACGCGGCCGCCGAACTCGCCGACGCCATCGGCCACCAGCGCGCCGGCACCGTCGTCCCGTTCGGGCCGTTGGGCCGCCAGCTGGGCGGGTTCCGCTTCGAGGGGCTGGACGATCCGGGTGGCCACGCAAGTTTGAAGATGGAGGTGCTGCGCGCGGACCCCCACACCGAGACGCAGTTCCTCGGCAGCATCGTCTCCCTCGCTCTGAGCGGCCGCCAGCGCACTGTCCTAGGGATGTCCGCCACCGGCTTCATGCCGGGTGCGGCACGCACCCATCTGCTCGCCCGCCCCGACTGGGCCATGCCCGACACCCTCCGCGATGGTCTGACCATCTTCAACAGCACCCCCGTCGCCGACGGAAAGCTGTTGGCCGTCGGCAGCACCCCCTACCGCGAACGCGACCAGCGGGTCATCGCTCTGGCCGCCGGCTACGCACCGGGTCTGGTGCGCGACCTGGACCGGCTCGCCGCGGACGCACGCACCCGGCACCGCGCTCGGGCCCTGATCACCGTCAACTCCTACCGGCACGCCCGCCTGTTCGCCCAGGCCCTGTACGACACCGCGCTCGCCCGTGGACGGCGGCTGCGGATCTACGTCGCCGCCGCGGACACCCCTGACCTTTCTCTGCCTCCGGTCTGCGATGCGATCGGTCAGCTCACCCGCGACCGTTTCGCGGAGCTGGCGGATCTGGACGGCGAGGTGCTCATCTCGCCGCTGCCACGCACCGAGCGGGGCCTGAACGTGCTGACCGTGTTCGAGGGCGTCGCCGTGTCGGCCATCACCCTGATCGCCATGGGTGTGCGGCCGGTCATGCCGGCCGACGAACCAGCGGTGCTGGCGGCCAGTGTCGCCGCCCGGGCCTGGCGCGACACCGCGCCCGGCGACGACCCCGCCGCCGTTCTGGCCCAGGCCCGGACGGCGGCCAATGCGCACCTGCGCCTGAATCTCAACGCGCCCAAACGCTTCTCCGCCCTGCCCGACGAGCTGAAGTACGAACTCGTCGCCACCCTCCTCGGACAAAGCGTCCAGTTGGCAGGCCGCGGACGCCGCGGGCAGACCCACGTCGAGCTCCACTTCATCGACGGCGCCTTCCACGACCCCACCTGGGGATCCGACCTGCCCACCCTGATCCGCGGGCTGCTCGAGCAGTCCCCGCAGGAGGACCTCGCCCAGCTCGGCACTTCCTACGGCCACACCATCGAGGAAATCGCCGAGTACGCCCACGCCCAGCACCTGCTCCCCGCGCTGCGGGCGGGCTTCGACTCCTACCTGGGAGAGTACGCATGAGCCGCCCGCTCGACAGCGTCGCCCGCAAGCAGGCCCGCCTGCTGCAGTTCCGCACCGCTCCCAGCGACCTGGGCGAGGTAGTCGCCTACCGGCCCGGCGCCCCCGCCATGGACCTGGCCACGGAGCTCTCGCACGAGTACAAGCGCAACGTCGGCACCGGTCTGGATGTACAGCCTCCCTACCGGGCACTGGAGAGTGTCCTGCGCGCGGCGGCGGGCACCTGGGCGCGCTGGCAGTGGAACGACGGCTGCTACGAACTCCTGTGCGCGGCACCGATCAGCGCCGAGGACCGACGCGACGTGTTCCGCTACTGGGCCGAAGCCGTGGTCCCCGGCCCCGACGGCCTGCGCATCGGCGAACACCTGGCCGAACTCCTCGCCCAGGCCGAACCCCGGCCTGCGGTCCTGCCCCCGCCGCCGAGCGCCGGCAAGCGCTCACGCGGCTGGTGGCCGGGCGAACTCGCCCGCTGGCGCCTGGCCGAGGAACTCGCCGCCCTCGAGTGGCCCCGCAACAACGGCGCCCCCGTCCGTTTCACCCTGTGCACCGACGGCCGACTGGCCGCGATCGGCCACGAACTACCCGCCCCGCCCGACCGTAAGGGCATCGTGCGCCACCTGCTGCCCCGTATCACCCTCGGCACCGCCGCCAGCGGTCACTCCCGGCGCCACGCGCTGACCGTGAACGCCACCACCACCCTCCTCGCCACCTCCTGGAAGGGGGTCTCCACCGTGCTGCTGGCCAACCCCGACCAGCCACTCGTCGTCTCCGCGGCCACCGACGGCCCCCCGTGGAAGCGCCGCCTCAACGTCCCCGCGGTAGCCGCGAGCCGCCGCCTGGCAGCCCTGCCTCGCCTGAGCGCGAGCGTGCCGCCCTTCCCCGAGCACCTCGCCGACGACGCCTTGGCCGGCACCACGCCGGGCCCGGTCTGGGCCGTCGCCCCGGCCAGTGTCCGCACCCCCGGCCTGGGCCGCGGACACGGCATGGAGTTCTTCCGCCGCCTCGAGGAGGCCATCGACACCCAGTGCGAGAAATACAGCCACCGCAGCCCCGTGTTCATCGAGGTCCCCGGCATCAAGGTGCCGCCCACCGAGAGCGGCTCACGCATCAGCGGACCCATCGCCCTCGAACGAATCCCCGCCGCCCTGGACACCGCCGGCGTGAGCACCCTCCTCGTCCCCGTACTGTGGAGCACCGACGAGGTTCGCGCCCGGGTGAAGGGCGCGATCGCCGACCAGTGGGGCCCCGGCGAGGACTGGCAGGCCCTTGAGGGTTTCGCCGAACCAGTCGCCGGCGGGCGTATCGAGGTCCTCTTCCTCGAAGACAAGGCCGGTGCACTCGGACACGGACCGCGCAGCAGCGCGGAGCGCGAACAGGACCTGGCGCAGATGCTCGCCCCCTATACCCGCGAGGACACGCTCGTCGCGGCGATCTGCGAGACCGACTGGGACCCCGATCGCTGGTACCCGAGGGTCGAAGCCCGGGAGAAGGCCGAGGCCGAGGACGGCAAGTGGCCATCGAAGCAGGCTCTCGCACGTCTCTCAGCGACCTCCCAGTACATCAAGCAGGCCCCGCCGCCGGTCCCCACCCACACCCGGGAAGGCAAGCCCTACAACGAGAAGTACCGCGCGAAGAAGGTCGCCTCCCGCCAGAGTGGCCTCGACAGCTCGACCGCGAACGTGCTGCGCGAGATCCTCAGCGGCGTCGGCGCCACCGACCACCGCCTCGGTGCCGCGTTCGGGAAACTGCCGCTCGAGAACTGGTGGCACATCGGCATCCACGTGCGCCGCCACGCCCCGCGCCGCACACCCGGCAAGCGCCGCACCGCCGAACCGGCACCGATCACCGTGACCCTCACCGCCATGCGCCCCACCGGCGGAAAGGACGACCCCTGGCAGGTCTGGGCCTACAGCCCCCAAGCCGGGCAGTGGCATCCCCACAGCCCGGCCACCACCGCGCTGCACGCCGCCGACCTCGCCTGGGACGTCAGCGGATACCACGCCGCCGCGGACGAGACACTGCAGGCCCGCGCCGCCGCCGACATCGTCGAGCAGGCCCTCATCCTTGCCCGCACCCAGCTCCCCGCAACAGCACCCGCCGTGCTCTACGTCGACGGCAACGCCGCCGAACACATCTGGGCAGGCCTCACCGACGAAGCCCTGGGCCAGAACCCGCCCCCCGACATGCCCCAGCCCGCGTCCTGGCTGCCCGGCCACAGCCTCCCCCGCGCCCAACGCCCCCTGGCCACCGTCCGCGTCATCAGCGACCTGGAACGCATCGGCCGCCCCACCGGAGCACACATGCGCACCAGCGACGGCACCTGGCGCGCCACGGACACCACCAACAGCCTCTTCCAACTCGCCACCGACGACGGCGCCATCACCTACCCCGACCTCCTCCTCGTCAACGTCCCCCGCACCTGGGCCGCCGGCCCCGCCGGTCGCTTCGGCAAGGACGAGACCCGCTTCGACAGCAGCAGCCAGAGCAAGAACGGCTACGCCCACACCGCCACCCGGTTCACCGTCATCGCCCAGAGCCCTGACGCCGACTGCGACCTCATCGGAGCCGTCGCCGCTGTCCTGACCAACCAAGGCATCACCTCCGACGTTCGACAGAGCACCCCCACGCCCCTCCACCACGCCCGCAGGATGGACACCACCCACCCCTACTACCGCCGCACGGCAGAAAGCACCGAAGACGCCTCCGACGGCGCGGATGCCGACGCAGACGAGACCGGCCCGCAGGACGAAACGACGATCGGCCTCTAACCAGCGCCTGGCCTCGCCCCCTGGGATCACCGGCCACCTTGACGTCCCCGCCCGCTGGCTTGCAGGGCGCTGCGGACTTCACGCAGGGGCGGACCATGACCGTCTGATCGGACCGCCCTTCGCTGGTGAACGGAGGCTTCGCCCACGGGAACGGCAGCAGTACCACCCCGGGCTGAGTGGTTCAGGGTCGGCCACCGGGCAAGTCCTAGCAACGACAGAGTGTCAGTGCGGGGTGGGATGCTTGCCTGACGCATCTGGGAGGGCAGGGGGCCGGTTGTGGCGGTGAAGTGGAAGCGGATCGGTCAACGGAAGTTCGACCGGATCATCGAAGCGCTGGTGCACCGCGCCTACGACGCGACCGCGCGCGTGGAGGCGGTGAACGGGCGCGGCGGCGATGGCGGTATCGACATCAAGGTCGCCCACGGCTCGAAGGTGCGCATCTTCCAGCTGAAGTACTACCCGGACGGTTTCCCCACCACGGCGCACAAGGGGCGGCGCAAGTCAATTGAGCGGTCGTTCGCGCGGGCCATGGAGCACCAGCCCTGGGAGTGGATCTTGGTGGTGCCCTGCACCCTGACCCCGTCCGAGCGGGAGTTCGTCACCTCTCTGGCGGCCGGACACAGGCTCCGGATCGAGGTGTGGGACCGGCCCAAGCTGGACGGGCTGCTCGCGACGCACGCCGACCTGGAGGCTTCCTTTACCCGGAAGCATCTGTTCGAGGCGGCGAAGGTCTACGGGCAGGAGCGGGCGGTTTTCATGGACGGGGCGCGGGATGTGAGTGCGCGGGTCGCGGCGCTGGGGCGGCAGGTCGACGGGCTGGATGCTGACTGGACGTTGGACTTCGCGCGTCAGGGCGACATGGTGGTGCAGACGCTGCGGGCCAAGCACCCGCGGGCGCATGAAGTCTCCCCTGTCGAGATCACCCTGACGGGCAACGGGCTGCTCGCCCCCGATCTGGCCGAGAGCGTGCGGCGCAGTCTGGGGTTCGGGTTGCCGGAGGAAGTGGTGCTGCCTCGTGGGGCGGTGGAGAGTCTGGTGGTCAGCGGGCCGGAGTGGCTGTCCGGGGAACATCGGGACGTCGAGGTGCGGTGGCAGCCGGCGGGCAAGGTTCCGCTGGCCGAGACGGCCGTGGAGATGGTCTTCCTCGACGCCGGACAGGTCGTCGCCTCGTACCCGGGCACGCTGGCGCACGTGGGGCGCGGCAGTGTCGGCCGGTCGCTCACGGTGGACATGATCGGCGGCAGTATGGAGCTGATGACCCCCGAGGCTTCCGGCGTCTCGGCGTCGCTGCGGTTCACCTTCGCCGTGGAGAAACTGGAGCCCTCGGCCGCGCTGCGTCTGATCGGGATGCGCCAGCGCATCATGGACGGCGGCGCCTTCGAAGTGCGGACCGGCGCCGGGACCATCGGAGGAGGCAGGCTGTCGGCGAACAGCGAAGCCGCCCGCCAAGAGGTGGCCGAGCTGCGCAGCTATGTCGAGGACCTGGATGTGGTCCAGCGACACTGCGAGCAGCATTTCCCTGTTCCTAGCGAGGTCACGCCCACGGAACGGGTGGCCCTGCGCATGGCACGCCTGCTCATCCAGGAACACTGCGCGGTCTCCCCGTTCCTGCCCTGGATCCGCTTCCACCTCAGCGGGGAGGACTCCCCCATCCTGCGGGCCATGCTCAGCGGCAGGCCCCACGCGTTCCAGGGCTGGAACCCCGTGTGCCCGATCAAGATCGCCGGGCGGCAACTGGATCTGGGCCCCGTACGCTTTCACCACCCCCGCGTCGTCGTCGACGAGGAAGACGGTCGGCAGGCGCTGGCCGCGCTGGAGGCCGGGCGCGCCGAAGGGCACGTCGTCACCGTACGGCCCGAAGGCGGCGAGTGCTTCCGGCTCCTGCGGCACGACGCCACACCCCGTAACGACTGGGCTCCCATGCCGCTGGAACTGCCCGGTTTCGCCGAACCTCGCTGAGGTCGGTTGGCCAGGGTAGGTGGCGCTCACCGGCGCCTCGCTGCGTCGTCCCTGTCGCCGGCAGGGATGTCTGGGGCGGACCGGGCAAGGAAGTGGGCGTAGCTGCGGTCGGCGTGTGCCAGCGAGGCGCGGGGAAGGGCCAGCCGAAGGCAAGGCTGGCCGATAGCATTGATCACCACTTCGGCGTGTGCGTGCCGTTGATCGCCAGGGGGAAGTATCTGTGTCCAGCCGTGTTCAGTCGATGCGACAAGGTGATCCGCAGCGTGTCGGCCCGTACCGTGTGGTGGGTCGGCTCGGATCAGGCGGCATGGGCATTGTGTATGCCGCGCTCAGCGCCGCCGGGGAGCGGATGGCCGTCAAGGTCGTGCATCCGGCGCAGGCCTCAGACGACGAGTTCCGTGCTCGGTTCCGGCGGGAGGTTCATCTGTCCCGGCGGGTTACGGGCCCCTGTCTGGTTCCAGTGGTCGATGCCGATCCCGATGCACCCGCTCCGTGGCTTGCCACTGCTTTCATACCTGGTCCCACCCTCGACCAGCATGTGGCCGCCGACGGGGCTCTGGCCGGGGCCCGCCTGTATGCCTTGGCCGCTGGTACCGCAGCAGCACTCGCCGCGGTCCACCAGGCCGGCGTCACGCACCGTGATGTGAAGCCCCAGAATGTCATCCTGGCTGCTTCGGGCCCGATGGTGCTGGACTTCGGGATCGCTCATGCCTTGGACGGGACTTCCGTCACCCGCACTGGGGTGATGACGGGAACGCCGGGCTGGATCAGCCCTGAGCATTACCGCACCGGCGCGGTCGGGCCGGAGGGTGATGTGTTCGCGTGGGGCGGCCTGGTCGCCTACGCGGCCACAGGACGTCTGCCCTTCGGGAGCGGCGCTGCCGATGCTGTTGCCTTTCGTGTCCTGTCTGCCGAGCCCGACCTCGACGGGATGGGCGATGATCTGCGCCAGCTGGTGGAGAGGGCTCTGTCGAAGGACCCATCCGTCCGACCAGCAGCTGCTGAACTCGCGCAATTGTGTGGTGGGTTGCTTGCCAAGCAGACTACGGCCGTCGCCGGTCCCGCTGGACTGCCTCAGCCGACGCTGATAGCCGACCTGGTCGGTCGCAGCTGGGATCTGCCATCCGACGAACCGATCTGGCCGGGCCCGCCGAAGCGCACCAGCCGCACTGGCCTGTACCTGGCGGTCGTCGCCGCTGCTGCCCTCGTAGGCAGCCTCGGCGGTATCCTCGCCGCCACGCAGTCATCCACCACGGCGCGGGAACCAGCCTTAGCGAGCGACGGTCAGAAAGCCCCATCTGTCGACCTCACATCGGCCGCTCAGCACTCCGTAAGCTCTGCACCCAGCCCCGCACGCACCGCCTCCCCCGTACCGTCACCCTCTACTCCGAGCCCGCGTACTTCCACTGTCCCCTCCCCCGCGTATACCCGCGGTGACAGCACGCAGCCCACCGTTGATGAGTGGGCGGCCGCCCGGGTGCCGGCCACACGGGCGGAAAAGGCCGCCGCACAGCGTCTGCGCGAAGACGCGGCTCCCATCCTCCAAGGGCAGCAGTACACGGGCGGCCAGGTGACCGTCACATTCAACCCATCGGCGCAGACGATGTTCATCACCTTCGGCCCCGGCATCTACCCCGAAGGGGAGAGCTACCAAGACGATGCCACCTGGACGGACGTCGTCCGTAGTCTGATGTTCGGCAGCTGCTCAGAAGCCCAGCAGGACTTTCTCGACGACATCACCTGGCCCTACGGTCGAGCCGCGGTCGTCTACCGCGAGTCGATGGCCAGCCCCATCATCGCCAACTTTCGAGAGGTCACCCACACCGACAGCTGCCGCGTATAGCCGCACGCGACACCGTGGGCTTCCCGTGCAGGGCAGACCTAGCTCAGCTTGAAGACATGAGCCACTGAACGCTGGGACTGTGGCCACCGAACGCTCTGGTGGATGAGCTCTGGGACGGATCTGGTTCGGACTGAGAGTGCCTGGCACTCTGCAAAGGGACGGATCAGTCGCGGTCTTCCTGCAGTTTCAGCATCTCGAAGAAGTTTCCGGCCTGTTGGATCAGCTCGTCGTAGGTGCCCGTTTCCGAGATGCGGCCCTGGTCGAGGACGATGATCCGGTCGGCGAGGCGGGTGTTGGCCAGTTGGTGCGTGATGAACACCGTGGCCCGGCCTGCGGCGAGGGCCTTGAGGCGGGTGTAGATCCGGTGTTCGGCGCGGGCGTCGAGTGCGGCGGTCGGTTCGTCCATCACGAGGACGGGGGCGTCGCGGTGGAAGGCTCGTGCGACCGCGACGCGTTGCCACTGCCCGCCGGACAGGTCGTGTCCGCCCCACCAGGAGCGAGCCAGCGACGTGTCCAGCCCGTGTGGGAGGGCGGCGATGACGCTGTCGGCGCCGGCTGCCTCGGCGGCGGCGTGTACGGCGGTGTCGCCTTCGGGGCGGGGCTGGCCGAGGGTGATGTTCTCGCGGGCGGCCAGCGGCCAGCGGGTGTAGTCCTGCGGGACGAGCGCGACCTGGGCGAGCACTCCGGCCGGGTCGGCGTCCGCCAGGTCCACCCCGTCCCACCGCACCGACCCGCTGGTGGGGAGGAACAGGCCGGTCAGGATGCGGGCGAGGGTGCTCTTGCCGGCGCCGTTCTCGCCCACGAGGGCGATGACCTCGCCGCGCTTGAGGTCCAGGTCGATGCCGTCGAGCGCGGGCGCGTTGGCACCGGGATACGTGAAGGAGACGCCCTCGGCGGTGATGACCTGCGGCCCGTCCTCGGCGACGGTCGCGGTGCCGCGCCGGGTCGTCCACGGCTTGGCCACGGCCAGGAAACGGGCCCAGTCGTCCAGGGACAGCGAGGTACGGAAGAGCCGAGCCCCCGCCCGCACCGTCGTGGCGAGCGCCGCCCCCGAGGTCCGCACCGCCAAAGCGGCGGTCCCCGCGACCGCGAGCTCCATGCGGCCACTCGCCACCAGGAGCACGAGCACGGCCCACGTGACGACGGTGCCCACCGCGGTGAGCGCGTCACCGATGCCTTGGACCACCAGGGCCTGCCGGGTCGCCTTGAGCTGTTCGGCCTCCAGGCGGCCCGAGACGATCCGGTACTGCCGGATCAGGAACCCGGCCATGGTGCCCGCCCGGACCTCGTCGGCCGTGTTCCGCTCGGTGGTGTAGGAGCGGAACACGTTGCGCAGCCGGGAGTCGGCGAGGTTGCGGTGATGGGCGGCGTGCTCGATCCGCGCCCCGCGTACGGCGCCCCACGCACAGGGCACGACGGAGAGGACCAGCAGAGGCAGCATCACCGGGTGCAGGACAGTGACGACGGTCGCCGCGGCGGCCATCTGGGCTGCGGCGGAGGTCAGCAGTTGGGCGTCGAGGATGAGGTCGCCGGTCTTCTCCGCGCCGTCGGAGGCGGCGGCGTGGGCGTCCTCGAAGTCCGGGTCCTCGTAGGCGACGAGTTCGGCGGCGGTGGCGGCGGTGATGACCTGGAGGTCGGCTTCGCGTACGGCCTTCGGCGCGAGCCGGGCCGCGGCCGCGCGGGCGGCGGCGTCGAGCAGGTAACGCCCGGAGGCGGCGACGGCGAGGACTACCACGGCGGTCAGGTTTTCGCGCAGAGAGGCGACGATGTCGCCGCCGGTGAACACGGCGGCCAGCACGCGGGTGGTGGCTGCGAGCGCGGTCGCGGTGAGCGCGGCGGAGCCGATCTGGCAGGCGAGCAGGGCCAGGA
The DNA here is from genome assembly GCF_040632605.1 of Streptomyces sp. NPDC019224. Classification (NCBI taxonomy): domain Bacteria; kingdom Bacillati; phylum Actinomycetota; class Actinomycetes; order Kitasatosporales; family Streptomycetaceae; genus Streptomyces; species Streptomyces sp. NPDC019224. Next base: position 11,623 of record NZ_JBEYCF010000072.1, on the reverse strand, counting down.
CGGCGCGGTGGTCGGTGTGCCAGCCGAGCCGGGCCGCCTCGGCGAGGGTACGGGGCAGCCGGCTCGCTATCGCGGCCGTGGACAGGTTGGCGCTCGCTTCGAAGTGCCGGTCGGAGGCCAGGCGCATCATGGGCGGCTGGCCCGTGCCGGCGACGGGCGGCGAAGATACAGAAGAACTCACGCCCCCATGAGGGGACCGGGCGGGGAGGGCGGGCAACGGGGTTGTTTCGTCCCCCGCCCGTCGGCCCAGGTCGCCCCGCCCCGCCGTCAGCTTCACTGCTCCATGTTCACTCGTTCGAGTGATGTCGTGGTCCGGGGCGGGGAGGCATTGGGCGGCCCCGGGCCACGGCAGCCCTGGCGGCCGTCTACGGCACGGCGAGGACCGGCATCCACGGCCTGTCGATGGCGTCGCCGATGTCCCGGCCGACCGCGCCGCCTGGGACCTCGGCCCACGCGTGCGCGGCGTCGGGGAGGAACCGCGCGCCGAGCACCCAGCGGGCCCGGCGGCCGGTCAGCGCGGTCGCCAGGACGGTGGCGAGGCTGATCTCCATGCAGGCGATGCGGCCCGGCCACCAGGAGGGGATCACCGCAAGCACCGCCGTGTAGAGGGCTTCGATCCGGGTGTGGCGCGCGTACGGCAGGCCGCGCAGCAGCCGTACGGCGGCGATCTGCCAGCGCAGCGGCCACCGGCTCATCGCCAGGGACAGAGCGAGCGCTACGGCCGCGACGAGGCGGTCGAGCCTCGGCGCGGTGGGCCGGGCGGTGGGGACCATGACCGTCACCGCCACCACCCCCTCTTTCGCCGGGCCGGGCGGGCGGTGTCGACGAGCACGCCGGCAACCAGGAGCTCGTTGATGAACGCGGCGATCCGCTCGCCGACGACTCGCGGGTTCTGGCCGGTGGGGACGGCGATCTCGTCGGCGAGCCCGGCGGTGCCGCCGCGGACGGTGACGGCGTGCCAGATCTTCGCGGCATCCGGATCGAGCATGAGCCACCTCCCGCGCCGGATGTCGAGCACCGCCGTGCCGTGCCGGCCTGTGGCGTGATGGACATGAGGGGCGCAGGTCAGCACGCCGTCACCTCCTTGGCGGCCGTCTGGCCGGTGAGCCACCAGCACGTCACGATCAGCTGGTGCAGGTCGGCGATCACCGTGGCGCTCTGTCCCCGGGCCGCCTGCGCAAGCGCCACGCGTACCGCGGCGGAATCGATGAGCCCTCCGGCCGCGAGCGGACTAGCCGCGATCAGCCCGTCGAGCAGCCCCTGGTGCCGGGCGAGTCCGGCGATGCGCTGAGCCGTGAACGACCCCTTCGAGCGGCGGGAGGTCAGCCAGTCCGGGAGCTGCGGTAACGCGGCCCGCAGCAGGGGCTTGTAGGAAACCAGCCCGCGCCGGGCAAGCGCCGGCACGGCGAACGCGGCCCGGACGACCTCGTTGTCCAGGTACGGGTACACCGGCCTCACACCGAGCGCGTCGGCGTATGGGGTCCAGCCGCGGGCGGAGGCGCCGACCGACCGCAGGGCGGCCCACTGGTCGAACTCGTCGGCGCACTCCGGCTGCCGGTCGTGTGCGGCCTGCCGCAGCATCGCGGCGACTTCGTGGCGTCCCTCGGCCGTGAGCCAGGACGCGCCCGCGCCGAGGCGGCACCACGACCAGCTGGCCACGGCCGGACTCGGCGCAATGGCCCCGCGCTTCAGGGCCTCGGCGGCGCCTTCGAGGGTGCCGCTCCGACCGAGGTCGGCGGCCTGCTTGAGGGCCTTCCAGTACGGGCCAGGGGCGGTATTGCACAGCCGGGCAAACGCGACGACCTGGCGGTGGGCCTCGCGGCGCCGGCCGTCTTGGAGGAGGCGGACCCAGCAGGAGCTGGAGGCGTCGAGCACGATGTCCCCGCCGTGCCCGGTCAGGTGCAGCGGCAGCCCTCGTACAGGGCGCAGGTAGGCGGTGTCCATGGCGTACATCGCGGCCTCCAGCACCGGCTCCGTCCCGGTCGGCTGCCCGGGCGGGAAGCCGAAGGGAAGCTGCTCGTCGCTGCCGGTGGCGACCGTGTGCCGGGCGGCGGTGTGTTCGGCGACGCGGGCGGCGAACGCCATGTCCTCGCCGCTGGTGTAGCCGTCGGTGTACGTCACCGCGTGCACGGTCCCGACACCGGCGGCGAGGACGACGGCCGCCGAGGAGTCAAGCCCGCCGGACAGGTCCGCCCCCACCACCCCGCTGGCGGCGCGGACGCGGTGGTGGACGGCGTCGGTGAACGCTCGGCCGAACCGCTCGGCGCCCTCGCGCAGCTCGGAGGCGGGCTCGACGCCCGCGATGTCGACGAGCTGCGGCGGCGCCCCGGGGGCGAGCAGCAACCCGAACCCGCCGGGCACCTGCCGGATCTGCTCGTACGGTGTGCGGTGCGGCCAGTGGTGTCCCCCCGCCGCGAGCCGGGCCGCCAGCAACGGCAGGTCCGGCACGAGCGGACGCCCCAGCAGGCCCGGCTCGCTGGCCCACGCCGTCCCCTCCTGATGCGGCGTGTAGTAGACGGCTCGGATCCCGGCGAGGTCTCCGGACACGAAGTGCTGCCGCCCGTCGCTCGCGACCACCCAGTACGAGCCCGGCCAGCGGGTCAGCTCCGCCCACCGGCCCGCCCGCACAGCCGGAAGCAGGCCACGCACATCCTGCTCGGTGACCGGGCTGTCGCCCACGACCGCGAGCGCCACCGGCCCCTCGCAGGCCGCACGTACTCGCGCGGCCGGAGCCCGGCGCACACCGCCGAGCCCTACGATCTCGATTCCGCCTCCAGCGGCGGTGCCGCCGGTCATCCACTCCCGTTCCATCTGTTCGCCTCCCCTTCAAGACGCGACCGGGGGCCGGCCGGCCGTCGTACGGCTGGCCGGCCGGCCCCTGGAGTGCTCGGTGGTGTCCTGGGCGTGTCAGCCCTCGAAGTAGTTGGACTTGTCCGAGTCGTTGAACACCTGGCGGCCCAGGGTGAGGATCGCCACCGGGTGGGTGCTGAGCTGTGGCGCGAAGCTGCCGGTGCGTGGCGCTGCGGCGGGGGCGTCCTCGATTGCGGGGTTCGTGGCGTGGATGGTCTGCTCGGTCATGACCGGCCTCCTTTGTCGCGGTGGATGCTTCGGTTGGTGCTGCCTCTATGTCACCGCGATCGAAGGGGTGTTCCCAGAGACGGAGTTGAGCAGGTACTGGGAGTGGATCTGGGAGGAAGGTGGGACGAGGTTGGGACGTCAGCCTCCGAGAAGGTCGAGGACGGCCCGCTGGTAGACGGCGTACACCGTGGGGAGTTCGGCAAGGTGGGCGCGTTCGTCGATGCCGTGCAGGCCCTCATACTGGACCCCGAATCCGGCGGTGGCCGCGATGCCCTCCCCGGCGAGCAGGTTGCCGATGTTCGACGGGCCCGCCGTCTTCGCCCGCACCATCAGCCCGGCCGCCGTGGCGGCGTCGAGGAGGGCGGCGGCGGGCTGTTCGTCCTCGGTGAGGCGGAACGGCGGCCAGGCAGCGACCGGGGTGACCTCGGTGGGTGCCGGTGCGGGCAATTCCGCGTCGAGCTCGGCGACGGCCTTGCGGACGAGGGTCTCGGCGTCGTGTGCGTCGAAGCCGGGGGTAGTGCGGACATCCACGTTGATGTCGACCCGGTCGGGGGTGACGGAGAAGCCCTGGCCGCCGTGGAAGGCAGTGACCGACAGCTTCGGCGCCAGCGGAAACCCCGAGCCGTCGTCCACGCCGGGCAGTTCGGCGGTGTCCAGGAGCCGTACGAGGTGGGCGGCTCGCGTGATCGCGCCGATGACGGTCCTGCTGGAGCCGGAGTGCCCGGAGGCGGCGTGCACGGTGATCGTTGCCCGCCACAGGCCGCGGCCGCCGACCACGACCTCGTCCATGCCGGGGTAGCCGATCATCACCCCGGCCGGGCGGGCCGCGGCCCGGTCGGTGAGGTAGGCGCGGGCGCCGCCGAAGCCGCCGGTGTGCTCATCCACGTCCAGGAGCACCGCGAGCCCGCCGGCCAGCTCGGCGGCGCGGGGGGCGAGGTCGGCGGCGATATGGCAGAACATCGCGGCGGCGAGCTTGGAGTCCGCTGCACCCCGGCCGCGCAGCCAGCCGTCCACGACGTCGCCGCAGGCCGGCGGGAACGACCAGGCGGACTCGTCGCCGTACGGGGCGGTATCCACGCACGCATCCAACGTCCACCACGCGCCGGACCGCCCGCCGGGGATCTCCACCAAAAGCCCCACCAGGGCGCCCGTCGCGTCGTGCAGGCGCCGGTGCGGCAGCGCGCGGGCGGCGAGCCAGTCCTCCAGCACCGTCAGGACGGGCCCGTAGTCGTCGGTCCCCGCCCGGCTCGGACGGCGGATCAGTTCGCTCGCCAGCTCGACCACGGACGCTGTTCGAACCTGGGCCGCCTGCTGAAGATCCTCGATCACGCTTCTCCCTCGCCCCCTAGTTATGCCGTACCGGCAGCGCGCGGACGGCTTCGATCGTCTCCACCGGCCGCGCCGAGGCGCACGCCTCCCGCCCGTGGTGGACCAGACCCACCGCAGCCTCCCGACCGAGTAAGACACCGCAGTCGAAGCCCTCTGCCCCGTGGAACGACGGCAGCGGCACCACCGCGGCGGTCTCGGAGGCGACGAAGAAGCGTTCCAGCGCCTCGGCGGGCTCCACCATCCCGATGTGGAGCGTCTTGATGCCGTTGCGGCGCGCGGACGGATCGCGCAGCTCCAGCAGCCGCAGCAGGTGATCAGCGAGCGCCCGATGACCGGGCGGCCCGTACAGCACGCGGTAGTGGACCAGATCCGGCTGCTGGGCCACGGCCGTCTCGATCGCCGCCAGATACGCCTTCTCCCTGCTGCGGGAGCCGGTGACGACCAGCTGCTCGCGCGCTCCGGCGACGACGTCGACCATCGCCTCGACCAAGTCGGTCCAGCGGGTCAGCACCTTGACCACCACGGCGGTGCCAGAAGTCTCCAGCACGCTGGTGGCCGCGCCGTCCTGGTGGGCGAACAGCACCTCCGGGCGCTCGCGGTACACCTGGCACAGACCGGCCCGATTCCGTTTGCCCGTACGGCGCCGGCCCGACTCCCACGCGCTCATCAGGCTCGCGTCCGTCGCCCCGCCCGTGATCGCGTTCAAGACGTCGGCGGCCTCCTCCAGCGTCATGTTCAGCGCGAGCCGGGCCCGCTTCAGCGACGAGTCCGTGCTACTGGCTGCGGCCACAACGACCGCCCCCTCCCCATCCACCGGCAGTACCCGGGAGTCTTCCCCGCCCGCAGACGGTTCAGCGCGGTCCGCACGTCCTGGGCGCTTGGAGCCTTCAGTGCCGCCCCGTTCGGCCTGAACCTATCCAACGAGAACCGCCCGAACATCGGCTGACGAACCCGCCGCAAGCCGCGCACCCGCGCACCCGCGCACAGTATGCGAAGTCCTCCGGTCCGGCCGTGGGTCGGGACCGGCGCTTCGACTGCCACTGAAGGCCCGCTCCAGGTCTGCCTCGCCGGCATCGGAGGCGCTTGAGGTGAACGAACCCCGTGCCCAGCGCCTTCGGCCTTGCGCATGCATGGTGGACCGGTGAGAAGAACGGTACGAGCCACGGGCTCGGCAAGCGTGGAATCGGTCTGGCTGCGGTACATCCGCACGGAGGCCTGGACTACGTGGGCCCCGCAGATCCGGGCCGTGGAGGCGGAGGCGGAACTGCGCGTGGGCCTGCGCGGCCGGGTGGTGCCCGTGGTGGGGCCCAGCATCGCCTTCGTCGTGGAGGCCGTGGACCAACAGGCCCGCACCTGGCAGTGGCGCGTGCGCAGGCGGGCCCGGTGCGGATGCGTCTGTGGCACGCCGTCCGACCCCGCCCACCGTTCGGGACGGAAACCGAGCTGCGCATCGGCGGCCCCGCTCCGCTCGTGATCGCATACGCGCCACTGGCTCGCCGCGCCCTGCACCGTCTGATCGACGGCTGAACCTCCGGACGTGGCGCACCAGGGCCAGCGCAGGGACCGCCGTCTTCAGCGCCCGGTCCTATCCGCCTGAACCGCCCCGGCTCGAATGGAGACTCGATTTCGTGAAAGGATCGAGTCATGGCACGACCTTCCCGTTACCCGCTTGAGCTCCGCCGCCGTGCGGTGCGCATGGTCGCCGAGGTGCGCGACGACTACCCGAACGAGACGGCCGCTTTGCAGGCGGTGACCGAGAAGCTCGGCATCGGCTCCCGCGAGACCCTGCGGAACTGGCTGAAGCAGCACGAGATCGACGCCGGGACGCGTCCGGGGACGACGACGGAGGAGTCCGCCCAGCTCAAGGCGCTGAAGAAGGAGAACGCCGAGCTGAAGCGGGCCAACGAGATCCTCAAGGCCGCAGCAAGTTTCTTCGCGGCCGAGCTCGACCGGCCACACACACGCTCGTAGCGTTCATCGACGAGCACCGGGACCGCTTCGGCGGCGTCGAGCCGATCTGCAGAACCCTCACCGAGCACGACTGCAAGATCGCCCCTTCCACCTATTACGCCCACAAGAAGCGCCTGGCTGCCCCGTCCGCCCGTGCCGTGCGGGACGCGGAACTCAAGGAGCTGATCCGCCAGGTCCACACCGACAACTACCGCGTCTACGGGGCGAGGAAGATTTGGCGGGAGCTGAACCGGCGGGGCCATCCGGTGGCCCGCTGCACGGTCGAACGGCTGATGCGCGAGCTGGGCGTCACCGGTGCGGTCCGCGGCAAGAGGGTCATCACCACGATCCCGGACCAGCAGGCCGAGCGGGCGCCGGACCGGGTGGACCGCGACTTCGTCGCCACCGCACCGAACCGCTGCTGGGTCGCGGACTTCACGCACGTGGCGACCTGGACCGGCGTCGTCTACGTCGCCTTCGTCGTGGACACCTTCTCCCGCCGGATCGTCGGCTGGTCCGCCGCGACGTCGAAGGAGACCCAGCTCGTCCTGGACGCTCTGGAAATGGCACTGTGGCAGCGCGACCGCGATGAACACCCTTATGTGCGCGGCGAGTTGATACATCACAGCGACGCGGGCAGCCAGTACACCAGTTTCAAGCTGGCCGAACACCTGGACGCGGCCGGCATCGCGGCCTCGATCGGCTCCGTCGGCGACGCATACGACAACGCCTTGATGGAGAGCACGATCGGCCTGTTCAAAACCGAGTTGATCAAGCCGCAACGGCCCTGGAAGACCCTCTCCCAAGTCGAGCTGGCCACCGCCGAGTGGATCGACTGGTACTGCCACCGCCGCCTGCACGGTGAGATAGGCCACGTCCCACCCGCCGAGTACGAGACCACCTACTACACGGAACTCACAAAACCCCAGGTCACAACCACAATCTGAGATCTCTACCGAACCCGGGGCGGTTCAGAACGACACCAAGCCCGCGGAGACCAGGGTGGTGCGTCCGCAGGGCAACACCGAGACCCGCTGAAGGAGCTCGCCACCCCAGTAACCAGGCCCGGACCTCCCACAGGAGGTCCGGGCCCTGGAGTACGACGGCGCGCCAGTCCTCAGAGGTTGCGCGTGATGAACTGGTCGAACTTGTGCAGCCAGTCCCCGTACTCGGGACTGTCCGGGGCGGGCACGGCCAGCAACTCTTCGGGCAGAGCGACCTCCTGCGGCGCGAACGCGCCGCCGTCGAAGCAGCACGCCCACACGGCCTCTCGCGCCGCATTGATGACAACGGCGCCCACGGCCCCGTCCTCAGCGAGAGCGCCTTCGTCCACGGCGGTGCGCCCGACCTCGATCGCCTTGTCCTCGCTGCGAAGAACTCGGACGGTCATGCCGCGCGGGCTGCTCTTGCCGGTCAGCAGATAGAGCGCCCAGTGAGTGCCGACCGCCACTTGCGGGCGGCCTGACGAGTGATCCCCGAGGCTGCACCCAGGTCCGAGTAGGAGGCGCCTGCCCGACCTGCTCGCGCGGCCGCGTCGATGGCCAGTTCCCGCGCAGCGTCACCGACTTCCGTTGCGACCTCCAAGTACGTTAGGTGCACCGCCTTGGCGGCCACAGAGGTGGGGGCGAGCGCGTTCGGGGTGGCGGGCCCTCCTGCTCGGAGAAGCCGAGGGAGCTCATGCGCCTCTTCGTCTCAGGCCACACCAGGTCACATACCTGCGCCCGGAAGGTGACTCGCTTCTCGATGGCCTCGCTGTCGAGGTCCCACGGCAGCGCCTCACTTTCCGCGTCAGCGGCTGGCCGCGACGGGCGCGGGCGGCTACTGGACGCTTGGGAGAACCAGGACTCCACCTTCGCCCGCCGCCCGACAGGTTTGGCAGAACCCCGACCCCACCCTGGCGACGCTGGAGACCAGTGGCATCGCCGCCGCGTCGGCTGCGGATGCCGGCGGCGTCGCGTACGGGCTGTTGACCCGCAAGCGCCGCGAGTTGACGCGCGCGTGGGTGACCCCGCTGCACGACGGTTTTTAGACCAGGGGCCCATCCATCGAGGCGGATAACGGGAGCGTGTCATGTCCGCGAGAGCCGGACTATTCGCACCTCGTGCCAGGCATCCCAGCGACTGTCCGGGCCGTTCGTGGCAAAGCGTTTCCGGCCCAGCGGCGAGAGGAGGTGAGAGGGGAAGGGAGCCTGCCACGTGGCGACCGTGGTCGCACATGATCCCGGGGTTCTTCGTGCCATCAGCTCGGCAATCTCTGGCTCTGCGGCAGTGGAGTACATGAAGTAGACCTCGTGGGCGAACGCCAGGCCGTCCGTCAGCAATGCGGGAGTCAGGCCGAAGTCGTCCGTGAGGCGCGTTCGGCCGTCCCGACCTGCCAGCAGTGCGGGCGGGAAGTACGGCGGGTTGCTGATGAGGACGTCATGCTCTCCGACACGGGTCTGCAGCGAACTGTGGAAGCGCCCCTGGACGAGGCGTATGGCCACGTCAGGGTTTCGCCGAGTGAAGGTTCGGCAGTTGTTCTGCGCCTGTCGTGTCGCGCCCGGATTGTAGTCCAGCAGGCATAGTTGGCGCACCTCGGCAAAGGTAGCGACGCCCAGCCCTAGGACACCAGTGCCGCTGCCGACGTCGAGGATCCGGGCGCCGGCGGGCAAGAGCCCGGACACGGCGTGGATGAAGCGGAAAGCGTCCAGATTCAGCTGATAGGTGGCGCCATCAGGCCGCCACTTGACTTGAAGGTCGCCGTATGTCACTACGGCGCCGCCGGCCCGGCCATCAGCAAGTGCTTCGAAGGAGTCGACAAGCAGGGAATGTACGGGGCTCTGTCGAACCTCACGAAGAGTGCCGTCCGGCTCCGGCACCCGGCTGGTGAGGGTCGAAAGATCGGGTGCCAGCTCAATTTCGGCAGGACTTCGGGTAAACGTGTCCATCGTGCTCATACGTCGCCTTCCAGTATCGGGGATCAGAAGGCGGCTGATCAGAGTGCTTCCAGCCGCTGTAGGCGCTCGCGAACCTCCGTGACGGACAGTGGGGTGATTGGCGCGAGTTCGGCGCTGTCACGGGTCGCCTGCGAAAAGGAGCGCCGTGGCGCCCCCTGGGCGACGAGCGTGACGGTGACCTGCCCCCTGGTTCCGGATGCCATGTGGAACATCTCGCAGCGCATGTCGTATGCGGTGCCTGCGGGCAGGACTCCCTCCCAGGTCTGGAGCAGGGACCGTTGCTGCGGGGAGTCGTCCTGTGGGTGCTTGGGCACGGTCAGGCTGTACATGTCGACTGTTTGTGCCTCATCGGCGTCCGGGTCGGCGTCGATGAAGAGGCGGGTGCGCAGCTCGCCATGGAGTACGGTCGAGGCGAAGTCGAAACGGTGGTTGTGGATGGTGCCCCAGAAATCGTCGTCCTCCCACCACACGTCGATTTTTACGAGGGCCCCGCGCGCGTCGCGCAGCAGAATGATCTTGTCGAAGCCCATCGGGTGGCGCAGCGCGCTAGCGGCGACGGCGGCGAGGAGCTCCTCATCGGACAGTACGTGCTGGACGATCTGCTTGAGGGAAGCAGTGTCGATGAAGGCGGACAACGGGGTCTTCCACTCTTTGTTGCGCGTCTCCCTGGACAGGTCTATTGCCTCGTAAAGCGGCTGGAGCTGACGGTTAGATATGGTCCACATGATGCCTCCTTGAAGGTGGTTGGTTGGGTATCAGTGCCCGATAAGTGGGCTGTCAGTGAGGTTGAGGCCAGTCCAGTGGGCGGCAAAGGCCAAGCGGTCGGCTGCCAGAGACTGCCCGTCCGCGGTGGTGCGGGCACCGTGACCTGCGGCAAGGACGTCTTGCAGAATCGTGGGCCGATGTCCGTCCCCAGCGTCTTGCAGGGCAGCGCAGAACTTTCGTGCGTGCAGGGCGTCGACACGGCGGTCGCCGGACCAGGAGCTGATCAGTACGGCGGGGTACGGAACGCCGGGGTGCACATTGTGCAGCGGGGACTGTTGGCGCAGCAGGATGCGGTCAGCTGGATCGTCCGGGTTACCGTACTCGGCGAGCCAGTTGCGGCCGGCTCCGGACTGGTGGAAGCGGAGCAGGTCGGTGACTGGCGAGGTGATCAAGGCAACGCCGAGTAGGGCAGGTTCGGTGGTGAGGGCCGCAGCGACGACGAGACCACCGTTGGATTCGCCTTCGCCTACCAGTTGGTCGGGTCGGCAGATCTCTAGTTCGATGAGTCGGTGGGCGGCGGCAAGGTAGTCCCGCACGCTCACTAGCTTGGCGTCACCGGAGCCCGCATGATGCCAGGCCGGTCCAAATTCGCCGCCGCCGCGCACGTGGGCGATAGCATATGTGCCGCCAGCCGAGGTCCACAAGGATGGTGCGGCCATGTACCTGGGCAGCAGGGCAGTCCGAAAACCTCCATAGACATAGAGGATGGTTGGCGCGCGGCGATCCAAGAGGCCCGGCTGTCCGAGGAGGGTCAGCGGGATGCGCACGCCGTCGAAGCTTTCATACGAGGTCTGGATTTGTTCCAGGGGTGACAGGTTGACGCGTTTGGCCGCAGCACGGTAAACGGCTGTGCTCCCACGGCCAAGGTCGATGTGATGCACGCTTGGCGGGGTGTCGTAGCCGGTAGCGGCGTACCAGATATTGTCGGGCTGCAGAGGTGTAGTAGTGATGGCCTCGATTGAGACGGGACGATCAGTGGGGGTGAGGACTGTGCTGCGGCCGCTTTCATGCAGCTGCAGCTGAACTGCGGTGCCAGTGCCTACCTTAGCCACCAGAGCCGGCTCCGGACCGGTTCCGCGGACCGGAACAAAGCCAAGGACTTCCTCACTGGGACTGACGGCCAGTGGCATGGTGTCGTCCTGACCGAGCGCAGGGTCATGGATCCGGACAGTCGCTGCGGCCAAATCGTCATCGGTGCAGTGGAACAACCGGTTTTCCCAGGAGAAGCGGGCCAGAATCCGGCGCCCCTGTGTCCGCAAAGTTGCGGTGAAACACCCTGCGACAGCTTTGGCAGCGGAACCAACCAGCAAAGTCGCTTTCTCGTCAGCGCCGTACTGAAGTAGACAGATCCACCGCCCGTCCCGGGACAGAGCAACGCTTTGCCGACGTACTTGCGTCTCTGTCTGCACCGTGGTTGCTCGATGCATGACAGGACCTCGGACCTGAAGGTGGCATAGCTCAGATTGCTGCTTGAGGTTCCCCCGTTGCTCGGGAGGTGCTGATCAGCTGGTCAGGGCGGGTTGGCGGGGTTTCAGGTTCGCTCGTTCGGCCGTTGCCTGCTCGGCG
>NZ_JBEYCF010000071.1:0-29228 GCF_040632605.1 Streptomyces sp. NPDC019224 | reverse complement strand
TACTCGTATTGCTTTTCTTGCTCACTACCTGTGACTGCTTCCTCCGGGACCATCCGTCCCAGTATCAAGCTGTCCAGCCGAGAGGGGGAACTTCAGCCTGGCCGTTCGGCACGAGTTTCGAGGCGGCTTGTGAGCCAGCCAGCTGCTTCCATGCGCTTGAGCTGCTTATAGACGGTATTGAACGGGATGCCGGTGGCGGTGTGGATCTGGGCTGCGGAGGTTTCCTCGTCGCTCTGGTTCAGCAGGTGGCTGAGGAGAGGGTGCAGAGGTGAGGGGATGTTCAGGCGCTGAGGGGGCGGTGCGTGCGTGTGCAGAACCGTGAGGGCGGCGCGCTCGCCGTCGACGACAGATGTCGCGAGATCGACGGCGTCGGCGGCTGGTAGTGGATCAAGGCGAGATCCGAGTGCGTTTTGCATGAGCGACTGGACCTGGCTGTCTTCGAGGTCGTGAAAACGAGTCGCCGTGGAAGTCTGTGGATCTCGGCGATCACGCGGAAAGGTGTTCCGCCTTCTGTGTGCTCGCGCTGAAAGAAGTCGGGGGTCAGAATGGTGCGTCGCCGCTCCTGCACCCGCCAGATCCCGATCCCGGAATTGAGGTCGGTGATGTCGGCGAGCACGTTCTGCCAGGCATCTCGAGCGGCTTCGTTCAGGGGGAGGAGGTCGGAAGCGGACATCGACTCCATGAGCGGTGAAAGGTACTTGTCGACCTTTTTGAAGGTTGGGTCGGCAGCCATCCGCTGATGGACTGGCAGAGCGCTGAGCAGCTCCTGGGCCTGCAGCAGGGGGTGCCCGTGGGGGAGCGCGAGGGCAGGAAGTTCACCGAGATCTGCTCCGCAGACCGTCCTGCGGCCCGTGCGGCGCATGCAGTGCCCGGGCGCGTGCAGGTGAACGGACCTGGGCAGGAACACACGCGGCTCGGTGTGACAGCTGGGGCAGCGCCTGTGGAGAAGCGCTTGGTGCTTGGTGCAGGCGAAGGTCCAGGGCAGCCACCAGCGGATCGGGAAGCGTCCTTGCCCTTCGCTCAGGCACTGGGGACAGAAGCGCCAGTGAGGGGCCCGGCGCCCAAAGAGGGCGGCGGGAACGACAGACTGCTCAAGCATTCCAGCGCGCAGGTTCAGCTGCTTCTTCAGCCGTCGGAACATTTCCGGAGGCAGTCCGGTCAAGAGGTGGTGAGTGCGTTCCTGCGTCGGCAGCCCGAGCGCGTCCAGCAGCGCGGACAGCGATGTCCAGGAGCGACGGGCGAGTGCCTCCAGCCAGCTGTCCAGGCTCTCGCCGGGCTGGGGCAGGACGCGGATCGCCAGAGTCCGGGGTTCACTCACGACGCCTTCTTCCGCTGCTGCCCGGGCCGGCTGACGAGCCTCCCGGCCTCGAGCGCGTCCTGCCATTCCCGGCGGGCCCGTTCAGACGCGGCATCGTTCTTCACCCGGTCCAGCAGCTGTGTGTCCAGGCGCTCGACGCCGGTGCGTACGGCTCTCTGGCAGCCACGGTTGACCAACGTCATGAGTGAGCCGATGTGTCCGGTGCTGCGGGCGAAGAGATAGTCGGATAGCTCATCCGCGATCATGCCGGGGTGCCCGTCCGAGAGGACGACGCGTTCCTCGATCCCGAGGAGGGTGTCGCGCCAGCCGCGGCGTCCCTTCTCGGTCTTGATGTCGAACGGTTCCATGCCCAGCCGTGTCGTGCGGCGTCCGGTATGGGCGAGGACCGCGTCCTCGTAGCTTGCTCCCTCGCTGAACAGGCCCCGGTTTTCCAGGCCGACGCCGACCATCAGCAGGGTCACCGGGAATTCATTGGCGATGTATTTGAAGTGGTTACTGACCTCAATACCGCTCTTGTTTCGCCATTTCAGGAAATGTAGGTCGTCCACGATCAGCAGCTTTGTCTCTGCGGACAGAACGGAATCGAGTGCGCGGTAGCCGAATTCGGCAGTCGTGCCGCGGTGACGGCCGGGATGACTGAAGTACTCCAGAATGGCCCTGTTGAAATCGCGCATTCCGGTGTTGCTGGTCAGGCCGACGCGGCAGACCGGCCAGCGCTCGTGGCCGTCGTCGGTGTACTTGCCTTCTTCCTTGATGATGCGGCGGTGGAGTTTGCGGGCGAAAGCGAGCACGGCGGTGGTCTTGCCCAGACCGGGGAAGGCGTCGAGGGCGATCCCACCCTTGACCTTGTCACCGTCCTGGTCGTTGCTGTCGAAGATGTCCCAGTAGACGCGGGTGACGTCATCGAGGTCGGCGAAGAACTCAAGCCGCCGCTGGGACAACGAGATCTCCGATCCGGCCATGTCCCGCAGGCCGTCGAGTCCCGGACCGTCGTAGCGCCGTCCTTTGATCTCGACGCCGTAGTGCTGGACGGTCCGCATCGTGACGTCCAGGAACTCATAGGCCAAATCCGGATCACGCGGCACTTCGATGTAGCCGGCCCGCGCGAGCCCGTGCTCGAACATCGCCGCCGGCGACAGGTCCACACTCGGCAAGTGCGGGTCGACGAGACCGCTCTGTGGCCTGCGGTGATACACACAGGCCACCCACTCGCGGATGATCGCCTCAAGCTCGTGCAGGAAGAAGAAGGCGTCCTTCTCGGGGTTGAGTCCCCGCGAATGGACGTCGGGACCCTTGTAGCCGGGGAGCACCTGCAGCAGGTCTTCCCGCACGGTCCTGAAAAATCTCTCGACCGGCGCCTTGTCCCGGCCCGTCCGTAGCCGGGCAGGCTGGATCGACATGCCCAACCGGCGGCAGACGCTGGTCAGATGGGCAGAGAGATAGATCTTGCCGTGGTCGACGATGACCGTCTCCGGCGCCAGCGCAGGGCCGACGGCCCCCGTGACGGGGCCATGGACCGCCTCAGCCTCCACCAGGACACCGCGGGGGATCCCGTGATCGGGCCAGGCCGCTTCCTTCGGCCAGGTCCCAGGAACGGGCCGGGGCCGGTAGGTCTGGAACAGGACGGCCGCCGCGTCGACGGCCTTTGTCGACACCGGCGTGACCCGGATGCCGGTGATGCAGCGGGTGTACCAGTCCATCGCGACCGTCAGCTCCGCCTGCACCCACTTCAGCGTCACCGGGTCGAAAGCGAAGACATCCAGCCGCGTGGTGTCCATCAGCACGTACTCGCCCGGACGCGTCGGCCTCAACTTCCCGTAGACACCAGCGGGACGAGCCGCGATATCCCGGTTGCGCTTCGTACTCAGCCGGAACGTCGGATGACGCCGGTCAAGCTCGTGCATCCACCGATAGCCCGCCGTCCGCTTCGGCAGCGGCACCACCTTGGGCCCGAAACGCTCCTCCAGCCTTGCCCCGACTCGCTCCAGCACGAGCTTGATCGAGGGCCGGGACTCCTCCTCGTACTCGCCCAGAACCTCTTCAGCCACCTCCACCCAGCGCGGATCGGCATGAGACAGCCCGCCCTCCGCCTGAGCCCTCTTCGGGACGAGCCCCGCCTCACCGCTCTCGACAAACGCGCGTGCCCAGCGCTCCACCGACCGCACGGTCACACCCAGCTCGGACGCCTTGGCCGCTACCGCTTCCCCAGCGAAAGACCGGGAGCGTACTCAGGCCGCGGCTCACCGGGCCTCGCCAACTCCTCGGAACCCGAGCGGTAACCCGTCAGCGTCTCCCGGACATGCTCGGCTCGTTCCAGAACGTCCTTGCGTTCCTCCTTGGTCAGCCGGGCCAGCACCACGGAGACCAGGTCCCCGTCGTCGGCGGCGGCCGGCCCCCGGTCATCAGGGATCACCTCAGCCCGGTCCGAGGTCAGCAGTTCCCGTACCGACATCCGCACCAGCCGGTCACGGGCGTCCTTGAGGATGACCTCCATGCCCGTGGCCAGGCTCGCGAATTCCACGACCTCGACCGTCTCGCCGTCGAGCCGAAAGCGCGTGCCGACACCGAGCCGCGTTCCCGCCCCGTTCATGCGGCCCTCCTCAGCACGTGCCCCGGGCTGAGCGGCCGGTCCAGCTCCGTCGTTACGTGCCCCGACCACAGCAGGTGCAGCACCGCCGACTTCACCAACGGCCGGGGCCGGTCGGGCAGCAGCCGGAAAGCGTCGCCCAGCGAGAGTCCCTCCAGCTCACAGGCCCGCAGACCGTCCAAGAGGCCCGGATCGAACAGCCAGTGCCTGCGGTAGCCGGCGAGGAAGCGGACGTTCTCCAGCTCATGAGGATCCGGCTCGCTCCAGACCTCGTAACGCCATCCGCGGGATGCGACCGCTGCACGAGTCCACGCGAACGTGAACGCGACCTTCGGCCGTTCCAGTCGATGACGCGGCTTGACATCCACGACCATCGGCCCGTCATCGGTCAGCAGCAGATAGTCCGGGATGTGCCGCCGCAGCCGGCCCTCGACCACGGCCTTGAGCAGGAATGGCTGAGCGACGACGTGCCGGACGTCCGGGGCGAAGTCCGCGAACAGCAGCCGGGCCAGCTCCAGCCGCGACTCGTAGATCACGTGGTCGCGTACCGTCGCCGCCCAGTACGTCCCCGAGTAGTGCTGCTGGCCTTTGTGCCAGCGGAACGTCCGCCACGGCTGTGCGTGCCGCAGGAGATCGAGGGGCGCGGACGCCCACTCCAAGTCCTCCACCACACACTCGTCAGCCTGCCGGACACTCACCTGTACAGCCAGATCTGTCGGACTCACCGGACCCCACCTCGCGTTCTCCACGGCGGCCTGATCGGCCACCGAACGCCGTGGGCATGCCCCGGTCGTCTGCGTTGATGACGACCGGGACGGTCCGGTACACAAAGGGTGGAACTACTCGAGTCAGAGGCATGAATCCCGCCCACCTGTCGTATCCGACACGGCTACGACATCCCCGCGCGGAATCCGACATGGGGAACGGGATCCCACACCACCGTCAGCCCACGTACGCCCCGCTCGCCGTCAGCCGCAGGGCCGTGTCGATCAGCGGAACGTGGCTGAACGCCTGGGGGAAGTTGCCCACCTGGCGCTGGAGCCGCGCGTCCCACTCCTCGGCCAGCAGGCCCAGGTCGTTGCGCAGGGACAACAGCTTCTCGAAGAGCCGGCGGGCCTCGTCGACCCGGCCGATCATCGCCAGGTCGTCCGCCAGCCAGAACGAACAGGCCAGGAACGCGCCCTCGTCGCCCTCCAGGCCGTCCACACCCGCGTCGTCACCCGCGGTCGGGTAGCGCAGGACGAAGCCGTCCTCCGTGGACAGCTCCCGCTGGATCGCCTCGATGGTGCCGATGACCCGCTTGTCGTCCGGGGGCAGGAAGCCCATCTGCGGGATCAGCAGCAGGGAGGCGTCCAGCTCCTTCGACCCGTACGACTGGGTGAAGGTGTTGCGCTCCTTGTCGTAACCCCGCTCGCAGACGTCGCGGTGGATGTCGTCGCGCAGCTCGCGCCACCGCTCCAGCGGTCCGTCCGTGTCGCCCGACTCGATGAGCTTGATGGTCCGGTCGACGGCGACCCAGGCCATCACCTTGGAGTGCACGAAGTGCCGGCGCGGCCCGCGCACCTCCCAGATGCCCTCGTCCGGCTCGCCCCAGTGCTTCTCCAGGTACTCGATCAGCTTGAGCTGGAGTCCGGTCGCGTAGTCGTTGCGGGCCAGGCCCGTCATGTGCGCGAGGTGCAGGGCCTCGGTGACCTCGCCGTACACGTCCAGCTGGAGCTGGCCCGCCGCGCCGTTGCCCACCCGGACCGGGGCGGAGCCCTCGTAACCCGGCAGCCACTCCAGCTCCGCCTCGCCCAGCTCCCGCTCACCCGCGATCCCGTACATGATCTGCAGGTTCTCCGGGTCCCCGGCCACCGCGCGCAGCAGCCACTCGCGCCAGGCGCGGGCCTCCTCGCGGTAGCCGGTGCGCAGCAGCGAGGACAGGGTGATCGCGGCGTCGCGCAGCCAGGTGTAGCGGTAGTCCCAGTTGCGCGAACCGCCGATGTCCTCGGGCAGCGAGGTGGTCGGCGCGGCGACGATGCCGCCGGTCGGCGCGTACGTCAGGGCCTTCAGCGTGATCAGCGAGCGGACCACGGCCTCGCGGTAGGGGCCGTGGTACGTGCACTGCTCGACCCACTCGCGCCAGAAGTCCGCGGTCGCCTCCAGCGAGCCGTCGGGGTCCGGGAGCGCGGGCGGCTCGTGGTGGGAGGGCTGCCAGCTGATGGTGAACGCGATCCGGTCACCGGGGGCGACGGCGAAGTCGGAGTACGTGGTCAGGTTCTCACCGTAGGTGTCGACCGGCGTGTCCAGCCAGACGGAGTCCGGGCCGGCGACGGCGACCGTACGGGTGTCCACCTTGTGCACCCAGGGGGTGACCCGGCCGTAGCTGAACCGCATGCGCAGCTCCGAACGCATCGGCACCCGGCCGCTGACGCCCTCCACGATCCGGATCAGCTGCGGCGCGCCGTCACGCGGCGGCATGAAGTCGGTCACTCTGACCGTGCCGCGCGGCGTGTCCCACTCCGATTCGAGGATGAGGGAGTCCCCGCGGTAGCGGCGTCGGTCGGCCGGGGGAGGCTCCGTGCCCTCGGGGTGGGCCGGTCCCAGACGCCAGAAGCCGTGTTCGTCGGTGCCCAGCAGCCCCGCGAAAACGGCGTGTGAGTCGAAGCGGGGCAGGCACAGCCAGTCGGCTGTGCCGTCCCGGCAGACCAGGGCTGCGGTCTGCATGTCTCCGATGAGTGCGTAATCCTCGATGCGCCCGGCCACGTGCATCTCCAGTCGAACGGCCATGTCGCCCCGTGGGGCGCTTACTGCGGGTCAAGAGGTCGTCGCAAGGGGTCGTTGTCGGGGGGAACCTGCGAGCTCCTACCTCGCCCGAGCGAGTGTCCGAGCAGGATACGACGCACCCGGGTGATCCGCGCGACCCTCTTGACAACTGGACTGGGCCGATCGAGTGGGGTGCGAGGGGCGGACGGGACTCGCGCGCCGGGTGGCCGGAAGCAGTCTCCCCCCGGCGCTGATACCCTGGTAGCCCGTGGACCGGTGGTCGTCGGCGAGAGCGGACGAGGCCCCCGAACCGCAGCGACGGCATCTCCGGAAACCTCCGGACGGCAAGCCGGTACGCACCTCATGATCGCGACCACGGGAGCCCCCTTTGGCTATGCAGCCCACATCCACGACGACCAAGCACATCTTCGTCACCGGGGGTGTCGCCTCTTCCCTCGGCAAGGGTCTGACTGCCTCCAGCCTCGGTGCCCTGCTCAAGGCGCGCGGTCTCCGGGTCACCATGCAGAAGCTCGACCCGTACCTGAACGTCGACCCGGGCACGATGAACCCGTTCCAGCACGGCGAGGTCTTCGTGACCAACGACGGCGCGGAGACGGACCTCGACATCGGCCACTACGAGCGCTTCCTCGACGTGGACCTCGACGGCTCGGCCAACGTCACCACCGGCCAGGTGTACTCGCAGGTCATCGCCAAGGAGCGGCGCGGCGAGTACCTCGGCGACACCGTGCAGGTCATCCCGCACATCACCAACGAGATCAAGCACCGCATCCGCCGGATGGCCACCGACGACGTCGACGTGGTCATCACCGAGGTCGGCGGCACCGTCGGCGACATCGAGTCGCTGCCGTTCCTGGAGACCGTGCGCCAGGTCCGCCACGAGGTCGGCCGGGACAACGTCTTCGTCGTGCACATCTCGCTGCTGCCCTATATCGGCCCCTCCGGCGAGCTGAAGACCAAGCCCACCCAGCACTCCGTGGCCGCTCTGCGCAACATCGGTATCCAGCCGGACGCCATCGTGCTGCGCGCCGACCGCGACGTGCCGACCGCCATCAAGCGCAAGATCTCGCTGATGTGCGACGTCGACGAGGCGGCCGTGGTGGCCTGCGTGGACGCCAAGTCGATCTACGACATCCCCAAGGTGCTGCACACCGAGGGCCTGGACGCCTACGTGGTGCGCAAGCTCGACCTGCCGTTCCGCGACGTCGACTGGACCACCTGGGACGACCTGCTGGACCGCGTCCACAACCCCGACCACGAGGTCACGGTCGCCCTGGTCGGCAAGTACATCGACCTGCCCGACGCCTACCTCTCGGTCACCGAGGCCATCCGGGCCGGCGGCTTCGCCAACAAGGCCCGGGTCAAGGTCGAGTGGGTCGCGTCCGACGACTGCAAGACCCCGGCCGGCGCGCGGAAGGCCCTCGCGGGTGTCGACGCGATCTGCATCCCCGGCGGCTTCGGCGAGCGCGGCGTGATCGGCAAGGTCGGCGCGATCCAGTACGCCCGTGAGAACAAGGTGCCGCTGCTCGGCCTCTGCCTGGGTCTCCAGTGCATCGTGATCGAGGCGGCGCGCAACCTCGCCGAGATCCCCGACGCCAACTCCACCGAGTTCGACGCCGCCACCTCGCACCCCGTCATCTCGACGATGGAGGAGCAGCTCGCGTACGTCGAGGGCGCGGGCGACCTGGGCGGCACCATGCGGCTCGGGCTGTACCCGGCGAAGCTCGCCGAGGGCTCGCTGGTGCGCGAGGCGTACGACGACCAGCCGTACGTGGAGGAGCGTCACCGCCACCGCTACGAGGTCAACAACGCCTACCGCGCCGAGCTGGAGAAGAAGGCCGGACTGGTCTTCTCCGGCACCTCCCCGGACAACAAGCTCGTCGAGTACGTCGAGTACCCGCGCGAGGTGCACCCGTACCTGGTCGCCACCCAGGCGCACCCGGAGCTGCGCTCCCGCCCGACCCGCCCGCACCCGCTCTTCGCCGGCCTGGTGAAGGCGGCCGTCGCCCGCAGGACGGGCGCCGCGGCCGAGGGCGCACAGGGCAAGTAAGCGGCACGTCCGCAGGCGTTACGGTTGACCGGGGCGCGCGTCCGAGCAGGGACGCGGGCCCCGGTCACTGTTTTCGTGGGAGGACGCAGATGGGTTTCCAGGACACGCCCGAGGAATGGCCGGTCACCGCGAGCGCGACCCCGTTCCGGGGCAAGAAGACCAGCGTGCGCGCCGATGACGTCGAGATGCCCGACGGTACGGTCGCGCACCGCGACTACCAGGTCCACCCCGGCTCGGTCGCCGTGCTCGCGCTCGACGACGAGGGCCGCGTCCTCGTCCTGCGCCAGTACCGCCACCCGGTCCGCCACAAGCTGTGGGAGATCCCGGCCGGGCTGCTCGACGTGCCCGGCGAGAACCCGCTGCACGCCGCGCAGCGGGAGCTGTACGAGGAGGCGCACGTCAAGGCGGAGGACTGGCGGGTGCTGACCGACATCTACACCTCGCCCGGCGGCTCCGACGAGGCCGTGCGGATCTTCCTCGCCCGGGACGTCTCCGAGGCGGACGGCGAGCGCTTCGAGGTCGCCGAGGAGGAGGCCGACATGGAGCTGGCCCGGGTGCCGCTCCAGGACCTCGTGCGCAAGGTCCTCGCCGGGGACCTGCACAACAGCTGCCTGGTGGTGGGCGTGCTCTCGCTCGCGGCGGTCCTCGCGGGCGACGGAGCGGACTCGCTGCGGCCCGCCGACGCCCCCTGGCCGGCCCGCCCCTTCGAGGCCTGACGACCCGTCGGGAGCCGTACGGGGAAAAGCCGATGCGGCCCGCACGCGGTCACTCCCGCGCATCTCCCGATCGTAAAAGACGCTGATCCGATCGGGGGATGTCCGGGTCGCGCTCCCTCTCGTTCGCCCACCCGCCTGAACTACGCTTCGAATGCCCTGACCGGATTCCCGGCGGGCGACGCGTGCAGCGAAGTGGAGCGTGGCCCGTGACGGATCAGGCGGTGGACACCAGCGGCCCGGCCGAGGCAGCGGGTACCGAGGGGCCCGCCGTCCGCGAACCGGTCCAGTTCTTCGGCCGCGAACGCGAACTGAAGGAACTGCGCGACGACATCGAGCGCGCGGGCCTCGACACCATGGCCGGCCGCCGCGGCGCCCGCGCCCGGGTCCTCCTGATCGCCGGGCGCCCCGGCTCCGGCCGTACCGCCCTGGCCGCCGAACTGGCCCGTCGGCTGCTGGAGACCGGCGACTACCCCGACGGGCTGCTCCGCGTCCGGCTCACCGAGACCGGCGGCGCCCCCGTCCCCACCGAACGCGCCGCCCGCGACCTCCTCGGCCAGCTGGACCTGGCCGGACCGCCCGGCGCGGACGCGGACGAGCTGACCGAGATGGTCCGCGGGGCCCTGGCCGGACGCCGGGTGCTGCTCCTGCTCGACGACGCGCCGGACGCCGAACAGGTCGACCCGCTGCTCCCGGACAACCCGGACTGCCTGGTCGTCGCCACCTCCGAGGGCCCGCTCACCGGCATCCCGGGCGTCCGGCCCTGCACCATCGGCGGCCTGGACGCGGGCTCCGCCGTCCAGCTCCTCGGCCGCGCCACCGGGCAGGTCAGGATCACCGTCGACCCCCTCACCGCCCAGACGCTGGCCGAGGAGTGCGGCGGGCAGCCCGCCGCGCTGGTTCTGGTCGGGGGCTGGCTCGCCGCCCGCCCGACCGCCTCGGTGGCCGACGCCGGCCGGCAGCTGCGCGAGCTGCCGGACGACCCCGAACTGCCCGCCGGCACCCGTCCGCTGACCCGCGCCTTCCGCCTCGTCCACGACTCGCTGCCGGCCACCGCGGCCCGGATACTGCGACTGCTCTCCCTCGCCCCCGGCGGGCTCGCCGACGCCCACACCGCCTCCGCGCTGGCCGGCTGCTCCGTCTCGGCGGCCCGGACCACCCTCGACGACTTCGTGAGGCTCGGCCTGCTGCGCCGCGAGGGCGCCGAGGAGCCGCAGTACGAGGTGCCCCACTGCCTCGCGGGGCTGCTGCGGGCCCTCCTCGACGACCGGGACCGCCCCGCCGAGATCCAGCTCGCCCGCGCCCGGATGCTGGAGCGCACCGTGCGCCTGCTCCAGTCCTGCCGGGCCGTCACCGACCCCGAGGGCTCCCCGTCCCGCCGCAAGCTCGACGGGCTCCCGCGCTCGTCGCGCTTCCCCACCCCCGAGGCGGCCGCCGCCTGGCTGCGCACCCGCAGGCCCGCCCTGCTGGCCGCCGCCCGGATCGCCGTCGAGGACGGCGAACTCGACACGCTGGCACGCCGGCTGGTCGCCGCGCTGGTGCGGGCGCTCGCCGCGCACGAGGGCACCGAGGCCGCCGCACCCGATCTGTACACCCTGCACGGCCTGGTGCTGGCCGTCGCCGAGCGCCGGGACCTGCCCCGCGAGCGGGCGGCGGCCCTGCTCAACCTGGCCGATCTGGACGCCGGGACCGGCCGGACGAAGGAGGCGCTGGCCCGCTACCGGAAGGCGCTGGACGCCGGGCGGGCCGCCAAGGACCCGTACGCCATCGGGCGGGCCATGGAGTCGGTCGGCGGGGCCTACGCGGAGCTGGGCGACTACCACCGCGCCTCCGACTGGTACGGCAGGGCGCTCGCCCAGCGCCTCACCCAGGGCGAGCAGGCCGACGCGGTACGCCTCTACGGGCGGCTCGGCACCGTCCACACCTACGCCGGGCGGTACGGGGAGGCGCTGCGGAACTGGCGGGCCGCCGCGGCGGGCCACCGCCGGCTCGGCGACCTGGCCGCCCAGGCACGGGCGCTCAGCGAGATGGCCCGGGTCCAGGAGTACGCGGGCCGGCCGCAGGACTCGCTGCGCACCTGCCGGGAGGCGGTGGAGTGGGCGCGGCGGGCCAAGGACGTACGGCTGCAGGCGGCGCTGGAGATCCGGCTCGCCGACACCCTGGACCGCCTCGGCGATCCCGCGGCGGCGGGGCTGCACCGGAGTACGGCGGACAGATTGCTGGGCGAGGAGGGCACGGCCTAAGAAACCCGCAGTGCTTCGAGGTAAAAATAATGCTTTGCAAGGCTAGACAGCGGGAAGCCCTTCATTAAACTGGCTCTACCGCGGCCTTTCGCGGTGCCTTCACATGTGATGCATCTACCCTTTTTGCATTGCTGTGCCCGGATTATCCTCTGAGCCAAGGACCGTGATCGACATGAAGGTCGGCATCCCCCGCGAAGTGAAGAACAACGAGTTCCGCGTGGCGATCACGCCTTCCGGTGTGCATGAGCTCGTCCGCCACGGCCACCAGGTCGTCGTCGAGCGGAACGCCGGAGCGGGCTCCTCCATCACGGACGAGGAGTACGTCGCCGCCGGTGCGCGCATCCTGTCCACCGCCGACGAGGTCTGGGCCGCCGCGGATCTGCTGCTCAAGGTCAAGGAGCCGGTCGCCGAGGAGTACCACCGCCTCCGCAAGGGCCAGACCCTCTTCACCTACCTGCACCTCGCCGCCTCCCGCGAGTGCACCGACGCCCTGCTGGAGTCGGGCACCACTGCCATCGCCTACGAGACCGTCGAGACGGCGAACCGCGCGCTGCCGCTGCTCGCCCCGATGTCCGAGGTCGCGGGCCGGCTGGCCCCGCAGGTCGGCGCGTACCACCTGATGCGCTCGGCCGGCGGCCGCGGCGTGCTGCCGGGCGGTGTCCCGGGTACGGCGGCCGGCCGGGCCGTCGTCATCGGCGGCGGTGTCTCCGGCTGGAACGCCACCCAGATCGCCGTGGGCCTCGGCTTCCACGTCACGCTGCTCGACAAGGACATCAACAAGCTCCGTGAGGCGGACAAGGTCTTCGGCACCAAGGTGCAGACCGTCGTCTCCAACGCCTTCGAGCTGGAGAAGGCCGTCGTCGAGGCCGACCTCGTCGTCGGTGCCGTGCTGATCCCGGGAGCCAAGGCCCCGAAGCTGGTCACCAACGAGCTCGTCGCCAAGATGAAGCCCGGAAGTGTACTTGTCGACATTGCAATTGATCAGGGTGGGTGCTTCGAGGACTCGCATCCGACGACGCACGCCGAGCCGACCTTCCAGGTGCACGACTCGGTCTTCTACTGCGTCGCGAACATGCCCGGCGCGGTGCCCAACACCTCGACGTACGCCCTCACCAACGCGACGCTGCCCTACATCGTGGAGCTGGCGAACCGGGGCTGGGCGGAGGCGCTGCGCCGTGACGCCGCGCTCGCCAAGGGGCTCAACACCCATGACGGGCAGGTCGTTTACCGCGAGGTGGCCGAGGCGCACGGTCTCGATCACGTCGACCTGAACTCGCTCATCGGCTGACGGTCGCCCCTCAGCCCGGGCGGCGCGGGAGGGCTCCCCTCCCGCCTTCGTCAACTCCGTGCGTCCGGCCGGACCTTGCCGTCAAGGTCCGGCCGGACGCATGCCGGGGTCGCGCACACCCCCGGGCAACTCGTCTCGAACGTAACCCTTTAACCGTTTCGTACACCCGGGAAAAGTGTGCGCCGAGGGTTGCGCGCCCTTGACAGCGGGGCGTTCGATTGCCGACACAACGGGCCGGGTCCGGCGGATTGTGTTGCTGCGGACAGGGGACACGCCATAGAGTCGCCAATCGTCGGCATGGTGCCACGCTGACCTATCGATAAGTTTCCTGGTCATGTCCAAGGAGGTAAGACGACTTGTGAATGAGTCGACAATTACTCCCGGGGGTGTTCAACCAGGGATGCCTGCACGGGGCCAGGGCCCGCACGGGCTGGAGGCTGTCGGCTCCGTCGCTGTCCGCACCTTCGCCACCCACCAGCACATGACGACAGCCCCCCAGATGATGGACGGCCTACACGTGAACGCCATGGCCGGCAACGAGAGTGGCCGGGACACCGCCCCCCTCGCCGACTTCGACGAGACGCCCCAGGGGCACTTCTACGACCCCGACGCCGAGTACGAGCCCGATCCGGAGTACGCGGCCACGCTCGCGCCGGACGCGGCCCGGCAGCGCCGCGAGCGGATCGGCCCGACCGGCCGCCCCCTGCCCTACTTCCCGATCCCGGGCCCGCTGACCGACCACGGCCCCGCGAAGATCATCGCGATGTGCAACCAGAAGGGCGGCGTCGGCAAGACCACGTCGACCATCAACCTGGGCGCGGCGCTCGCGGAGTACGGACGACGCGTCCTGCTCGTCGACTTCGACCCGCAGGGCGCTCTGTCGGTCGGCCTCGGGGTCAATCCGATGGAGCTCGACCTCACCGTCTACAACCTGCTCATGGAGCGGGGCATGGCGGCCGACGAGGTCCTGCTGAAGACCGCGGTCCCCAACATGGACCTGCTCCCCAGCAACATCGACCTCTCCGCGGCCGAGGTGCAGCTCGTCAGCGAGGTGGCCCGCGAGTCCACGCTGCAGCGCGCCCTGAAGCCGCTGATGGCCGACTACGACTACATCGTGATCGACTGCCAGCCCTCGCTCGGCCTGCTCACGGTGAACGCGCTGACCGCCGCGCACAAGGTGATAGTCCCGCTCGAGTGCGAGTTCTTCGCGCTGCGCGGGGTGGCGCTGCTCACCGAGACCATCGAGAAGGTCCAGGAGCGGCTCAACCCCGATCTGGAGCTCGACGGCATCCTCGCCACCATGTACGACTCCCGTACGGTGCACAGCCGCGAGGTCCTGGCGCGCGTCGTCGAGGCCTTCGACGATCACGTCTACCACACGGTCATCGGGCGTACGGTCCGCTTCCCGGAGACCACGGTCGCCGGTGAGCCCATCACCACGTACGCCTCCAACTCGGTCGGTGCCGCCGCCTATCGCCAGCTCGCCAGGGAGGTGCTCGCCCGGTGTCACGCCGAGTGAGTCTGCCCGGGGCCGACGAACTGTTCCGTACGACCGGGGGAATGGGGCTGCAGGCCTCGTCACCCGCGGAACGGAGGCGCAAGGCGAACGGCGAGGCCCGGGTGCCGGCTCCGGGCGGTGAGAACGAGGCCGGGACCGACGCGCCGGGGGAGACCACTCCGGACCCCGGCACCGCGCCCGTGCGCCAGGAGCACTCCGCGGCCGGCGCCGACGTGGGCGACTCGCGCGGCCGGGCCGTCGAGAGCGACCGGGTCGCGGTCGCCGCCCAGGCCGCCCGCCGCCCGCAGCAGCCCGCCGCGCAGGAGCCGGCCCAGGCCCCCGTCGTACAGCAGCAGCGCAGGCGCGGCGGCGGACGCGGGGCGAACCGGCGGCCCAGCGGACGGGAGCGCCACGACGAGAAGATCACGGTCTACGTCTCCGCCGAGGAGCTGATGGACCTGGAGCACGCGCGTCTCGTCCTGCGCGGCGAGCACGGTCTCGCCGTCGACCGGGGCCGGATCGTCCGCGAGGCGGTCGCCGTCGTGCTGGCGGACCTGGAGTCGCGCGGCGACGCGAGCATCCTCGTACGGCGGCTGCGCGGCCGCTGACCGGTACGGCGCCGGTAGCCTGCCCGGAGGACCGACGCCGGCCCGCCCGGTCCGGCCCCTTCCGTGCGGGCCGCCGCCCGCCGCCGTGACCCGCCCGCGCACCCTGGAACTCCATGCCGACAACCGACGAGCCCGCCCGCACCGCCCGCCGCCCCCTGGGCCGCGGGCCGGGGGCGGGGGGCGCGCCCGTGCCCGCGGAGACGCCGGTGCCCGAGGAGGCGCCCCGAAAGGCACCGGAAGCGGCCCCCGAGGCGGCCGGGGCCGCCCCCGCCCCGGAGGGCGGCCGGTTCACCGTGCGGCTGGCGAACTTCGAGGGCCCCTTCGACCTGCTGCTCCAGCTGATCTCCAAGCACAAGCTGGACGTGACCGAGGTCGCCCTGTCGAAGGTCACCGACGAGTTCATGGCCCACATCCGGGCGATGGGCCCGGACTGGGACCTGGACCAGACGACCGAGTTCCTGGTGGTCGCCGCGACCCTCCTCGACCTGAAGGCCGCCCGGCTGCTGCCCGCGGCCGAGGTGGAGGACGAGGCGGACCTGGCGCTCCTGGAGGCCAGGGACCTGCTCTTCGCGCGGCTCCTGCAGTACCGCGCGTACAAGCGCGTCGCCGAGATCTTCAGCGGCCGGCTCGAATCGGAGGGCCGCCGCTTCCCCCGTACGGTCGGCCTCGAACCGCACCTCGCCGAACTGCTGCCGGACGTCGTCATCGGCATCGGTGCCGAGGGCTTCGCCCGGCTGGCCGTGAAGGCGATGCAGCCGAAGCCCCCGCCGCAGGTGTACGTCGACCACATCCACGCACCCCTCGTCAGCGTGCGCGAGCAGGCGGGCATCGTGGTGGCCCGGGTGCGCGAGGCGGGCGAGATCAGCTTCCGGGCGCTGACCGAGGACGCGCCGGACACCCTCACCGTCGTGGCCCGCTTCCTCGCCCTGCTGGAGCTGTACCGGGAGAAGGCCGTCGCCCTGGACCAGGACGTGGCGCTCGGAGAGCTGCTGGTGCGCTGGGCCGGGGAAGAGGGGGCCGAGCCCGCGGTGACGGACGAGTTCGACCGGGAAGCCCGGCCGGACCGGGAAGACCGGGATGCTTTCGGAACCACGGAGGACGTGACGCCATGAGCGAGCAGGACCCCACCGGCTCCGCGGTCGCGGACCTCGCCCTCAAGCCCGCGCTGGAGGCCGTCCTCATGGTCGTCGACGAGCCGGCCACCGAGGAGCACCTGGCCAAGGTGGTGGAGCGGCCCCGGCGGGCCGTGGCGGCCGCGCTGCGGGAGCTGGCCGACGAGTACACCGCCCAGCGCCGCGGCTTCGACCTGCGCCTTGTCGCGGGCGGCTGGCGGTTCTACACCCGGCCCGAGTACGCGGCGGCGGTCGAGGGCTTCGTCCTGGACGGCCAGCACGCCCGGCTGACCCAGGCGGCGCTGGAGACCATGGCGGTGGTCGCGTACCGCCAGCCGGTGAGCCGGTCGCGGGTCTCGGCGGTGCGCGGGGTGAACTGCGACGGGGTCATGCGGACCCTGCTGCAGAGGGGCCTGGTCGAGGAGGCGGGCACGGAACCCGAAACAGGTGCGATCCTGTACAGGACGACGAACTACTTTCTGGAGCGGATGGGCCTGCGTGGTCTGGATGAGCTCCCGGAGCTCGCGCCCTTCCTCCCCGAGGCGGACGCGATCGAGGCCGAGACGCCAGAGGGTGTGCCGTCGTTCGATCCGGACGCACCGGACACCCCGGATACTCACGCAGACGACAAGACGGACTTTTGATGCGAAGCAGTGACAGGAACAGCGGTAGCGGCGGCGGCAGGAGCGGCGGGGGCCGGAGCGGCAGGAACAACAGCGGCACCGGCAGGAACAGCAACCCGAACGCGCGCACTCCCCGCTCCGAGCGCGACGACCGGCGGCAGGAAGAGCGCCCCCGCCGCCCCAGGCCCGAGGAGCGCCGCTACGACGTGGGCTCCGACCGGCCCGCCGGCGACGGCGGTGCCCGCAAGGGGCGCGGCGCGGCGGCCCGGGGCGGCGCCAAGGGCGGCCCGAAGAGCGCGCAGGGCGGAGCGAAGGGCGGCCCCCGGCGCGGCCCGTACGGCGCCCCGGCGCGTTCGCGCGAGCTCGACGCCAAGATCGAGCAGCGCAACCGCGACCGGTACGCGAACAAGCCCGAGATCAAGACCCCCAGGACGCACCCCGGCGCCGAGCAGGAGGGCGAGCGGCTGCAGAAGGTCCTCGCCCGCGCCGGCATGGGCTCGCGCCGCGCCTGCGAGGAGCTGATCGACCAGGGCAGGGTCGAGGTGAACGGCGAGATCGTCATCGAGCAGGGCAAGCGCGTCGACGTGCACAAGGACGAGGTCAAGGTCGACGGGCTGACCGTCGCCACCCAGTCGTACCTGTTCTTCGCGCTGAACAAGCCGGCCGGTGTCGTCGCGTCGATGGAGGACCCGGACGGGCGCCAGTGCCTCGGCGACTACGTCACCAACCGCGAGACGCGGCTGTTCCACGTGGGCCGTCTCGACACCGAGACCGAGGGCATCATCATGCTCACCAACCACGGCGAGCTGGCCCACCGTCTCACCCACCCCAAGTACGGCGTGAAGAAGACGTACCTGGCGGCCATCCAGGGCCCGCTCCCGCGCGACCTGGGCAAGCGGCTCAAGGACGGCATCCAGCTGGAGGACGGGTACGCCCGCGCCGACCACTTCCGCGTCGTGGAGAACACCGGCAAGAACTACCTGGTCGAGGTGACCCTGCACGAGGGCCGCAAGCACATCGTGCGCCGGATGCTGGCCGAGGCGGGCTTCCCCGTCGAGCGGCTGGTGCGCACGGGCTTCGGGCCGATCGCGCTGGGTGACCAGAAGTCGGGCTGGCTGCGCCGGCTCACCAACACCGAGGTGGGCATGCTGATGCGCGAGGTCGGTCTGTAGCCCCCTCGTGGCGCCCGAAGGCCCGCGGCCGGTTCCCGCTCCCGGATTTTCCGGAGGGGAACCGGCCGCGGGCCTTTCGCATGCCCGGCCGAGCCTTTATAGTCAGAGTGACCATTAAGGAGGCGGGCGTGAGTCTCGCGGACATACTCGAACCCCTGCAGCGACCTCTGGTGACGGTCCTGGACACCCCGGTCAGCTGGACCGAGGTGCTGGGCTTCGGCAGCGGGGCGCTGTGCGTCTGGCTCGTGGCCCGCCAGCACCTCGCCAACTGGCCGATCGGCATCGCCAACAACCTCTTCTTCATCCTGCTGTTCGCCCAGTCCGGCCTGTACGCCGACGCCGGACTCCAGATCGTCTTCATCGCCCTCGCCGCGTACGGCTGGTGGACCTGGACCCACGGGGGTGGACCAGGGACGGACGGGCTGCCGGTGCGGCGCACGACGCGCACCGAGTGGGCCGGGCTGCTCGCGGCGGGGGCGGTGGGGGCCGTCGCGCTGACCGTCCTGCTCGACCGGGCGACCGACTCGACCGTGCCGTTCTGGGACGCGCTCACCACCGCGCTGTCGCTCGCGGCGACCTACGGGCAGTGCCGCAAGCTCGTCGAGTCCTGGTGGCTGTGGATCGCCGCCGACATCGTCTACATCCCGCTGTACGCGTACAAGGAGCTGTACCTCACCTCGCTGCTGTACGTCGGCTTCCTGACGCTGTGCCTGACCGGGCTGCGCAACTGGCGCCGCGACCTCACCGCAGCCGACCCGCGACCCGCGAAGGCCCTGGCATGAAGCGCTACCCGCACGGACTCGTGCTCGGCAAGTTCTACCCGCCGCACGCCGGCCACCACCACCTCGTCCGCACCGCCGCCGCCCGCTGCGAACGGCTGACCGTCCTGGTCTGCGCCGCGTCCGTGGAGTCCGTGCCGCTCGCCGACCGGGTCGACTGGATGCGCCAGGCGCACCCGGACGTGACGGTGGCCGGCGCCGTCGACGACACCCGCATGGACCTGCACGACCCGGCGATCTGGGACGCCCACATGGCCGTCTTCACCGCCGCGGTGCCCGAGCGCGTGGACGCCGTCTTCACCTCGGAGTCGTACGGGGACGAACTGGCCCGCCGCTTCGGCGCCGAGTCCGTCTGCGTCGACCCGGACCGCACCGCGTACCCGGTCTCCGGCACCGCCGTCCGCGCGGACCCGGCCGGCTGCTGGGGCTTCCTCGAAGCACCGGTCCGGGCGGCCCTCGCCCGGCGCGTCGTCGTGCTCGGCGCGGAGTCCACCGGCACCACCACGCTGGCCCGCGCGCTGACCGCCCACTACCGGCGGCGCGGCGGCGTCTGGGCGCACACGGGTTACGTGGCCGAGTACGGGCGCGAGTTCAGCGAGCGGAAGCTGGCCGAGCTGCGCGAGCGGTGGCCCCGGGCCCAGTGGGAGGACGTCACCCTCTCCACCCACGACTTCCCGCACATCGCCGAGACCCAGAACGCCCGCGAGGAGGAGGCGGCCCGCACCGGCTCCCCGGTGCTCGTCTGCGACACGGACTCCTTCGCCACCACCGTCTGGCACGAGCGGTACGTCGGCGGCCGCAACCCCCTCGTCGAGCGGATCGCGGACAGGGCCCGCCACCACCTGTGGCTGCTCACCGACCACCGGGGCGTCGACTTCGAGGACGACGGGCTGCGCGACGGCGAGGAGCTGCGACCCTGGATGACCGACCGGTTCCGGGCCGAACTCACCCGTACCGGCAGGCCGTTCATCGAACTGACCGGCAGCCGCGAGGCGCGCCTCGCCCGCGCGGTGGAGGCCGTCGACGCGCTGCTCGCCGAGGGCTGGGACTTCGCCGCGCCCCTCCCGGAGCACCGATGAGCGCCGCCCCCGAGGGCTACGACCCGCGCGCCTTCGAGCCGTTCGCGGTCACCGTCGATCTGGCCGTGTTCACGGTCCGCGGCTCCCGGCTGCACGTCCTGCTCGTCGAACGCGGCGAGGAACCGTACAAGGGCCACTGGGCGCTGCCGGGCGGTTTCCTGCTGCCCCGCGAGTCCGCCGGGGCGGCCGCCCGCCGCGAACTGGCCGAGGAGACCGGGCTGGGCGACGACACCGTCTCGGGCCTCCACCTGGAACAGCTGCGCACCTACAGCGACCCGGACCGCGACCCACGGATGCGCGTCGTCTCCGTCGCCCACACCGCCCTCGTCCCGGACCTGCCCGAACCGCGCGGCGGCGGTGACGCGGCGGGCGCCCGGTGGTGGGACGCCGCCCGGACCGGCACCCTCGCCTTCGATCACGACCGCATCCTCGCGGACGCCCGCGACCGCGTCGGCGCCAAGCTGGAGTACACCTGCCTGGCCACCGCGTTCTGCCCGCCGCACTTCACCCTGGGCGAGCTGCAACAGGTCTACGAGACGGTCTGGGGCGTCGAGCTCGACCGCCCCAACTTCCGCCGCAAGGTCCTCGCGACGCCGGGCTTCGTCCAGCCGGTGGAGGGCGCCCCGCGCCGCACCGGCGGCCGCGGCAAACCCGCCGCCCTCTACCGGGCGGGCGACGCCACCGCACTTCACCCCCCGCTGCTGCGACCGGAAGGACGGCAGGCATGACCACGATCCGTACGAAGGGCGCCGCGACCAGCGCGCTGACCGGCCTCGCGCTCGGCGACGCGCTGGGCTTCCCCACCGAGTTCGACGACGTGCCGTCGATCCTCGCCCAGTGCGGTCCCTGGCGGGAGATGGAGCTGCCGGCGCCCGCCTTCGTCACCGACGACACCCAGATGACCCTGGCCCTGGGCCGGGGCATCCGCACCGCCATGGACGGCGGACCGCTCGCCCCCGAGCGGATGGCGGGCCCGGTGCGTGCCGAGTTCGTCGCCTGGTACCACTCGCCCGACAACAACCGCGCCCCCGGCCGCACCTGCCTGGAGGCCTGCGAACTCCTCGACGGCGACCGCGTCTGGCAGGAGGCGAGCCGCACCGGCTCCAAGGGCTGCGGCGCCAACATGCGCGTGGCGCCCGTCGGCCTGGTGCCCGGCCTCAGCGACGAACAGCGCGCCGGGGCGGCCCAACTCCAGTCCGCCCTCACCCACGGCCACCCGACGGCCCTGGCCGCCTCCGACCTGATGGCCCGCGCGGTGTACCTGCTCGCCCAGGGTGCCGAACCCCTCGGCCTGATCGGCCGGCTGCGCTCCTACGCGTACGAGAACCGCGACCGCTACCTCACCCGGTGGCTCGGCGACCTGTGGCGCCACACGCACGACGCCTCGCCCGAGGCGTTCATCAGCCGGGGGTGGGACGAGTGCCTGGCCGCGCTGGAGACCGTCCAGGACGCCCTGCGCACCCCCTCCCCGGAGACCGACCCGTGCGAGCGGACCGGGGACGGCTGGATCGCCGAGGAGGCCCTCGCCACCGCCCTGCACTGCTTCCTGCTCTTCCCGGACGAACCCGTCACCGCCCTGCGCCGGGCCGCCTGCACCCGCGGCGACTCCGACTCGATCGCCTGCCTGACCGGCGCGCTGGCCGGTGCCCACCTGGGCGCCGCGGCCTGGCCCGCCGCGTGGTCGGAGCGGATCGAGTACCGGAGCGACCTGCTGTCGCTCGCGGCGCTCTGGGACGCGTGAGCCGGGCCCGCCGGCGTCGGCCCTCAGCCCGACGCCGACGCCCGGCGGGTGCGGATCAGGAAGTCCTCGACGCGCGCCCGGTCCGGCTCGGCCGGCAGGGGTGAGGCCGTGGCCGCCTCGTCGTTCCCGGCGGCGAGGCGGGACATGCGGCGTTCGACCTCCGGCCAGGGGACCTCGCCGCGCTTGACCGCGAGCAGGTCCTCGCGCGCCTCGCCCACCTCGATCGTCAGTTCGCCGGTGCGCAGGAGCTCCCGGCAGCTGGTCAGCAGGCGCAGCAGGTGCATGGCGTGCTTCCAGCGCGGGGCGCCGTGCTGGCGGACGTCCGCCTCCAGTTTCCGGCGCTGGGCCAGGGCGTAGCGTACGAACGAGTCGTGGGCCCGGCGGGAGAGGAAGGCGCCACGCAGCGAGAGCAGCTCCCGGCCGGTGGTGTCGACGTGGTCGACCAAGGGCGAGTGCAGGCACTCCAGCACGTTCGGGTTGGCGCGCAGGGCCAGCTCGCAGAAGCGTTCCAGCTCCCAGGAGAACTGCTCCTCGGCCGGGCCCTCGATGTGTGTGGGCGGCTTCTCGAAGCGCCAGAACAGCGGGGTCGGTGCCAGGAAAACGCCCCGCCGGTCGGTGTCGCTGGTCTCGGTGGCGAGACCGAAGGCGCGCGACCCCATCACACAGGAGTAGACCGTGTGGTGGCGCACCAGGTCCTCGTCGGTGGGAGCGATCATGCGGGGAGGGTACGCGAGGGGCGGTGGCGGGCGCGTCTCATAAAAAGGGCGGGCGGGCGCGGGACCCCGCCGTCCCTCTACGCTGATCGCACACGCACGAAGCGGTACGGACGAGCAAGGAGCATGACGTGGCGGTACGAGCGGTCCGTGGAGCCGTCCAGCTGGAGCGGGACGAGGCCGGGCACATGGACGAGCAGGTCAGCGCCCTGCTCACCGCCATCCTGGAGCGGAACGACCTCGTCGCGGACGACCTGATCAGCATCTGGTTCACGGCCACCCCCGACCTGCACAGCGACTTCCCGGCCGCCGCCGCACGCGGCATCGGGATCGTCGACGTACCGCTGATCTGCGCCCAGGAACTGGACATCGAGGGCGCCATGCCCCGGGTCGTCCGCATCCTCGCGCACGTCGAGACGTATCTGTCCAAGGCCGAGATCAACCACGTCTACCTCGGCGCCACCGCCGCCCTGCGCAAGGACATCGCCCAGTGAGAACCGCCGTCGTCATCGGTACCGGCCTCGTCGGCACCTCCGCGGCCCTCGCCCTCGCGAGCCGCGGCATCACCGTCCACCTCGTCGACCACGACCCCGAATCGGCCAGGACCGCCGCCGCGCTCGGCGCCGGTACGAACGAGCCGCCCGAGGGCCGCGTCGACCTGGCGGTCGTCGCCGTACCGCCCGCCCACACCGCGACCGTGCTCGCCGCCGCCATGCGGGACGGCGTCGCCCGCGGCTACCTCGACGTCGCCAGCGTGAAGGGCGGCCCGCGCCGCGAGCTGGAGGCGCTGGGGGCCGACCTCACCCCGTACATCGGCACGCACCCCATGGCCGGCAAGGAGCGCTCCGGGCCGCTCGCCGCCACCGCCGACCTCTTCGAGGGGCGGCCCTGGGTCCTCACCCCGACCCGGGACACCGACACCGAGGTGCTGAACCTGGCGCTCGAACTGGTCGCGCTGTGCCGCGCCGTGCCGGTCGTCATGGACGCCGACGCCCACGACCGGGCCGTCGCCCTCGTCTCCCACACCCCGCAGCTGATCTCGTCGATGGTCGCCGCCCGGCTGGAGGACGCCGACGAGACCGCGGTGCGCCTGTGCGGGCAGGGGATCAGGGACGTCACCAGGATCGCGGCCTCCGACCCGCGGATGTGGGTGGAGATCCTGGCCGCCAACCCGGGCCCGGTCGCCGACGTCCTCGCCGGCGTCGCCGCCGACCTGGAGGAGACCGTGACCGCGCTGCGCGGGCTCCAGTCCGCCGACGAGGACAAGCGGCGCGCGGGCACCGAGGGCATCCGGTCCGTCCTGAGCCGTGGCAACGCGGGCCGGGTCCGGGTGCCCGGCAAGCACGGCGCCGCCCCGGCCTCGTACGACGTCGTGGCCGTCCTCATCAGCGACCGGCCCGGCGAGCTGGCGGGGATCTTCGCCGACGCGGGCCGGTCCGGGATCAACATCGAGGACGTGCGCATCGAGCACGCCACCGGCCAGCAGTCCGGGCTCGTCCAGCTCATGGTCGAACCCAGCGCCGCCCCGGCCCTGGCCGCCGCCCTCCGTGAGCGGGGCTGGTCGATCCGCCCGTAGGCCGGTGGCGCCGGCCGCCGGTCGCACACTTGTCCACAGGGGTGGTCGGACCCGTCCCGGCACTCGGTAACCTTGTCCGGGGCGGGTTCACGCGTCCCGTCCAGCCCGCCCCGAGCACCAGGAAGGTGTCCACCACCGTGGAAACCGTAAGCGCCGCCGTCCGGACCGCCCCGGCCGCAGTGATCGTCGCCATCGACGGCCCCTCCGGTACCGGCAAGTCCAGCACCTCCAAGGCCGTCGCCGCCCAGCTCGGCCTGAGCTACCTGGACACCGGCGCCCAGTACCGCGCCATCACCTGGTGGATGCTGAACAACGGCATCGACGTGCAGGACGCCGCCCAGGTCGCGACCGCCGCCACCAAGCCGGTCATCGTCTCCGGCACCGACCCCGCCGCCCCGACGATCACCGTCGACGGCGAGGACGCCTCCGGCCCGATCCGCACCCAGGAGGTCACCTCCAAGGTCAGCGCCGTCAGCGCCGTCCCCGAGGTGCGCGCCCTGATCACCGAGCTCCAGCGCACCATCGCCGCGAGCGCGGAGAAGGGCATCGTGGTCGAGGGCCGCGACATCGGCACCACCGTGCTGCCCGACGCCGACCTCAAGATCTTCCTCACCGCGTCGCCGGAGGCCCGTGCCGCCCGCCGCAGCGGCGAGGTCAAGGGCTCCGATCTCGCCGCCACCAAGGAGGCGCTGATCAAGCGGGACGCCGCGGACTCCGGCCGCAAGACCTCGCCGCTCGCCAAGGCGGACGACGCGGTCGAGGTGGACACCACCGAGCTGACGCTCCAGCAGGTCATCGAGTGCGTCGTCACCCTCGTCGGGGAGAAGCGGGCCGCGAAGTGACCGACGCCACGAGCGTGCCCTCGCCGCGTGGCGCGGCGGTCGGGCGCGGCATCGGGATCGGGCTGATGTACGGGCTCTTCAAGCCCCGCGTCCTCGGCGCCTGGCGGGTTCCCGCCTCCGGACCCGTCATACTCGCGGTGAACCACTCGCACAACATCGACGGGCCGATGCTGATGGGCACCGCGCCCAGGCCCGTCCACTTCCTGATCAAGAAAGAGGCGTTCGTCGGTCCCCTGGACCCGTTCCTGCGCGGAATCGGCCAGCTCGAGGTGGACCGTACGGTCGCCGACCGCACCGCCGTCACCCGCGCGCTCGGCGTGCTGGAGGACGGCGGGGTGCTCGGGATATTCCCCGAGGGCACCAGGGGCGACGGAGACTTCGCCTCGCTGCGCGCCGGACTCGCGTACTTCGCGGTCCGCAGCGGTGCGCCGATCGTCCCCGTGGCCGTCCTGGGAAGCACCGAGCGCCGCGGACGGTTGATAACGGCACTGCCGCCGCTGCGCAGTCGCGTGGACGTCGTCTTCGGAGAAGCCTTCGAAGCCGGCGAGAAGGGCGGCAGGCGTACGCGCAAGGCGCTCGACGAGGCCACGCTGCGCATCCAGGCCCGGCTGACCGGCCACCTGGAGCACGCCGGGCGCCTCACCGGGCGCACCGGGTAAGACGTGAGTAGTGGACCGCGCGCGGCGTGGTCCATCGATGATGATGCAAAGAGGAACGGACTTCATGAACGACCAGATTCACTCCGGCGGCTCGGACCACGAGCACGGAGAGCTTGGCGATGCCGAGTACGCGGAGTTCATGGAGCTCGCCGCGCAGGAGGGGTTCGACCCCGAGGAGGTCGAGGGCGCGCTCGGTGAGGCCGGTCACGGACCGCTCCCCGTCCTCGCCGTCGTCGGCCGCCCCAACGTCGGCAAGTCGACCCTGGTGAACCGGATCATCGGCCGACGCGAGGCCGTCGTCCAGGACAAGCCGGGCGTCACCCGCGACCGCGTCACCTACGAGGCCGAGTGGGCGGGCCGCCGCTTCAAGGTCGTCGACACCGGCGGCTGGGAGCAGGACGTCCTCGGCCTGGACGCCTCCGTCGCCGCTCAGGCGGAGTACGCGATCGAGACGGCCGACGCGGTCGTCTTCGTGGTGGACTCCACCGTCGGCGCCACCGACACCGACGAGGCCGTCGTCAAGCTGCTGCGCCGGGCCGGCAAGCCCGTCGTGCTCTGCGCCAACAAGGTCGACGGCCAGAGCGGCGAGGCGGACGCCACCGCCCTGTGGTCGCTCGGTCTCGGCCAGCCGCACCCGGTCTCCTCGCTGCACGGCCGCGGCACCGGCGACATGCTGGACGCCGTCCTGGAGGCCCTGCCCGAGGCCCCGCCGCAGTCCTTCGGCTCCGCCTCCGGCGGACCGCGCCGCATCGCGCTCATCGGCCGCCCGAACGTCGGCAAGTCCTCGCTGCTGAACAAGGTGGCGAACGAGGACCGCGTCGTCGTCAACGAGCTGGCCGGCACCACCCGTGACCCGGTCGACGAGCTGATCGAGCTGGGCGGCGTCACCTGGAAGTTCATCGACACGGCCGGCATCCGCCGCCGCGTCCACCTCCAGGAGGGCGCGGACTACTACGCCTCGCTGCGTACCGCCGCCGCCCTGGAGAAGGCCGAGGTCGCGGTCATCCTCATCGACTCCAGCGAGACGATCAGCGTCCAGGACCAGCGCATCGTGACCATGGCCGTGGAGGCGGGCCGCGCCGTCGTGCTCGCGTTCAACAAGTGGGACACGCTCGACGAGGAGCGCCGCTACTACCTGGAGCGCGAGATCGAGACGGAGCTCGCACAGGTCGAGTGGGCCCCCCGGGTCAACGTCTCGGCCCGCACCGGCCGCCACATGGAGAAGCTGGTCCCGGCGATCGAGACCGCGATCGAGGGCTGGGAGACCCGCGTCCCGACCGGCCGGCTGAACGCGTTCCTCGGCGAGATCGTCGCCGCCCACCCGCACCCGGTCCGCGGCGGCAAGCAGCCCCGCATCCTCTTCGGCACCCAGGCGGGCACCAAGCCGCCGCGCTTCGTCCTCTTCGCCTCGGGCTTCCTGGAGCACGGCTACCGGCGCTTCGTCGAGCGCCGGCTGCGCGAGGAGTTCGGTTTCGAGGGCACCCCGATCCACATCTCGGTGCGGGTCCGCGAGAAGCGCGGCCGCCAGAAGTAGGGCTCCTTGCCGCGCCTTCGGGGCGCGGGACACGACGCAGCCCCGGACCGCTCGATCACCGAGCGGTCCGGGGCTGCGTCGTACCAGAGGTCAGGCGTCCCGCGAGCCGGGCGGCAGGGCCGCGGGCAGGTTCCGCCCCGCGTGGCGGCCCACCCGCTGCCAGCCGCCGAGGCCCCCGGCGCGCGGGCCGGTGCCGGTGCGGTCGCCCGTCGTGGCCGTCGCCCCGGCCGTGGCAGCGCCGCCGGGCGAGGAGTGGCCCGAGTGGCCGCGCAGCGGGGCACGCGAGCCGAAGAGGCCGGCGCCGAGGGCCTGGAGGCCCAGACTCTCCTCGCCGGTCCGGTCACCCGGCAGTGCCCGGGACGAGCGACGGTACTCGGAGTACAGCGCGTCGTAGATCGGCGTGGGGGACGGGCCGCCCGAGGGGGCCTGTGAGGGACGCATGGCAGGGATCGGCCTCGGACGCTGGTGGGAGGGGTCGTATGAGTGCAC
Source organism: Streptomyces sp. NPDC019224 (assembly GCF_040632605.1). NCBI lineage: Bacteria > Bacillati > Actinomycetota > Actinomycetes > Kitasatosporales > Streptomycetaceae > Streptomyces > Streptomyces sp. NPDC019224. The sequence goes on along the minus strand of NZ_JBEYCF010000071.1, from coordinate 1,841 downwards.
GTAGGTGCCAACGACCCCGTCGGCCGTCGGATGCGGGCCCGCCGCAGAAATACCCGTCGGAGAGACGACCGTCCGCCGTCGGTGCGCCGGCTGCGGGTCCACGGTCAGGTCCCGGCCAGCGGCATGGCGGCGGCGACCAGCAGCCCCTGGGCCGACGCCTTCTCCAGCGCGTCGCGCAGCAGGTCCTCGCGGGGCTGCTGGCCGATGGAGCCCGCCGGGGCGGCGTAGACCAGCACGGTCTGCGACTTGTTGGCAGCGGTGCGCCAGCCCTCGGTGACCTGGAGCGGCGCGTGCGCCTGCCACCAGGCGACCGGGGAGCCGCCCCCCGTACCCGGCTGGAGCACGGCGTGCAGCTGTCCCATGGCGAGCAGGATCGACCAGCCGTGCAGCACGCCGGGCACCTGCTCCATGCGGTGGACCGGCTGGAAGCCCTGCTCCAGGAGCAGCTGGAGGAACTGGTCGCCGTCCCGGCCGTCCGTGCCCGGCCGGGCGATCGCGCCGGTCGGCTCGACGACCAGGGCCGGGTGCAGTTCGTCGTCGATCAGGACGAGGCCGCTGGTGATGCCGAGGACGGCCTGTTCGGGGACGACCCGCTCCGGTTCGCTTTGCTCGCCGCCGGTGATGCTGCGGACGGCGCCCTGGAGCTGCTCCTCGGCGACCTGGACGACCTGCGAGGGGATGCAGCTGGCGTGCGCGAAGGCGAGCACGGCGGTCTCGTCGCCGACGAACAGTACGGTGCTGGTGCGCTCCTGCTCGGAGTCGCCGGGGGTGCGGCAGGAGGTGCAGTCGTAACTGCCCGGGGCGTTGTCGCCGACGAGCAGCCGGTCGGCTTCGGCGTCGCCGATCTCGGCGCGTACGTCCTCGCTGACGTCGAGCATGCGCGGCACGGGTGGCTCCTCGAACTCGGTACGTGCGCCGGGCGCTTCCCGGCTCAGTGATGACAACGGGCGAGCCGCTGCCGGGGTCACGCGGGAAGCCGTACGGAATCGGGGCCGGGGGCGCGCGAGTACGGTGGGGGACCGGCCGGCGGAGGGGGAGGGAGCCGGCCGCGCGGGTCCGGGGCGCCCGGGGCGGTACCGGGGTGGCGAGCCCGGCGCGCAGCCCGGATGGCCGGAATGCGGGGAAGCGGGTTGTCCGCTATACGGTTCGCCGTGTGCGGGCGGGCCTGCCGGATGGCGGGCCTGCCAGGCCCTTGGGATAAGGGTGCGATAAGGGAGGGTGAATTATCGGCCAAGCCACTCTTCGTGGAACGTTTTCCGGCCGGGAATTCGGCCTCGTCGCGAGAGGGAATCGCTCCCCTTTTCCCGCCTTCCGCGGCCCGGTCCGGTGATCGTCTGCGAGCCTGTGCGATTACTGTGCGTCCGGTTGTGAATCGCGCGTTCGGGTGAAGGGGGCCGAGGGGTCATGTGTCGTGGTCCTGTGACACAAGCGTGACCGGTGAGGGACGTGAGGATGCGATGCGCCCGTGCGCGGTCCCGGCTACCGCCCGCGCCCCCGGGCGCCTACGGTGAGAGGTATGGCACCGATACCGACTCCTCCCGCCCAGCCCGGCGACGCCACCGGCGCGTATGTGGGGCTCACCGCCGAGACCGCCGAACAGCGGGCCCGGGAGCACGGCTGGACCACCGTGCGGGCCCTCGCGCCGGGCACGATCATCACCATGGAGTTCCAGGCCGGCCGGATCAACTTCGAGGTCGACGGCGGTGTCGTCAGGCGCTGCTGGACCGGTTGAGCGGCCCTGACTCCTGTACGTGGCCACGCCGCACTCCGCGCACCGGGAGGCCGCCGCGCTGGCGCTGGAGGCCGGGAAGCACGTGCTGTGCGAGAAGGCGTTCACGCTG
>NZ_JBEYCF010000070.1:0-30397 GCF_040632605.1 Streptomyces sp. NPDC019224 | reverse complement strand
CCATGGACTGCGCGTCGTGCGGAGCGAGAACCAAGCACGCACTTCCCCTTTCGGAACGTACCTACACCTGCACCGCATGCGGGATCTCGTCCCCCCGGGACAAGAACTCCGCCCGCGTGATGCTGGTCCGGGCTGGTCTCAACCCGGCTGGTGCTGATCGTGTAAGAGCCGGCGGACCGCGGGTCCCCGGCCAACGTGAGCCAGAAATCCCCGCCCTTCTTCAGGGCGGGGAGGACGTCAAGCAGGCACCGTACGCACCTGAGCGCCGCGACGGCGGATTCCGCCCGGTGCGTCACACAACCGTCAGATTCGAGGGCCCCGCCGTACGTTCGGCGGGGTGACGTCATCGTTTCGTCAGGAGTCGCGCCCACCGGTTCCCGGCGCCCCCGGCATAGCGTCAGGCGTATGGGCGACACCCGTCGGAACGGTCCGACACCCCCCGCTTCCCGGCCCCGGCGCTCCGCCGGCCTCCTCGCACGACTGCCGTCGGCGCCCGGTTTCTGGCGCAGCCCCGTGCGCGGCGTGCCGTTCACCGCCGTGCTCGGCCTCGTCCTGCTCGCCGGGATCACTCTGCTCTTCGTGACCGGCCTGCTGTCGTACGCCGCGTACAACCCGGACCTGAACCCGGTCAACGACAAGACACCGGACAAGGGGCTGCTCGGCTTCTACCTGTTCTCCTGGCCCACCTCACCGCACTGGCTCTACCGGCTGACGCAGGGACTCCACGTCACCGTGGGCATCGTGCTGGTCCCCGTCCTGCTGGCCAAACTGTGGTCGGTGGTGCCCCGGCTCTTCACCCTTCCCCCGGCCCGCTCCCTCGCCCACGCCCTGGAACGGATCTCGCTGCTCCTGCTGGTGGGCGGGGCGCTCTTCGAGTTCGTCACCGGGCTGCTCAACATCCAGCTGGAGTACCTGTTCCCCGGCTCCTTCTACCCGCTGCACTTCTACGGGGCATGGGTGTTCTTCGCCGCGTTCCTCGCCCACGCGGGGCTGCGCGTGCCGCAGGCCGTACGGGTGCTGCGGCGGGGCGGGCTGAACGGGCCGGTCCGGGACGATCCGCTGGAGTCGCCCGCCCCCGCCCCGCCGACCCTCTCCCGGCGCGGCGCCCTGGCCGTGGTGGGGGCGGGCTCACTGGTCCTGCTGGTCACCTCGGCCGGCCGGAGCTTCGACGGGACGCTGCGCCGCCTCGCCCTGCTCACCCCGCGCGGCGCCGCCGAACCGGGCTTTGGCCCCAACGGCTTCCAGATCAACAAGACGGCCGCGGCCGTCGGGATCACCACCGCGGACACCGGCGACGGCTGGTGGCTCACCGTCAGTGGCCCGGCCGGTGACCTGCGGCTCACCCGAGCCCGGCTGCTGGCCATGGACCAGCACAGCGCGGCCCTGCCCATCGCCTGCGTGGAGGGCTGGTCCACCTCGGACCAGTGGTGGCGCGGGGTACGGCTGAGTGACCTCGCGGCCCTCGCCGGATACCCGGACCGGCCGCCCGGTGTGCTGGTGGAGTCCTTGCAGCGCAGCGGCCCCTTCCGCCGGGCGGCCCTGCGGGACAACCAGGTCCGCGACCCGCGCTCCCTGCTGGCGCTGCGGGTCAACGGCGAGGACCTGTCCCCCGATCACGGCTACCCGGCCCGCGTCATCGTCCCCGCCGCCCCCGGAGTACTCAACACCAAATGGGTGTCCCGGCTGACCTTCGGAGAGCTGTGAACACGACCGGCCCGCGCGCCTTCCTGCGCCGCCGCTACGGGGCCGGGCCGACGCACCTCGTACTCCTGGCCGCCTCCTTCGCCCTCGCCGGCTACGCGGGCGTGCGCCTGCTGGCCGGCGACACGCTCGGGGTCGTCGCGTGGTTCGTGGGCGCGGCCCTCGTGCACGACCTGGTGCTCGTGCCCCTGTACGTGTCGGCGGACCTGGTGCTGCGCCGCCGCCTCGGACAGCGGAGGCCGGCATCCGTCAACTACGTACGGGTGCCGGCCTTCCTGTCCGGGCTGCTGCTGCTCGTGTGGTTCCCGCTGATCACGCGGCGGACCGAGCGCTACGAACCGGCGAGCGGACTGTCCCCGGACGTCTTCCTGGGGAACTGGCTGCTGATCACGGCCGCGCTGTTCCTGCTCTCGGCGCTCTCATTCGTCGTCCGGAGAGCCCGGGCGCGCCGCAGGGAGACGAAGGTGCGGCCCTCCGCCTCCCACTGATCGACGGTGCGCAGCCCGTGCGGGCGGGCGTACCCCACCAGCGCCGGGGTGCCGAGCCTGGCCCAGGGGAAGAGGCCCGCCGGGCCCCGCCCGGCCGGGGCGCTCCCGTCGTCCAGCCGCACCCGGACCCGCTCGTCGATGTCGTGCGGCACGGTCTCCGCGATGAGCAGTCCACCGGGCGCCAGCAGGTCCGCCGTCCGGCGCAGCAGCCCGTCCGGGTCGCCGCCGATGCCGATGTTGCCGTCGGCCAGCAGCACGGTGCCCCAGCGCCCCTCGCCGGGCAGCGGGTCGAACACCGACCGGCGCAGCGCGTAACCGCCGAGCCGGACGGTCCGGGCGACCGCGGCCTCACTGACGTCGATACCGAGGGCGCGGTGGCCGCGCGCCGCCAGTGCGGCGACCAGCCGGCCGGGCCCGCACCCGACGTCCAGGACCGGTCCCTCGCAGCGGCGCAGCGCCGACATGTCCGCCGCGTCCGCGCCGGCACACCAGCGCTCGACGTCCAGCGGCAGCAGCCAGCCGTCCGTACGGCGCAGGAAGAGCGGCCCGTGCCCGTTGCGCAGGGCGTTGGCGTACGGGTCGGTGCCCCAGACGTCGGCGTCCGGGTGCGCGGGGTCCAGCACTCCGCGGTCCCGGCCGGTACGGCTCATCGGGCGGCCGTTCGGACCGTCCGGGCCAGCTCGGCGGCGAACCGGCCGTGCGGTGCGAGCGCGGCGACCTCCGCCGCGTCGGCGGCCGTGTCCACGTCCCGCAGCCGAGGCAGGTCCCGCACGGCCAGCCCGGCGTCGACCAGCCGGCGCCGCTGCACCGCCCCCGTCTCCGGCACGGACATCGGCACACCGCGCAGCAGCCCGGGATCGGGCTCCGCCAGGCCCAGCGCCCAGAAACCGCCGTCCTTTGCCGGTCCGAACCAGGCATCGCATCCGTCCCAGGCCCCGGAGGACAGCGCGGGAGCCAGATCGGCCACCGTGATCTGCGGGGTGTCCATCCCGATCAGCAGGGCCGGCCCGGTGCACGCCCCGAACGCGGCGGCCAGCCGCTCGTCGAGCCCTCCCGTGCCCTGTTCCACGACCTCGATGCCCGGCGGCAGCCAGGGCCCGGGCGCCCCGTCCAGGACGACGACGCGCCGTGCTGCCGGCAGGGTCGCGACGGTGTGCAGGGTGTCGGCGAGCGCAGCCTCGGCGAGACGGGCGGCCTCGGCGGGGGAGAAGGGCGGGGTGAGCCGCGTCTTGACCCGTCCGGGCAGCGGCTCCTTCGCGATGACCAGCACGGTCGTCACCCCGGCCGGGGCGGCGCCGGGCGTCACCGGGCTCATCGGGGCACCCCTGCCCGGACCGGCGGCTCGCCCAGCACGGCCCGCATGTCACGCACCGCGTGCCAGGTCCCCAGCCAGGTACCGGTGACCTTCGACTTCCCGGTACGCGCGAGGTACGGGACGTCCGTCTCGGCCACCCTCAGCCCCGCGTCGGCCGCCCGCACCACCATCTGCAACGGGTAGCCGCTGCGCCGGTCGGTGAGCCCGAGCGCCAGCAGATCGGCCCGGCGCCCCGCCCGCATGGGACCGAGATCGCGCAGCCGCAGTCCGGTGCGGCGGTGCAGCATCCGGGACAGTGCCGCGTTGCCCGCCCGCGCGTGCAGCGGCCAGGCGCCGCGCCCCTCGGGGCGGCGGCGGCCGAGCAGCAGATCGCACTCGCCGTCGGCGACCCGGCGGACGAAGCCGGGCAGCAGCGCCGGGTCCAGCGAGCCGTCGCAGTCGCAGAAGCAGACGAACTCCGCCTCACTGGCGAGCAGCCCGGCCTGGCAGGCCGCGCCGAAACCGCGCCGGGGCTCGCGCACCACGGTCGCGCCGAGCGAACGGGCCACATCGGCCGAGCCGTCGGTCGAACCGTTGTCGACCACGATCGCCCGCCAGCCCCGGGGCACCCGGGCCAGCACGCCGGGCAGCGCCGCCGCCTCGTCGAGACAGGGCAGGACGAGGTCGGCATGGGGTCCTGAATCATCGGAAGGAAGGATCACCCGGCTCACCCTACGGAGCGGAAACCGGCATTCCGGGCATCGGATCTTACGAAACGTGGACGTCGCCCGGTGGCGGCCCGTCCGCGTTTCCGGCCGGGCCGCCCCGGGTGCCAGGGTGGTCCCATGCAGACGACCCCGCCCACACCGCCTTCCGCCCCCGCCGGCGGGGCGCCCGCGGCACGGACGGCCCCAAAGGACGCGGTCGGGCCGCACCCCGCAGTTCCGGCACGCGGTCACGTCCTCGTCGTCGACGACGACCCGACCGTCGCCGAGGTGGTCACCGGATACCTGACCGGGGCCGGCTACGACGTCGCCCGCGCGGCGGACGGACCGGCCGCACTCGCGGCGTACGCGGCCCGCCGGCCGGATCTGGCGGTCCTGGACCTCATGCTGCCCGGCATGGACGGGTTCGAGGTCTGCCGCCGCATGCGGGCCCAGGGCCCGGTGCCCGTCATCATGCTGACCGCGCGCGGCGACGAGGACGACCGCATCCTCGGCCTCGAAACAGGCGCGGACGACTACGTGACCAAGCCGTTCAGCCCGCGCGAGCTCGTCCTGCGCGTCGACTCCGTCCTGCGGCGCGCCAGGGCGGCCGCGGCCCCCGCCGGGCCGCCCGCCCCGCTCGAAGGCGCCGGGCTCGTCCTCGACCCGGCGGCCCGGCGCGCCACCTGCCGGGGCCGGCAGCTCTCCCTCACCCTCCGCGAGTTCGACCTGCTCGCCTTCCTCCTGCGCCACCCGGGCCGGGTCTTCACCCGGGAGGAACTGATGCGCGAGGTCTGGGGCTGGGACTTCGGGGACCTGTCGACGGTCACGGTGCACGTACGCCGCCTGCGCGGGAAGGTCGAGTCCGACCCGGCCCACCCGGAGCTGATCCGTACGGTCTGGGGCGTCGGCTACCGCCTCGACGCGGCCCCGGAACCGTCCGCGGGCGAAGAGCGGAACTCCGGAGCCCCGCGATGACCGACCTGCTCCTCATCGCCCTCTTCGCCTTCCTCGGCGCCGCCACCGCGGGACTGCTCGGGGCGCTCGCGCTGCGGTTCTCCCGGCACCGCTCGCTCGTCGTCTCCCTGAGCATCGTGGCCGCCGTGGCCGTGACCGCGATGCTCGCCGGGACCCTGGCCGTCGCCTGGGCGATGTTCCTGTCACCGCACGACCTGTCCGTGGTCACCACCGTCGTCGCCATGGCCGCCGTCGTCTCGCTCGTCACGGCGATGCTGCTCGGCCGCTGGGTCGCCGCCCGCAGCCGCGAGCTGACCCTGGCCGCCCGCTCCTTCGGCGACGGCGGCACCTTCGCGGCGCCCGAGGCCCCGGCCACCGCCGAACTCGCCGCCCTCACCCGCGAACTCGCCGCCACCAGTGCCAAGCTGGACAGCTCGCGGATGCGGGAACGCGCTCTGGAGACCTCGCGGCGCGAACTCGTCGCCTGGATCTCGCACGACCTGCGCACCCCGCTCGCGGGGCTGCGCGCCATGTCCGAGGCGCTGGAGGACGGCATGGCCGTCGACTCCCCGCGCTACCTGCGCCAGATCCGCACCGAGGTGGAGCGGATGAACGACATGGTCGGCGACCTCTTCGAGCTCTCCCGTATCCACGCCGGCTCGCTCGCGCTGACCCCGACCCGTGTCTCCGTCTACGACCTCGTGGGCGACGCCCTCGCCGGCGCGGACCCGCTCGCCCGCGAACACGGGGTGCGGCTGGTCGGCGGACGGATCGAGGAGGTGCCCGTGGAGGTGGACGGCAAGGAGATGAGCCGGGTCCTGGGCAACCTCCTGATCAACGCGATCCGCCGGACGCCCGCCGACGGGACCGTCGCCGTCGCGGCGCACCGCGCGGGGGACGGTGTGGTCCTGTCGGTGACCGACGGCTGCGGCGGTATCCCGGAGGAGGACCTGCCGAGGGTCTTCGACACGGGGTGGCGCGGCAGCCACGCCCGTACGCCGCCGGCCGGCGCGGGTCTCGGGCTCGCCATCGTGCGGGGAATCGTCGAGGCGCACGCCGGCCGGGCCGAGGTCCGCAACGTCAACGGCGGCTGCTGCTTCGAGGTGACGCTGCCTTCGGCCTGAGCCTCAGGCGGGCAGACCCGCCCCGGCCTCCCGCAGCGGCGCCGCCGCGAAATCGGCCATGCCCTCCGCGAACCCCACCACCGGCCGCCAGCCCAGTTCCTCCCGCAGCCGCCGCGAGTCCGCCGTGATGTGGCGTACGTCCCCGAGCCGGAACTCACCGGTCACCACGGGTGCCGGACCACCGTGGGCCGTCGCCAGCGCCTCGGCCATCTCGCCGATCGTGTGCGGCTCGCCGCTGCCGGTGTTGTACGCCGCGAAGCCGCCCGGAGGGCGGGCGCCGACGGCCTCCAGCGCCACCGTGTTCGCGGCGGCCACGTCCCGTACATGGACGAAGTCGCGCCGCTGGCCGCCGTCCTCGAAGACACGCGGCGCCTCGCCCCGGGCCAGGGCCGACCGGAAGAACGACGCGACACCCGCGTAGGGCGTGTCGCGGGGCATGCCGGGCCCGTACACGTTGTGGTAGCGCAGCGAGACCGCGCTCCCGCCCGTCGCCCGCGCCCAGGACGCCGCGAGGTGCTCCTGCGCGAGCTTGGTCGCCGCGTAGACGTTGCGCGGGTCGGCCGGCGCGTCCTCCGAGACCAGTCCGGGGGCCGGCGCGGCCCCGCAGTCCGGGCAGCGCGGCTCGAAGCGGCCCGCCGCCAGGTCCGCCCGGTCCCTGGGACCCGGCCGGACGGTGCCATGACGCGGACAGGAGTAACGGCCCTCGCCGTAGACCACCATCGACCCGGCGAGCACCAGACTCCGCACCCCGGCCCCGGCCATCGCGGCGAGCAGGACGGCCGTGCCCAGGTCGTTGCACCCCACGTACTCCGGGGCGTCCGCGAAATCCTTGCCCAGGCCGACCATCGCCGCCTGGTGGCACACCGCGTCCACCCCGCGCAGCGCGCGGTCCACGGCCGCGCGGTCCCGTACGTCCCCGACGATCATCCCGCCGTCGTCCCCGGGGGGCCGGCGCACGGCAGCGCCGTGCGCCGACGGGAGCAGTGCGTCCAGTACCACCGCCTCGTGCCCGGCGGAGGTGAGACTGCGGACGATCTCCGACCCGATGAAACCGGCTCCGCCGGTGACAAGTACGCGCATGAACGCCACGCTAGGACGTGCGCGCCCCCGTCAGGCGCTTTCGCCGCGGCACGTCACGGGACCGTAAGCCTTCGGGCGGCGGGTCCGGCCGCTCAGCGCAGTTCCTGGATGCGGACCAGGTTGCCCGCCGGGTCGCGGAACGCGCAGTCGCGGATGCCGTACGGCTGCTCGGTCGGTTCCTGGACCACCTCGGCGTCCCCGGCCTGCACCTTTTCGAAGGTGGCGTCGAGGTCGCGGGTGGCCAGCAGGATCCAGCCGTACGTGCCCTTGGCCATCATCTCGGTGATGGTGCGCCGCTCGTCCTCGGTGATGCCCGGGTCCGCGGCCGGCGGAGCCAGCAGGATCGACGTGCTGGGCTGGTCCTTGGGGCCGACGGTGATCCAGCGCATTTTGCCCTGGCCCACGTCGTTGCGGACCTCGAAGCCGAGCGTGTCACGGTAGAACGCGAGGGACTCCTCCGGGTCGTCGTGCGGGAGGAAGCTGGTGTGAATGGTGATGTCCATGAAGATCATGCTAGGGACGGCCTCCCCGCCCCGCTTCTCGATTCCTGACCGATCGGTGGCACGGCGCCGGAGGCCGTCCGTACCACCCCGCTGCCCGAAGAGGCACCGGGCGGTGCCCCGCGGCGGACAGTGCCGGGCTGGACGGGGCAGCGGGGCGTCCACCAGGGTGGAGGGCCGGTAGGAGCGGGCGGTCCGCCGCGACCGCGTGGCGTGGGCCTGCCCGGTGCGGTCAGGGGAGATGACGGTGAACGCACAGGACCACGACCACCAGCACGAGCACGCCCCCGAGCGGGACCGCCACCCTCCGCCCCGGGACACCGGGGACGAGCACGAGCGGCTGCCGGCCGGCCACCTGCACGGTGCGACGGCCGAGGCGCCCGCCACCTCGGACACCCGGGACGCGGACTCCGGCGCGCACCACCTCTTCCGGGCCGCCGTCACCGGACGGACCGACGTGGTCGGCACCGCCGGCATGGGGGTCCTCCAGCGCACGGTCGGCAACGCCGCGCTCGGCCCGGTGATCCAGCGCGCCCGGGCCGCGGCTGGGGATACCCCTCGCCCTGCTCCTCGTGCCGGCCGCCGTGTGGTTCGCGCTGCCGCACCTGTCCGGGCTGCTGGGCCTCGCCAAGGACGAGACGGGTGCGCCGGAATCCATGCCGCCCTCCGCGTGCCACGGCTCCAGCGCGGCATCGGGGGCACGCCGCCGGCGCGGCGGTGGACGGCTTCAACAACCGCTACTGGGCGCCGAAGAAGACCGGCGACGGGGCGGGGGAGTTCCTGGAGTGCGAGTTCGACTCACCGGTGCGGATGCGGAAGATGGTGGTGTTCTCCGGGACGTCGGCACGCAAGGACGAGTTCCTGACGCAGGCCCGGCCGGCCAGGATCATCGCCGAACTGACGGCGAAGGACGGCACCAGGAGCACGCGTACGATCCGCCTCGCCGACCAGGCCGGCCGGCAGACCTTCGACGTCCGGGGCTCGCAGACGGTCCGGGTCCGCCTCACGGTCGACTCGGCGTACGGCACCGGCGAGGACCGCCGGGTGGCGATCGCCGAGATCGAGTTCTTCGGCCACCGCTCCTGACACCACCGCGCACGAGCCGTACCCGGCTTGCGGCGACGGGAGGGGCACTGCAGGCTTCGGTGCTGTGCCCACTCTCCTGATCGTGCATCACACGCCATCGCCGAACTGCCAGGCCCTCTTCGAGGCCGTCGTCTCCGGCGCGACGACCGACGAGATCGAGGGCGTACGCGTCGTACGGCGCGCCGCACTCGCCGCCACGGCCTCCGACGTCCTCGCGGCGGACGGACTGCTCCTCGGCACCCCGGCGAACCTCGGATACATGTCCGGGGCACTCAAGCACTTCTTCGACCAGATCTACTACCCGTGCCTCGACACCACGCAGGGCCGGCCCTTCGGCTACTACGTGCACGGCGGCAACGACGTCACGGGCGCCGTGCGCGGCATCGAGACGATCACGACGGGCCTCGGCTGGCGCCGGGCGGCGGACGCCGTGAAGGTGACGGGCGAGCCGGCCAGGGCCGACACGGAGGCGTGCTGGGAGCTGGGAGCCACGCTGGCGGCGGGCCTGACGGAGTGACGTCGGACTGCGGGACGGCACCGGCCCGGGACCGTACGACTTCATCCGCACCCCCAGCCGGAGGTTCCGGATGGACGTGCACCGTGACCCCGGGAAGACGCGCCGGGCCGCTGATCCGCGCGGGAGCCGGCCGGGCGCCGGGGGAGCCGGCCGGGCGCCGGGGGAGCAGTGCGCGCACGGAACCGCCGGGGCGCCGCCGCGCCCCGGCCTCCGCGACCGCTAAGCGCCCAGACGCAGTTCGCGCCCCCGCCAGCGTCGTCGCAGCCAGCGGTCGTGGCTGGCCACCACGATCGCGCCGGGCCCGGGGCCCAGCGCCTCCTCCAACTCGTCGCACAGCGCGGGGGAGAGGTGGTTGGTGGGCTCGTCGAGGAGCAGCAGCTCCGGCGGGCGGGCCATCAGCAGCGCGAGGGCGAGCCTGCGGCGCTGGCCCGCCGACAGCTGCCGCACCGCCTTGTCCGCGTCCGCCTCGTGCAGCAGACCCAGTGAGGCCAACGGCACCCGCTCGGCCCGCTCGGCGCCCAGCACCCGTTCGTAGGTGTCGCCGACGGTAAGGTCCGGCCGGGTGAACACGGTGTCCTGCGCGAGCACCCCGACGGACAGGCCGGGCCGCCGGGTCACCTCGCCCCGCGCGACCGGCCGCCCGGCGAGCACCGCGAGCAGCGTCGACTTCCCCGTACCGTTGCCGCCCGTCACCAGCAGGCGTTCGGACGCCCCGATGTCGAGCCGGTCGACGGCAAGCCGGCCGGGGAACCGGACCTCGCGCAGGGACACCAGCGTGCCCGGCTCGGGCGGCTCGGCCCGTGCGGTGTACCGGAACCGCAGCGGACGGGGCGGCTCGGCGACCTGGCGGCGCTCCGCCTCGTCGAGCCTGCGGGTGGCGTTGCGCACCCGGCGCGCGATCTGGCTCTGCACCCGCCCGGCCCGCAGCCCGTACCCCATCTTCTCGCTGTCACGGGGCCCGCGGTCCGGCGCGACCTGGCGTGCGGTCACCGCGGCCGAGCGGCGCAGCGCCTCGATCTCCTCCCGCTCCTCGGCGTACCGCCGCTCCCACCGCGCCCGCTCCGCGCGCTTCTCGGCCAGGTAGGCGCTGTACCCGCCGCCGTACCGCACCGGCCCCTCGACCGCCGGATCGAGGTCGACGAGGTCCGTGCACACGGCGTCGAGGAACGCCCGGTCGTGTCCGGCGATCACCACGGGGCCCGGCATCGTCCGCAGCTGCTCCTCCACGAACGCGGCGGCCTCGTCGTCGAGATGGTTGGTCGGCTCGTCCAGCAGCAGGGCGGACGGCCGCCGTACGAGCAGCGCGGCGAGTGCCAGCCGGCCGCGCTGCCCGCCCGAGAGCGAGCGGAGCGTCCGCTCGTGCGGCAGGGAGCCGAGGCCGAGGCCGCCGAGCAGGACGGCCGCGCGCCGGTCGGCGTCCCAGGACTCCCGTTCCTCGGCCTGTTCGAGCCGCCGGCCGTACGTCTCCAGAAGCTGCGCGTACTCCGGAGAGCTCTCGGGCGTACGGGTGAGGAGTACGGAGAGCCGGTCGAGCTCCGCGAGGTCGGCCCGGGCCTCGCGCAGCGCGTCGTCCAGGACGCCGGCGACGGTGGAGTCCGCGTCGAAGGGCATCTCCTGGTGCAGGAAGCCCACATCGGCGGGCCGGGTGACCTGCCCGGCGTCGGGCTCGTCCACCCCGGCGAGCAGCCGCAGCAGAGTCGACTTGCCGACACCGTTCTCGCCGATCAGGCCGATGCGGTCGCCGGGCGACGCGGTGAGCGACACCCCGTCGAGGACGCGTTTCGTGCCGAGGGTGCGGACGAGGTCGTGGGCGAGCAGGGCGGACGGACGGGTGGGAACGGTCATGGGTACCTCCGACGTGATCGGTTCGGGGCCCGCCGGGCACGGAGCCTCGGGCGCGGGCGTGCACGGCACGTCAGCGGTTCACGTCTCCGGCGCCCCCGTCTCCCGCAGCTCCCCGTCCGCCAGCCTCAGCCACCGCTCCACGCCGATCCGCTCCAGGAACCGCTCGTCGTGGCTGACCACCACGAACGCCCCGCGGTACGAAGCGAGCGCGCTCTCCAGCTGCCCGGCGCTCACCAGGTCGAGGTTGTTCGTCGGCTCGTCCAGGAGCAGCAGTTGCGGGGCCGGTTCCGCGCACAGGACGCAGGCCAGCGTGGCCCGCAGCCGTTCACCGCCCGACAGCACCCGGACGGGCAGGTGGGCGCGGTCGCCGCGGAAGAGGAAGCGCGCGAGCAGATTCATCCGCTCGGCCTCCTCCCGGTGCGGGGCGAACGCGGCGAAGTTCTCGGCCACCGTGCGGTCGAGGTCGAGCAGGTCGAGCCGCTGCGAGAGGTACGCGATCCGCCCGTCGGCGCGCCTGACCGACCCGTCGTGGGGCTCCAGGTCACCGTTGACCAGGCGCAGCAGGGTGCTCTTGCCGGCGCCGTTGGGCCCGGTCAGCGCGATGCGCTCGGGGCCCCGGACGGTGAGGTCGATCCCCGAGCCGGAGAACTGCTCCCGGCCGCCGAGGCGCACCCGCACCTGCTCGCAGAGGAGGACGGTGCGGCCGGCGGGCACGTCGGTGTCGGGCAGGTCGAGCGTGATGCGCTGCTCGTCGCGTACCGCACGCCCCGCCTCGTCGAGACGGGCCTGCGCCTCGCCGACCCGGGAGGCGTGTGTCTGGCCGGAGCGGCCGGCGGACTCCTGGGCGCCCCGCTTCATGTTCCCGGCGAAGATGCGGGGGAGACCCGCGTTCTTGAGGTTGCGGGCCGCGTTGCTCGCGCGCCGCTCGGCCCGTTCGCGGGCCTGTTGCATCTCGCGCTTCTCCCGCTTCAGCTCCTGCTCCGCGTTGCGGACGTTCTTCTCGGCCACCTCCTGCTCGGCCCGCACGGCCTCCTCGTACGCCGTGAAGTTGCCCCCGTACAGGCGCAGTTCCTCCCGTCCGAGTTCGGCGATGCGGTCCATGCGGTCCAGGAGCGCGCGGTCGTGGCTGACGAGGAGCAGCGTGCCGCTCCACGTCTCCAGCGTGTCGTAGAGGCGGTGGCGCGCGTCGAGGTCGAGGTTGTTGGTCGGCTCGTCCAGCAGCAGGACGTCCGGCCGCTTCAGCAGCTGGGCCGCCAGCCCGAGCGAGACGACCTGGCCGCCGCTGAGCGTGCCGATGCTCCGGTCCAGGGCGATGTCGTCGAGACCGAGCCGGTCGAGCTGGGCGCGGGTGCGCTCCTCGATGTCCCAGTCGTCACCGATGACGGCGAAGTGCTTCTCGTCCACGTCACCCGACTCCACGGCGTCCAGTGCGCGGATCACCGCGGCCACGCCGAGGACCTCGGCGACCGACAGGTCACCGGTCAGGGGGAGGCTCTGCGGGAGGTGCCCCAGCGTGCCGGCGACGGTGACGGAGCCTGCGCTCGGGCGCAGCTCGCCGGCGATCAGCTTGAGCAGCGTGCTCTTGCCGGAGCCGTTGGGAGCGACGAGACCGGTGTGGCCGCTGCCCACCGTGAAGGACAGGCCCGAGAAGACCGGCGTGTCGTCCGGCCAGGAGAAGGAGAGGTTCGAACAGATGAGGGATGCGTCGGACATGCGGAGACCTCGCGTGTGAATCCGGGGACGGCAGACATCACGGCCCGGAGAAATGGTCTGAGGGAACAACGACATGGCCACTGCGGCGGCGCCCTGGGCGCCCGCTGCGGCTATGGGGCTCCGGGATCACCCGGAGATGTCGTCGTCGCCTGCCATGTCTGGTCTCCTCGGTACACGCTGAACGGCATGACGATCTTAGCAGGTGCACCGGCCCCCCGGGTGGTGGAGGGGCCGGCGCAGGTCACGGGCGGGGGCGATGGCCGAACCGGACCCCCTCCCACGGTGCTCCGGCCGGGAAGGACTCCGCGCGCCGCTGCCCGGCCGCGCGGGCCGCGGCGCGCTCGACGACGGGCTTCGCGCCCTCGATTCTCTCCAGCCAGCCCAGCAGCTCCCGGCGCAGCTCGTCGGCGACCGCGCGGTGCGACTCCAGCCCGGCGAGATTGTCCAGCTCGTACGGGTCGGCCGCCAGGTCGTACAGCTCCGTCTCCGTGTAGTGATCGGCGTCCGGTTCGTTCCAGGCGTCCGCGCCCCGCGCCTCCACGGCGTACTTCCACCGCGAGGTGCGCACCGCTCGCCCCACCCGGTCCTCGCTGATCTGGACGAAAGCGGAATCCTGCCTGCCGGGATCGCGGCCGCCGCCGGTCAGCGGCAGCAGTGAGCGCCCCTGCACACCCGGCGGGACCGGGAGGCCGGCGGCCGCCAGCAGCGTCGGCATCAGGTCCAGCGTGCCGACGGGCCGCCGGACGAGACCGCCGCCGGTGAAGCCGGGGCCGGTGATCGCGAAGGGGACCCGGACCGAGGCCTCGTGGGCCGACCGCTTGTACTCGCTGTTGCGGGTACGGAAGTGGGAGCCGTGGTCCGCCGTCCACGCCAGGACCGTGTTCTCCGCGGTGCCCAGGCCGCGCAGGGCGTCGCGGAGCCGGCCCACGCCCTCGTCGACCCGCTTGATCTGTCCGAGGTACCCGCCCAGATGGCGGTGGGCGCCGCCCTGCGCGGCCCCCGGAGCGAGCGCCGCCAGGTCCGGCGGCAGCCAGGCGCCCTCGTACCGCTCGCGGTAGCCCGCCGGCGCCGGGTAGTCGTCAGTGGGGTTCTGGTGGTGCGGCTCCAGGAGGGAGACGAAGAGGAGGTAGGGGCGGTCGTGGTGGTCGGCGACGAAGCGGATCGCCGCGTCGATCAGCGCGTCCGACCGGTAGCCGGGCAGCCGGACCGGCTCCCCGTCCTCGTCGTACACCACCGTGCGGTAGGCGTCCGAGGTGAATTCGAGCCGGTCCGAGGCGAGCCAGGTGCCGTAGCCGCCCCGAAGACCGGGCGGGACGGGGCCGTCGGGGTGGTCCTCTCCGGCCAGGTGCCACTTCCCGATGTAGCCGGTGGCGTACCCGGCCGCCGCGAACTCCCCGGCGAGCGTGGGGATGTCGCCGGGCAGTGGCAGCCCGTTGCGGAAGACACCGGTCGCGGTCGGGTACCGCCCGGTCTGCAGTGCCGAACGGGCGGGCGCGCAGACCGGGTTGGCGGTGACGGCCTGTTCGAACAGGGTGCCCTCGCGGGCGATCCGGTCGAACTCGGGCGTCACACCGGCCCGGTTGCCGTGCACCCCGGCCGTGTCCCAGCGCTGCTGGTCGGTGAGGACGACGATCACCTGGGGACGCGCCCCGGCGGGCGGCGCCGAGGCACCGCCCGCCGGGGTGGTGGAGTACTCGCTCACGCGGCCGGCGCCTCGGTGGTGGAGGCACCCGACGCGATGCCGAAGGACGGGTCCGGCACGGCCTCGGGGCTGATCAGGGTGGAGGAGCGGCCGTCCACGCCGACCGGGACGTCACCGTCGATGGTGACGCGGCGCAGCTTGCGCTCGTGGGTGTCGGAGTCGTCCACGCCGTAGTGCTGGGTGGCGCGGTTGTCCCAGATCGCGACGTCGCCCACCTGCCAGTCCCAGCGCACGGTGTTCTCCGGGCGCTCGATGTGGGACTGGAACAGGTCGACCAGGGCCCGCGAGTCGCGGCCGTTCAGACCGCTGATGCGCTGCACGAAGTTGCCCAGCAGCAGGACGCGTTCACCGGTCTCGGGGTGGACGCGGACCACCGGGTGCTCGGTGAGGAACTTCGTCGACGTGAAGACCTCCCGGTACTGCTGAAGTGCCTCCGGCAGGGCGTTGGGACGCACCGAGACGTAGTCGTAGTCGTTGGAGTGGACGGCCCGCAGCCCGTCCGCCAGGGTGCGCAGCTGCTCGGGCAGCTCCGCGTAGGCGGCGGCCGTGTTGGACCACAGGGTGTTGCCGCCGTACGGGGGGATCACGACGGCGCGCAGGACGGAGAAGGCCGGGTAGGCGGGGACGAAGGTGACATCGGTGTGCCACTGGTTGGCCCGGCCGCCGTGGTCGGAGTCGATGCCGAGCGAGTAGCGCCCGTCGGCCGAGGGCACGGTCGGGTGGGCGACCGGCGTGCCGAGCAGCCGGCCGAACGCCTCGTGGCTCTCCTCGTCCAGGTGGTCCTGCCCGCGGAAGAAGACGACCTTGTGGGCGAGGAGCGCGGCGCGGACGGAGGCGACCGTCTCCGGGTCGAGGTCGCCGCCGAGCCGGACACCGGAGATGACCGCGCCGATGCGGCCGCCCAGCTGCTGGACGGTGACGGCGGGGGCGGGAGCGGTGGTGGTGGAGGACATGGGGATTCCCTTCGCGAACGTGCTCGGCGGCGGTCGGACGCGGGGCGTGACCGGCGGCGAGCTGATTAATTGTGGAGAGGAAGTAATTCGGGCGGGCCGCGCCCAGGGCGGAGACAGAGGCGTTGCCCGGAGCGACCGTGCGCAGGTGTCCGTTTCCGGAACGGGAGCGCGGGGGAGTGCGGTGAGATGTCTGCCGGTGAGGGTCAGGGCCTGCCGCTGAGGTCAGGCGGCGGTACAGCGGCCCGGACACACGGGCTGCGGGGCGGGGCGGCCGGCGCGGGCGGGCCGCGCATCGGTGAGTGCCGTCGCGAACATGTCCCGGAGACTTGCAGCGCCCCGCCGTGTACGTCAAGCACCCGCCGGCGCCCCGCAGGGCGTGCGGCAGTGGTTCAATCGGCGCCTGCACGGGGTCGCGGACCATCCGGAAAAGAGCCGAAATCCCTTGCTCGACCTGCGAGTTCACCCTTTCGGCCCGGCGGTTTCCGGGCGTCGTCGCCGAGCCGGGTCATTGGCCCCGTGCGATTTCACGCCGCCGTAACGTTGCGAGCGCCCCGCCGGCGCAGGACCGAAGGAAGGCCCCCATGACCGCCGCTCCCCGCCTCTTCCGTGCGACCGGTGACGCAAGGCGCGAGACCAACGCCGCCACCGTGCTGCGCACCGTCCTCGACCACGGGCCCGTCGCCCGCCGGACGATCGCCGAACGCTCCGGCCTGAGCCAGGCCGCCGTCTCACGGCAGTGCACCGACCTCGTACGGCTGGGCCTGGTGCGGGAGTTGCCCCAACCGGGCGCCGGCAACGGTGTGGGCCGGCCGCAGATCCCGGTCGACCTGCACACGGGGGAGAGCAGCGGTCCCCTGGTCGCCGGGGTCCACATCGGGGTACCCGTCTCGACGTTCGGGCTCCTCGACCTGCGTGGCCGGCTCCTCGACCGGCGCACCCTCCCGCACGAGGACCTCGCCCCCGGGGACCTGCCGTCGAGGATCGTCCAGGGGCTGCGCGCCTTCCTGGACGACGCCCCGCCCGGCAGGCGGCTGCTCGGGGTGGGCGCCGCCCTAGGCGGCTGGGTCGACCCGGGCACGGGCACGGCCGTGCGGCACGCCTCGCTCGGCTGGTCGGACCGGCCGCTGGCCGCCGAACTCGCCCGTGGCCTGGGCGGGTTCGAGGTGCGCGTCGACAACCACGCCCGCGCGGTCGCCCAGTCCGAGATCCTGTTCGGCCGGCCCGAGGCCCGGCGCAGCCTGGTCCACCTGTTCATCGGCAACGTGGTCGACGCCGCCCTCGGCATCACCGGGGTGGTGCACCAGGGGCCGGGGTCCGGCGCCGGGGACGTGGCCCATCTGCCCGTGCCCGACTCCACGGCGGTCTGCCCCTGCGGACGCTCCGGCTGCCTGGAGGCGACCGTCTCCAACACCGCCATGGCGCGGACCGCCGTACGGCGCTCCATCGTGCCCTGGCCCGACGCCTTCCTGGTGGTCGACGCGGCGGCGGCCGGGGACCGGCGTGCCGACCGGCTGCTGCGCGAAAGGGCCCGCGCGGTCGGCCGTGCGACGGCCCTGCTGCTCGACGTCCTCAACCCGGACCTGGTGGTCGTCACCGAACACGCCAGCCTGGTCAACCCGGAGTACCTGGAGGAGATCCGGGGCGCCGCGGTCGACCACTCGCATGTCTGCCAGGACCCCGAACGCGTCGTCAGTCCGCATGCCGGGACGGCCGTCCTCCCGGTCGCGGCCGGTGCCGTCGCACTGAATCCCCTGTTCAGAAGCCCTCTTGCGGTATCGGCCGGGTAGTCGTCCGAGGAGGGGCGGAAAGCGCTCCGTACCAGAATGCGGACAACGCAGGTTGACCGTCCGCCGAGGCCGCTGCCATATTGCTCCCGTGAACCCGGACATGCGCCTCGTCTCCCGCAGGCACGTCGACCTCTGTCGACAGGCCAGCGCGGTCTGTGCCGCCCGCCGCTGAGCCGGACCGCGGCCGCCAGGCCCGCGCCCCTCGCCCCGCTGACATCTCACCGGTAGCGACCACCCGCTGAGACCCGGGGTCCTCCCTCCCGCACGGCCTCGCGTGCTCCCGCACGCCGCGGGATCCCCTCACGCCTCCCCGCGCCGATCCCGTACGGCCGTCTCGGCGGCCTGGGACCGGGGTGTCCTTCGCGCAGCGCATCCCCGTCGTTCCATTGCTCCCGCAACGGAACGAATCCCGTACGTGCTCCGCCGTGCCCCCACCTTCCCTTTTCCCACCGTCACAGGCAGGCATCGATGACCGAGCTGTACCCCTTCACGCCCTCCGGTCCCTCCCGGCGCTCCACGCTGCGCGCCGCAGGCGGCGGCGCGCTGCTCCTCGGCCTGGGGCTCACGGGCTGCCGCTCGGCGGTGTCGGACGCCTCGTCCGCCCCGCAGGGCGCGAGCGCCGCACCCCGGCGCGGCGGCGTGCTGAACGTCGCCGTCAACAGCGACCTCACGCCCGCCCTGCTGTTCTCCCAGAGCGGCCAGTCCCTCCAGCAACGGCTGATCTACAACACCCTCACCCGCTACGACGACCGCCTCCACCCGAAACCCGAACTCGCCACCTCCTGGACGTACGCCGAGGACGGGCGCAGCATCACGCTCCGGCTGCGCGACGACGTCACCTTCCACAACGGCCGCAAGTTCACCGCGGACGACGTGATCTTCGCCGTGAAGAACCTTCAGAACCCGGTGAGAGCAGCTCAGTTGCGCAGCACGGCGGCCACGGTCACCGGGTTCGAGAAGCGCGGCGACCATGAACTGGTGCTCAAGCTGGCACACCCGGTGAACAACCTCTTCGACCTGTTCGAGTTCATGATCATCGCGGATCCGGAATCCGTCGAGGACGCCGTCGCCGGGAAGAAGTTCATCGGAACCGGCCCCTTCAGGCTGAAGAAGTGGAGCCCCGGCTCCGGACTGAGCCTCACCCGCAACGACGCGTACTGGCAGCCCGGCCGCCCCTACCTCGACGGGGTCGAGCTGCGGGTCATAGCCCAGGCCGACGCGCTGATCTCGTCCCTGCGCTCCGGCCAGTCCCAGCTCTCCTTCGACGTGCCCGGCAAGAGCCTCGGCGTCGTCAAGGGCGACTCCCGCCTCACCATCACCGACTACGACACCGGTGCCGGAGCCGTCTACCTCGGCGTCAACACCACCGTCGCCCCGCTGAACGACCGGACCGTCCGCCAGGCACTCGCGTGGGCCGTCGACCGCGACCGGCTGGTCGCCCAGACCCTCGGCGGGTACGGCCTCGCCTCCGCCGCGCCCTGGCCCAAGTCCTCGCCGGCCTTCACCGAGGCCAACCGCACCCACTACACCCATGACCCCGCGAAGGCCCGGCAACTCCTGAAGTCCGCCGGGCACAGCAGGCTCGAATTCCCGATGCTGCACCTCGCGCTGCCCGGCGAGACGGCGATCGCCGAGTCCATCCAGTACGACCTCAAGCAGGTCGGCGTCCACGTCACGCTCCAGCCCACCGACGGGGCCACCGCGCAGAAGAAGCTCATCTCGCAGGGCATGCCGGCCCTGTGGTCCCTGGGGCACGGGTTCGCCCAGGTGCAGCCTTCCACCCTCGCCGTCAGCGCGTACCCCTTCAACGAGGCGAAGAACACCTCCAAGTACCGCTCCGCCGCCTACACCAAGGTCGTGCGGGAGGCCTGGACCGAGCCGGAGACCGGCACGGCCGCCGCCAACGCCCTGCACCAAAAGATCTCCTCCATCCTGCTCGACGAGGCGTTCCTCATCGACCTCGTGGTGCGCGGACAGGTCCAGGTCTCCGCCGCCCGGCTGCACGGCGTGACGCTCAACAAGTTCTCCTACCTCAACCTCGACAACGCCTACCTGGTGTGACATGCGCAGCTACCTGCTCCGGCGGCTGCCGTCCGCCCTCCTCGTCCTGGTCGCCGCCTCCTTCCTGATCTTCACGATCCTCCGGCTGGTCCCCGGCGACCCCGCCACCGCGCTCGCCGGCCCCGACGCGGACGCGGCGACCGTCGCCGCGATCCGCGAACGGCTCGGCCTCGACGCGCCCCTGCTCTCCCAGTACGCCCACTGGATCGGCTCGCTGCTGAAGGGGGACCTCGGACCCTCGTACGCGATCGGCGGGCAGACCGCCGACCTCATCGGTGACGGGCTCGGCGCCACCGCCGAACTCACCCTCGCCGCACTCCTGTTCGTGGTCGTGCTCGGTACGGCCTTCGGCGTGCTCGGGGCCACCTCGCGCAACCGGTGGCTTACCGCCGCCGTCCGTGTGATCACCACCGCCGCCCTGGCCGTGCCGCCGTTCGTCAG
The DNA here is from genome assembly GCF_040632605.1 of Streptomyces sp. NPDC019224. Taxonomy (NCBI): domain Bacteria; kingdom Bacillati; phylum Actinomycetota; class Actinomycetes; order Kitasatosporales; family Streptomycetaceae; genus Streptomyces; species Streptomyces sp. NPDC019224. The sequence continues at coordinate 10,444 of NZ_JBEYCF010000070.1, read as the reverse complement.
CGGCGTCCTGCTCGTCCTGGTCTTCGCCGTCGTCCTCCCGGTGCTGCCGCCCGGCGGCCGGGTCGCCTTCCTGACGGCCCCCGACCTCGCCGCCCAGTACCTGGTGCTGCCGGCGCTCTGCCTGGCCCTGCCCGGCGCCGCCGTGCTCGGCCGCTACCTCAAGGACGGCATCGAACGCGGGCTCGCCGAGGACTGCATCCGTACCGCCACCGCCGCCGGGATACCCCCGCGCCGCCTGCTGTGGCGCCACACCCTGCCCAACGCCCTCCCGCCCGTCGTCACCCTCCTCGGCATGCAGGTCGGCAACCTCCTCGGCGGGGCGGTCCTCGTCGAGGCGATCTTCGCCTGGCCCGGCCTCGGACAGCTCGCCGAACAGGCCCTCCAGCGCCGCGACTACCCGGTCGTCCAGGACCTGCTGCTGCTCCTGGTCGCCGTCTTCGTCCTCGTCCAGCTGCTCACCGACCTCGTGTACGCCTGGCTCGACCCCCGGATCAGGTGGGAGTAACCCTGATGAACCAGACGACCGACCTCCTCACCGCCGCGCCGCCCCCGGCCGCCCGCAAACCGCGCGGCACGGCCCGCCCCCGCCACCCCTACCGCACCGCCCTGTCCACCGCCCGCGCCCGCACCGGCCTCGTCCTCGTCGGCGCCGTGGTCCTCGCCGGGCTCCTCGCACCGCTGCTCGCCGGACACGGGCCCACCGACCAGAGCGGCCAGAGCCTCGCCGGACTCGGCGCGCCCGGGCACCTCCTGGGCACCGACGACCTCGGCCGCGACCTGCTCAGCCGGGTGCTGTACGGCATCCGCACCGACCTCGGCATCATCACGATCGCGGTGCCCGCCGGCGCCGTACTCGGCTGCCTGCTCGCCCTGGCCGCCGCCGCCCACCCGGTGGCCGACACCGTCGTCCAGCGCGTCTTCGACCTGCTCCTCGCGTTCCCCGGCCTGATCCTGGCGCTCGCCGTCACCGCGATCCTCGGCCCGGGACGCATCCCCGTCGTCCTCGTCATCGCCCTCGCCGAGGTCCCGGTGTTCGGCCGGCTGCTGCGCGGCGGCGTCCTGGTGCAGCGGGAACGCGAGTACGTCACCGCCGCCCGGGTCAGCGGCGGTTCGGGCCGCCGGGTGCTGGTCCGGCACATCCTGCCCAACGCGGCCGACCCGCTCGTCGTGCAGATCGCCGTCTCGCTGACCGTCGCCGTCTTCATCGAGGGCGCGATGAGCTTCCTCGGCGTCGGCGTCCGGCCGCCGCAGCCCACGCTCGGAGCCGTACTCAGCCAGTCCATGCCCTACCTCGCCCAGGCCCCGCACTTCGCCGCGGGCCCCCTGATCACCGTGACCGCGCTCGTCCTCGGACTCTCGCTCATCGCCGAGGCGCTCAACCGGGAGATACGCCGATGACCACCCAGGAACTGCTGGAGGTCCGCGACCTCGGCGTCGAGTTCACCGCCCCCGACGGATCACCGCTGCGGGCCGTGCGCGGGGTCTCCTTCACCCTGCGCCGGGGCGAGACCCTGGCCGTCGTCGGCGAGTCCGGGTCCGGCAAGTCCACCACCGCACTCGCCCTGACCCGGATGCTGCCCGGCACCGGTCGCATCACCACCGGCACCGTCCGGCTGGAGGGCCGGGACCTGGCCGCCGCCGGCGACGCGGAACTGCGGGCGGTGCGCGGCGCCCGCATCGGCATGATCTTCCAGGACCCGATGACCGCCCTCAACCCCGTCCTCACGGCGGGCCGGCACATCGACGAGGTCCTGCGCGCCCACGGCAACCGCGACAAGGCCGCACGCCGCACCCGTACCGTCGAACTCCTGGACCGCGTCGGCATCCCCGAGCCGCACCGCCGCGCCGACGACTACCCGCACCAGTTCTCCGGCGGCCAGCGCCAGCGCATCCTCATCGCCATGGCCCTCGCCGGCGAACCGGACATCCTCCTCGCCGACGAGCCGACCACCGCGCTCGACGCCACCGTCCAGGCCCAGATCCTCACCCTGCTCGGCGACCTCAACCGCGAGATGGGCACCGCCCTCGTCCTCATCACGCACAACATGGGTGTCGTCGCCCGTGCCTGCGAACGGGTCCTCGTCATGTACGGCGGCACCGTCGTCGAGGACGGGCCCACCGCCGAAGTGCTCGCCCGCCCCCGCCACCCTTACACCGCCGGGCTCCTGGCCGCCGTGCCGCGCCTCGCCACCCCGTCCGGGACCCGCCTCACCGGCATCCCCGGCAGCCCGCCCGACCTCACCCTCCTCGGTGAGGGCTGCGCCTTCGCCGACCGCTGCACCCTCGTCGAGGACCGCTGCCGCACCGCCACCCCGCCGCTCGCCCGGGTGGCCGGCGACGTACGGGTGGCCTGCCTTCCCGCCGCCGGACGCACCGAACCCCTGCCCGCCCCTGCCCCGCCCGCCCGCATCGACCGCCCGGCCCCCGGCGCGGTCGTCCTGGAGGCGGCCGGCCTGACCAAGACGTACGGGGGACGCGGCGCCCGCAAGCGCGGGGTGGCCGCGCTCGACGGGGTGTCGCTGACCCTCGCGGAGGGCGAGACCCTGGGCATCGTCGGCGAGTCCGGCTCCGGCAAGTCCACCCTGGCCCGGGTCCTCGCCCACGCCCACACCGCCGACGGCGGCACCCTGCGGCTGCGCGGCGAGGACGTCAGCCGGCCCTCGCGCCGGGCGCTGCACGCGGTGCGCCGCCAGGTCCAGATGGTGTTCCAGGACCCCTACGCCTCGCTCAACCCCCGCATGACGGTGGGCGAGATCGTCGCCGAACCCCTCATCGCGTTCGGCATCGGTGACCGCGCCGCACGCCGGGCGCGGGTGGCGGAACTCCTGGAACTGGCGGGCCTGGACCCCGCCGTGGCCGGGCGCCACCCGCGCTCCTTCTCCGGCGGCCAGCGCCAGCGCATCGGCATCGCCCGCGCGCTCGCCCCCGCGCCCTCCGTCCTCATCTGCGACGAACCCGTCTCCGCGCTCGACGTGTCCGTCCAGGCCCAGATCACCGGCCTGCTCACCGACCTCCAGCGCGACCTGGGCCTGTCCCTCGTCTTCATCGCCCACGACCTCGCGGTCGTCCGGCAGGTCAGCCACCGCATCGCCGTCATGCACCGGGGCCGGATCGTGGAGACCGGCACCGCCGACGAGGTCTGCGAGCACCCCCGCGACCTGTACACCCGCGCCCTGCTCGCCGCCGTACCCGAGCCCGTCCCCCCGGCGGCCCGGGCCGAGCGAGCCGAGAGGACGGGCGCCCTCGCATGACCGCCCGCCCCGTGCAGCCACCCGCCCCGACCCGTGACGGAGCCTCCCGCCGATGACCACCAGCACCCGCCGCGACCCCTACGACGGCTTCCCCGGCCGGATCGGCCGCACCTTCGCCGCCTCCGAGCCGGCCTGGCCGGCGCCCCGCACCCCGGGCGAGAGGGCCCCCAACATCGTCGTCGTCCTCGTCGACGACATGGGCTACAGCGACATCGGCCCCTTCGGCTCCGAGATCCCCACACCCGTCCTCGACGGCCTGGCCGAGGACGGCGTACGCCTGAGCAACTACCACACCATGCCGCTGTGCTCACCGGCCCGCGCCGCCCTCCTCACCGGCCTCAACCCCCACCGCGTCGGCTACGCCATGGTCGCCAACTCCGACCCCGGCTTCCCCGGTTACGGCATGGAGATCGCCGACGACATCCCCACCCTCGCCGAACTCCTCCACGACTCCGGCTACGCCACCTACGCCGTCGGCAAATGGCACCTGGTCCGCGACTCCGCGTCCAACGCCGCCGACGACCGCGCCAACTGGCCGCTGAGCAAGGGCTTCGACCAGTACTACGGCGTCCTGGAAGGCCTCACCAGCCTCTTCCACCCGCACCAGCTCGTCCGCGACAACAGCCCGCTGGACATCGACGAGTTCCCCGACGACTACTACTACACCGACGACATCACCGACCAGGCGATCTCCATGGTGAAGTCGCTGCGCGCCCACGACCCGGACAAACCCTTCTTCCTCTACCTCGCGCACAACGCCGTCCACGGCCCCCTCCAGGCCAAGAAGGAGGACATCGCCCGCCACCGGGGACGCTACGACGAGGGCTGGGACGTCCTGCGCGAGCGCCGCTTCGCAGCCCAGCTCACCGACGGCCTCTTCCCGCCCGGCACCAAACTCCCCGAACGCAACAGCGAGGCCGGGCTCGACGTACCGGCCTGGGACAGCCTCACCGAGGAGCAACAACGGCTGTACGCCCGCTACATGGAGGTGTACGCGGCGCTCGTCGACAACATCGACCAGAACCTCGGCCGGCTCACCGCCACCCTCGAAGCCCTCGGTGAACTCGACAACACCGTCATCGTCTTCACCTCCGACAACGGAGGCACCGGTGAAGGCGGCGCCGAAGGCACCCGCTCCTACTTCAGCCGGTTCGTCCACCACCCGGCCCTGCCCGGTGACTGGACCCCCGACGTCGACCGCGACCCCGAGCTCATCGGCGGCCCGCGCAGCCTGGTGCACTACCCGCGCGGCTGGGGCATGGCCTCCAACACCCCCTTCCGCCTCTACAAGGGTCACACTTACGCGGGCGGGGTGCGCGTTCCCTTCGTCCTGTCCTGGCCGAGGGGAGTCCGGGAGGGCCGGCTCACCCCGGGGGTGCGCCCGCAGTACCAGTACGTCACCGACATCGCCCCGACCCTGCTCGAACTCGCCGGTCCGGAGCGGCCCGAGCGCCGGCGCGGTGTCCTGCTCCAGGAACCGGACGGCGTCAGCCTCGCCCCGGTGCTGGCCGATCCGGAACACCTCTCCACCCACCCCGAGCAGTACTGCGAGATGACCGGCAACCGCAGCTACTACCGGGAGGGTCGCAAACTCGTCACCCTTCACCGTCCCGGCGCGCCGTACGACGACTCCGAGTGGGCGCTGTACGACATCAGGACCGACCCGACCGAGATCCACGACCTGGCCGACGAACACCCCGGCCTGGTCAAGGAACTCTCGGCGGCCTGGGAGAAGGCCGCCTGGCGCAACGGGGTCTTCCCGCTCCCCGACGGCAGCGGTGCCCTCGCCCGGCGCAACCCGGCCGAACGCCGGCTGTCGCTTCCCCTGACCCTGCTGCCGGGCACCCCGGAGCTGGAACGCTACCGCTCCTCGCGGCTGGTCTCCCTTCGCTCCTTCGAGGTCACCGTCGCCATCGAGGAGCCGGGGGAGGGGGTGCTCGTCTCGCACGGCGACCAGGGTGGCGGCTACAGCCTGTACGTGGAGGGCGGCCGCCTGCGTTTCGCGTACAACGAGTACGGCGTGCTCCACGAGGCCGACGCCGGGCCGCTCGCGCCCGGTGAGCACCTCGTCCGGCTCGCGGCCACGGCGCAGCAGGGGCTGCGCTGGGGCTTCACGGTCGCCGTCGACGGCGAGGTCCGGGCGGCTATGCCCAGTGTGCACCAGCTCATCGGCATGGCGCCGTTCCAGGGCATCAGCGTCGGCGTCGACCGCAAGTCACCCGTCTCCTGGCCGCTGTTCGAGCGCCACCGCTCCTTCCGCTTCCGGGGCCGGCTGCGGTCGGTGACCTATACCCCGGGTGAGCCGGGACCCGACTCCCCGGAGGCCGTGGCGGCGGCGCTGAGGGAGGCGGCGGCAGCGTTCGAGTGAGTCCGCGCCGGTGCCGGCGGTCCGGGGACCGCCGGCACCGGGGGCCGTCCGCCGTGCCCGGAGATCGATTGGCGACGGCCCGTGGGCAGGTCTAACGTCGGGGGGGTGAACGATCGTGTTCACTGACGACACGAGCGGCCGATGAACCGATGACTGGCTCCCGCGCGACTTCCCCGCAGGCCACCGAAACCCCTCGGAAGGGGCGAGGCGGCGGGATCGCCCTGCTCGTCATCTGCTCGTGCCAGCTGATGGTGGTCCTCGACATCACCATCGTGAACATCGCGCTCCCGCACATCCAGACCTCGCTGGGTTTCTCCACCGAGAGCCTGTCCTGGGTGATCAACGCCTACACCCTGACCTTCGGCGGTCTGCTGCTGCTGGGCGGGCGGCTCGGTGACATCCTCGGGCGGCGCAGAGTCTTCATGAGCGGCGTCGCCCTCTTCGTCTTCGCCTCCCTGCTCGGCGGTCTCGCCCAGGAGTCCTGGCAGTTGCTCGCCGCCCGTGCCCTGCAGGGCGTCGGCGGCGCGATCGCCTCGCCCACCGCGCTCTCGCTCATCACGACCACGTTCCGCGAAGGCCCCGAACGCAACAGGGCCTTCGGTGTGTTCGCGGCCGTCTCCGCGGGCGGCAGTGCCATCGGGCTGCTCGCGGGCGGTCTGCTCGTGGAATGGCTGGACTGGCGGTGGATCTTCTTCGTCAATGTGCCGATCGGCGTGCTGATCGTGGTGGCGGCCCGCCGCTATATCCAGGAGTCCGAGCGCCGGCCGGGGCACTTCGACGTCCTCGGCGCCCTCACCGCGACGCTGGGCATGGTGTGCCTGGTCTACGGCTTCATCCGCGCCTCCGAGGAAGGCTGGAGCGACCCCCTCACCCTGGCCGCGTTCGCCGCGGCGGTGGTGCTGCTCGGCCTGTTCATCGCCATCGAGAACCGGTCCCGGCAGCCCGTCACCCCGCTGTGGATGTTCCGCGACCGCAACCGCGCGGGCACCTACGGGATGATGCTGAGCCTCGCGGCGGCGATGTTCGGGATGTTCTTCTTCCTGACCCTGTTCGTGCAGAACATCCTGGGCTTCAGCCCCTTGCGGACAGGGCTCGCCTTCCTGCCGGTCAGCGTCATCATCGCCATCGGTGCCGCACTGGCCTCCCGGCTGCTGCCGCGCTGGGGTCCCAAGCCGTTCATGGTCACGGGAGCGGTGCTCGCGGCGGTCGGGCTCGGCTGGCTCACCCGGACCGATGTCCACAGCACGTACCTGGGCAGTCTCCTGGGGCCTGTGCTGGTGTTCGGCCTCGGCATGGGCCTGCAGTTCGTCTCGTTGACGCTGATGGCGCTCTCCGGCGTCGCGCCCCACGAGTCGGGCGCGGCCTCCGGCATCCTCAACACCACCCAGCAGGTGGGCGGATCGCTCGGCCTGTCGATCCTCGTCACGGTCTTCGGTACGGCCAGCCGCAACGAGGCGGCCGACCAGGTGCCCAGGTTCATGGCCGAGGCGACACCGGCGCAGCTGGCGCAGTTCCGCAGGACCGGGCAGCTTCCTGGGACCTGGGGCGACCAGGTTCTGGCATCCGGCGTCTCCACCGCCTTCCTCGCCGCCGCGGCCTTCGCCGTCGCCGCCGCGCTGATCGCCCTGTTCGTCATCCAGGTCCGCCCCTCGGACCTCGAACGGCTGCGCGGCAGCGGGCGGCCGGGACCCTGACACCCGGCCGCCCGCCGGCGAACGTCAGCCCTTGACGGTGAAACCCGCCCTCAGCAGGTCCTCGTCCCGCGACGACGGGCCGACGAGCAGCTCGAAGGCGCCCGGCTCGACGACCCGCCGGCCCCCGGCGTCCACCAAGGTGCATACGGACACCGGCAGTTCGACCACGACCTCGCGCGACTCGCCCGGGGCCAGCCGGACCTGCCGGTACGCCTTCAGCTCCTTCTCCGCCCACGTCACCGACGTGACCGAGTCGCTCACGTACACCTGTACGGTCTCCAGTGCGGGCCGCTCACCGGTGTTGCTGACCACGACGCGCGCCCGCAGTGTGTCGTTCGGGCCCAGGACGTCGACCGGCACCTCCAGGTCCGCGTAGTCGACGGTCGTGTAGCTCAGGCCCTCCCCGAACGCGAACGCCGGCCGCTGCGTCAGGTCCGCGTACCTCGTGCCGTGCTGGCCGCGCAGCTGGTTGTAGTACGTCGGCTGCTGCCCCGCGTGGCGCGCGAAGGACACGGGCAGCCGCCCGGACGGCTCCAGGAGACCGAGGACCAGCTCGGCCACCGCGCGGCCGCCCTGCATGCCCGGGTTGAACGCGTACACGATCGCCGCCGCGCGGTACGCGGACGGCGGCAGCACCAGCGGCTTGGAGGCGATGACCACCACGGTGAACGGCTTGCCCGTCGCGGCCAGCGCGTCCAGCAGGGCGACCTGGCCGCCGATCAGCTCCAGGGTCGCGGTCGAACGCCCCTCACCGATCAGCTCGATGCGGTCGCCCACCACGGCGACGACATGGTCGGCGGCCTCCGCCGCGGCGACCGCCTCCGCGATCAGCGCTTCGGACGGCTCGGCCGGGACGACGATCTCGGGGCGCGGCTGCCCGTCCGGGAAGAAGGCGCCCTCCGGGTCCGGACCCACCGTCAGGATCTCGGCGCCCCGCGCGTGGGTGACGGACCAGCCTGCGGGCACGTGCTCCCGGAAGCCGTCGAGCACCGTACGGATCATGGCGCGCGGATGGCCGTCCGGCAGCCAGTCCGCCTGGCCGGAGGAACCCGCCCAGTCCCCGAGCTGGGTCTGCGCGTCGTCCGCGTTGGGGCCGATCACGGCCACCGTACGAGGTGCGGCGCCGGCGTCCGCGATCGCGCGCCCGTCCGCCCCGGCCGCGAAACCGCCGTCCAGCGGCAGGGTGCCGTCGTTGGTCAGCAGCACCAGCGAGCGGCGGGCCACCTCAAGGTTCAGCTCGGCGTGCCCGGCACTGCCGATGACCGCCTCCTGCCGGGCCCGGTCCGGGTGGCGCGGGTTCTCGAACAGACCCAGCTCGAACTTGAGCGTGAGGATGCGCGCGACCGCCGCGTCGATGTCGGCCTCGTCGAGCCGCCCCGCCGCGACCGCCTGCTGCGCGCCCTCGAAGAAGTCGGGCGTCGTCATCACCATGTCGTTGCCCGCCCGGACCGCGGCGGCCGCCGCCTGCGCGTGGTCGGCGTACACCTTCTGCTCCCACACCATGCGACCGACGTTGTCCCAGTCGGTCACCAGGGTCCCGGTGTAACCCCACTCGCCGCGCAGCACCTCGCCCAGCAGCCAGTCGTTGACGGTGATGGGGACGCCGTCCATGGACTGGTAGCCGAGCATGAACGTACGGCAGCCCTCCTCGGCGACCCGCTCGAACGGCGGCAGGAACCACGAACGCAGCTTGCGCCGCGAGATGTCGGCCTCGCTCGCGTCCCGCCCGCCCTGGGTCTCGGAGTAGCCCGCGAAGTGCTTGGCGCACGCGAGGATCGCGGTCGGGTCGTCGAGCCCCTCGCCCTGGTACCCGCGCACCATCGCCGACGCCAGCTCGCCGATGAGGAACGGGTCTTCGCCGAACGTCTCGCTCACCCGGCCCCAGCGCAGGTCCCGCGTGATGCAGAGCACCGGCGAGAACGTCCAGTGGACGCCGGTCGCCGCCACCTCGACGGCGGTCGCCCGCGCCACACGCTCCAGCAGCTCCGGGTCCCAGCTCGCGGCCATCCCCAGCTGGGTGGGGAAGATCGTGGCGCCCTCCCAGAACGAGTGCCCGTGGATGCAGTCCTCGGCGACCAGGAGCGGGATGCCCAGCCGGGTACGCCGGGTCAGCTCGGCGGCTTCCAGGACGCGTTCGGGCGAGGCGTGCAGGATCGACCCCGCGTGCATGTCCTCGATGTGCTGCCGCACCCCGTCCTTGGCGTTCAGCTGGAGCATCTGGCCGACCTTCTCGGGCAGCGTCATCCGGCCGAGCAGGTCGGCGACGCGCTCCGGAACGGACAGGCGGGGGTCGAGATAGGGCAGGGAGGAGCCCACGGGAGTTCCTTTCACGACGTCGGCGACGTTCTCATCGGGCGATCTCATCGGGCGATAGCGGAGGCCGCGCTTCGGTGACACCGTACGCCGAATCCCGACCTAGTGGTAAGTAAGTAATATGCAAACGTACGCAGCGGGTCCTGCCGAGACGACCGGGGAGCGTGGCGAGTGACCGGCGGGGAGCGGCGTGGCTACGCCAAGGGCCGGGCCAAACGCGAGGAGATCCTCGATCAGGCCATGGCCATGTTCGGCGAGGCCGGCTACCGGGGTGCCTCGCTGCGGGTGATCGCCACCCGCTGCGGCATTTCGCATCCCGGACTGCTGCACCACTTCCCGACCAAGGAGTCCCTGCTGCTCGCGGTCCTGGAACACCGCGACGCCGTGGACGGCCAGTGGCTGGAGGCGGGCCGCCCCACCGGCGTCGACCGGCTGCGCCGTCTGGTCGCCCTCGCGGCACTCAACGCGCGGCGGCGCGGCATCGTCGAGCTGTTCTGCGTCCTGTCCGCCGAGGCCACATCCGCCGACCACCCGGCCCACGCCTACTTCGTCGAGAGGTACCGCGCCTCGGTGCTGACCACGGCCGTCTCCTACACCGAGGCACGCGAGAAGGGCGTGCTGCGCGAGGACATCGACCCCGGTGAGGCGGCCCAGCAGCTGATCGCACTGATGGACGGTCTGCAGACCCAGTGGCTGCTGAGCGGCGGCGCGACCGACATGGCCGGTGTCCTGGAAGCGCACGTGCAGGCGCAGTTGACCGTGCCGTTCTGAGCGGGGCGTGCGGGGGGGGGGGCGGGGCCGCCCCCCCCCCCCCCCCC